>JADJIV010000013.1:0-121312 GCA_016706845.1 bacterium
CGCGGGCACGGCCAGCACGAGGTAGACGCTGCGCCAGCCCAGCACCACGGCCAGCACGCCGGCCGCGACCGGGGCGAGGACCTCGCCGAAGTTGCCGGCGACCCCGTTGACGCCCAGCGCCCAGCCCCGGCGCTTCACGCCGGTGGAGATCAGGCCCATGCCCGCGGGGTGGTAGATCGAGGCGAACAGGCCCAGGCCGCCCAGCGCCCACGTGAGCTGCGCCGCGGTGCGCGTCAGGCCCGCCCACAGCGAGCAGACGGCCATCCCCGCCAGGCTGACGGCGATCATCAGGCGCGGCCGGCGCCACAGGTCGGTCAGCACGCCGCTGGGCAGGGCGCCCAGGCCGAACAGCAGGTACATCCAGAAGCCGAGGGCGAGCGCGCGGTCGAAGGGCAGGTCCCAGTCCTGCTGGATCGACAGGACCAGGGACGGGAAGATCAGCAGGCCGAAGTGGGTCAGGAAATGCGCCACCGACGTGACGAGCAGGATGTTCCGCTCGCGCACGGCGTCGCTCACGTCCGGCTCCCGCCCTCGTCGTCCGGCGCGTACGGGACCCAGACGGTCTCCGGCGCGCCGTGGGCCGCGTCGAGCCGGCGCGCGGCGACGAACAGGTAGTCGCTCAGGCGGTTCAGGTAGCGGACCACCGCCCCGGGCACGGCGATGTCGCGCGCCGCCGCCACGGTGCGGCGCTCGGCGCGCCGGCACACCGTGCGGGCGATGTGCAGGGCCGCGGCGGCCGGGATCCCGCCGGGCAGGATGAAGCGGCGCAGCGGTGCGAGGTCGGCCTCCATGCGGTCGATCGCCTGCTCGAGTTCCGCCTCGTCGAGACCGGGCACCGGCGCGCCCTCGCGCGCGAGCGTTTCGCTGCGCTCGGGATCGGCCAGCAGGGCGCCGAGGTCGAACAGCCGCGACTGGATCGTGGCCAGCTCCCGGCGGAGTTCCAGGGGCCGCGGCGCGCGATCGCGCGGCGCCGCCGGCGGCGGCGATCGCCGAGCAGCGCGACCGCGAGGCCGAGGTGGCTGTTGAGTTCGTCGACCTCGCCGTAGAGATCGACGCGCACGTCCGCCTTGGGGGCGCGCCGGCCGCCGATGAGGGAGGTCTCGCCGCCGTCGCCGGTCCGGGTGTAGATGCGGGCCATGTCGGCTCCTGGTCGGGGTGGACGACTATCCTAGATCCTGGCCGATCAGCGCGCCAGGGTGAACAGGCGAGCGTCGGCGCCGGCGGTCACGCGGTAGGCGCCCGAGGGCAGCGACCGCCCCTCGCCGTCGCGCCCGTCGAACTCCCAGACGGCGCGGCCGTCGGGGCCGGCGGCGCGCTGCTCCTCGCGCAGGCGCCGTCCGCGCAGGTCCAGCACCGCGAAGGCGACGACATCGCCGGGGGCGGCCGCGGCGGCGAAGGTCGTGCGCGGGTTGGCCGGGTTGGGCCAGGGCGCGTCCAGCGCCGGGCCGGCGGCTGCCGCGACGAGGGGAGCCGCGGTCGCGTCGGTGTCCAGGGGCAGGACGGCCTGGAACGGGGGCCGGCCCGTGGGGATCGGGGCCGCGGTCAGCTCGGCGGCCGTCGACTGGTGGAACACGCGCACGCCGGCGGCGCCGGTCGTCCGGTCGCAGAGGTAGATCTGCTGCGCGCCGTCCCACGCCAGGTCCGGGTAGTGGTAGCCGCTCGCCGACTTCACGTTCACGGGCGCGGCCCCGCCGGCGGGGTCGAAGGTCTTCAGGTGCGTGCGGAAGGAGGTGTCGCTGACGACCGCCCAGGCGCGGTGCGCCCCGGTCATGACGACGTCGACGATCTCACCGCCGAACTGCTGCTCGGTGACCAGCAGGCCGCTGCTGGTCAGGGTCGCCAGGTCGACCGTCTCGAAGCCCGCGTCCAGCAGGCCGTACAGGCCCACCGTCGGCGCCAGCAGCCGCGTGCCGTCGGGCGACAGCGACAGCGGCGGCGCCGGGTTGGACCCGGCCAGCACGACGGGCGCGCCCCAGGTCCCGGCGGCCATGTCGAAGACGAGCAGCAGCCCCGGGCCGGTCGGCTCCCACCAGCCGTCGCGGTTCAGGCGCTGGCAGGTGATGAAGAGGCGGTCGGCGACGGCCAGCATCCAGCCGGTTTCGGGCATTCCGTCGGCGTCGGCGAAGCCGGCGGTGGACCACGTCCCCACCACGCCGCCGGCGACGGGGTCGACCTCCAGCAGCAGGGCCGCGTCGAGGCAGGAGACGAAAGCGCGCCCGTCGGTGGCAAACGCGATGTCCTGGGGATTGCGGCCGACTCCGACGCTGAACTGCAGGACGGTGGCCATGCCCTGCGCGGGGTCCAGGACCTGGATGTTGGCGGCGCTGCGGTTGACTGACGTAGTAGCGGCCGTCGTGCCAGCGGCCCACGGCGTCGGACGAGATGTCTGCCACGTCGATCGCGGACGACCAGGGCGTCAAGCGGTCCACGCGCGTGACGCCGCCGACGCTCGCGAAGTCGGTGGTCAGCACGATGAAGTCGTCCCAGGCCAAGGCGGGCACGGACAGGGCGGGCGCGGACAGCGCGCCGATCAGCAGCAGGATCGCGGGCAGTCGGAGGTGGCGCATGGTGCAGGTGCCTCTCACTCGATGTTCAGGCCGGCGCGGAAGCTGCGGCCCGGCAGGGGGAAACCGGCGACGTCGTAGACGTCGGCGTCGGTCAGGTTGACGATCTCGAAGGTCGCGGTCAGCGCGCGACCCGCCTGCCGCCACTCGCGCGCCACCGACACGTTCCAGAGCGAGCGCGCGGGGATGCGGTCGGCGGCGGAGTTGTAGCGGTCGCGGTAGGCCGCGGCCTGGTGCTGCCAGTTCCCGCCCAGACGCCAGGCGCCCAGCGGCAGGGAGGCGTCCAGCGCGGCCTCGAACTCCGGCAGGTAAGGCAGGTCCTTGCCGCTGTAGACGGGATCGCCGCCGCGGTCGCGCGTGTCCTGGGCCGTCAGGTTGCCCTGCAGGCGCAGCCCCTGCGCCCGGCCGACCGCGGCCTCGAGTTCGAGGCCCGAGGTTGCGGTGGCGCCGGCGTTGAAGGCCTGGCTGGTGTACTGCGACGTCGTGCGCCAGAGGATGGCCCGCTGCACCTCGGTGCGGAACCAGGCCAGCCGCAGGTGCAGGTCGGGGGTCGGCCGCAGCTGCGCGCTGAGATCGCGGCTGCGGATCTCTTCGGGCACCAGTTCGCGGTTGCCCTGCACGCCGCCGCGCTGTCCGAACAGCTCCACCCAGGACGGTTCGCGCAGCGAGGTGCCGGCGTGCCCCTCGAAGAAGAGCGTGCCGGGCCGCGCCTCCCAGGTCGCCCCGAGCACCGGCGACGCGGCGCGGTGGACGTGCGGGGCGGCCAGCGGCGGCGGCGGCAGCCACGGCAGGGCCGGCAGGGCCGGGAAGTCGTCCTCCAGGCGGCTCCACCGCCACTGGGGACGCAGCGTCAGCCGCGGCGCGTAGAGCAGGACCTCCAGCACGGCCGCGCCCTCCAGCGTGGTGCGCGTGCGCAGGGGGTCGCTCAGGCCGGGGACCGACTCGTCGTACCACTGGCGGCGGCCGTCGGCGCTCAGCCGCCAGCGCAGCTCCGCGCCGTCGCCCGCCTGCCGTCCGCCGCGCCAGCCGAGGCGGCCGAAGACCTGCTCGCTGCGGGAGGTGGTCACGCCCGAGGGATCCCAGCCGACCTCGCGCAGCCGGTCCTCGAGGCGCTCGTCCTCGCGCCCGGCGAAGAGGTCGAGCCCGAGCCGTTCCCGCGGGTCGCTCAGGGTCAGGCGCAGGTCGCTGCCGTCGCGGCGCAGGGCGGCGTGCGGGCTCTCGAAGGCGCCGACCGGGCCCGGCCGGCCGCCCTCGCGCCGCAGGGCGTTGAGCCGCCAGCGGGCCAGCAGGGCCGGGCCGTGCCAGTCGCCGGACAGGGTCCCGCCGTGCTCGCGCCAGCCGGCGTTGCGGCGCACCGCGTCGCGGTCGTCGTCGGGGTTGGCGAAGGTCTGGTTGTGGTCGCGGAAGCCGAAGGCGTTGTCGGTGCGGCGGGCGTGCAGCAGCAGGTCCACGTCGACGGCCCCGCCGCCCGGCGCCAGGGCCTGTTCCCAGCGCGCCGAGGCCTCGCCGAACGAGCCGGCGCCCAGGCGCAGGCCGCCGCCGGCGGCGCCCCGGCGCGTCACGAGGTTGACGGCGCCCGCTCCGCTGCCGCCGCCGAAGCGGGCCGGCACGTAGCCGCGGTAGATCTCGGCCTGCGCGTAGCGCGCCAGCGGCAGGCGCGAGAGGTCGACGCCGCCGTCCTGGGCGTCGGCCAGGGGCAGGCCGTCGACCAGCACCTGGACCTGGGCCGACGTCGAGCCGCGGATCGAGGGCACGGCCTCCGAGCCCAGCCCCCCGTAGCGCCGCACCTGCAGCCCGGCGATCCCGGTCAGCAGCTCGGCCAGGTCGCCGGGCGCGCCGGGGCGGTCGAGGTCCACGACGGTGACCGTGGCGTCGCCGACGGGGAACGGGGAAGCCGAGACGGCCGGTCCGAGGACCGTGATCGTGTCGGTGAAGGCCAGGAAGGCGGGGTCGGCGAGGTCGAAGTCCGCCGACGCGAAGGCATTGTCATCCGCAGCCGGCTGCGCGACCGCGGCGGCGGCGGCGAGCAGGCAACCCAGGACGACGACGAGCAGGGACGCACCGGTCCTGCGGAGCATGCCACGAACTCCTCCCGCGAGGGTGATGGCAGAGGTCCGGGGATCGGTCTCCTGGCTCGCGGGTCGTCCTACTCCCCGTGCCTTCCCGGTCGCGAGGACCAGTGGCGTTCTACGGGTTTCGTCGCCGCTCACAGTGGCGGGGCCGCGCCGGATTCGCACCGGCTTCCGGGTGATCACCGGAGATCAACGATGTCCGCGGCCGGGGAACGGCCGCCCGCGCAGCTTACGCGCCGGGGTGGTCGCTGTCAAGCAGGCGCGCCCAGATCCGCCGGTGGTCCTGCTCCAGCTCGCTGGCCAGCAGCAGTTCCTCCGGGTCGTCGCCCGGCCAGGCGGCGCGGCGCTGGATCAGCGAGGTCGCTTCCGCCTGCTGGTCCGCCTGCGTGAAGGGCCGGTAGCGGTGCCAGAAGCCGAGGTGCCAGAGCGTGAAGCGCTCGACGCGGCCCAGCCCCTTCTCGTCGTCGCCGAAGTGCTCCTTCGCCAGCGCGACGTAGCGCGCCATCACCGCCCAGCGCTCCGCGACCGTGGGGTACCAGGGGCGCCCCTCCTTCAGCTCGCGGAAGACCCAGGGCTTGATCAGCGCGCCGCGCGCCACGACCACGCCGGCCACCGGCGCCTGCGCGAGCCGGCGGTCGCGGTCCCAGATCGTCAGGATGTCGCCGTTGCCCAGCACGGGGATGGCGACGCCGCGGGCGGCTTCGGCGATGGCGTCCCAGTCCGCGTCGCGGCGGTAGCGCTGCTCGCGCGTGCGGCCGTGGATCACCAGGGCGTCGGCGCCCTCGGCCTCGGCCAGGCGCGCGAGTTCCGGGGCGTTCACCTTCTGCTCGGACCAGCCCAGGCGCAGCTTGACCAGCAGCGGCAACTCGACGGCCGCGCGCGCGGCCGCCACCATGGCGGCCAGGCGGGCGGGCCGCTGCAGCGCCGCGGCGCCGATGCCCTTGCGGACCATCAAGTCGATGGGGCAGCCGAAGTTCAGGTCCAGGTAGTCGGCGCCGGCGCCCGCGGCGATGCGCGCGGCCTCGGCCATGAGTTCGGGCTTGCTGCCGGCGATCTGGATGCCGAAGGGCGCTTCCTCCGGGTGGCGCCGCATCAGGGCGATCTCCAGGCGGCTGGCCTTGACCAGCTTGTGGGCCAGCAGCATCTCGCAGCAGGTGGTGTCGGCCCCGAACTGCTTGCACAGGCGGCGGTAGGGCAGGTTGCCGCCGGTGGCCATCGGCGCCAGGGCGGTGACGCCGCGGAACAGGTCGCGGGCGGCGGTGCGGTCGGGCATCGTCGTCTCCTTCGAGACGCGGCCGCCCCGCCGGCGTGGCGGAGCGGCCGCTGGTTTCTCCGGGGCTGATGCGGCGCGGCGGGCTAGCCGCCGTCCAGCATGCCGCCTTCTTCGTACTCGTGCCAGCCCTGCGGGTCGCGGATGTACTCGTAGGTGTTTTTCAGCAGGTCGTAGTGGGACTGCTCCTCGCCGGCCAGGTGCTCGAACAGGCGCTTGGCCTCGGCGGACTCCATGGTCGCGGCGGCCTTGGCGTACATCGCGTAGCCCTTGCGCTCGACCTCCATCGCGCCCTTGAGGATCTCGAGGTCCTCCTCCACGTAGCGGTAGGGGTCCTTGACCCCTTCCAGGGCGGTCTCGAAGATCTGGCGGGGCGTGCGGTCGTGCGGGTGGTCGGTCCCGGCGCTCAGCGGCGACAGGTTGTGCGTGCGGATCAGCTCGTCGCGCAGCCCGATCAGGTAGGCGCGGTGGCCCTGCTCGTCCTTCGCGAGGGACTGGAAGATCTTGCGCTCGATCGCCGAGCCGGCCGATTCGGCATGCTCGGTGAAGAAGCGGATGCCCTCCTCCTCGAAGGCGATGGCTTCGCCGAGGATCTCGATGCACTTGGTCACGTCGCTCATGGGCCTGCCTCCAGATCGGCTCATTCCGGGGATCATTCGGCGCCCGAGGCGGCGCCTCACAATGGTAATCGCTGCACCCGGGAATGACAAACGTGATGCCCCTTGAATTTGTCGCGCCGTTGCGATTATGTTTCGTCGCAGAGCGATGCAGATCCGCAAGCATCAAGGCGAGTTTCAGACTCCTCTTTTGCCGAGCCCCGACCCACCAAGGAGGCCTCCATGGCTAAGCTCCAGACGCGCATGGCCCAGCTCATCCCCGAGTGGCGCCAGGAGATCCGCACCCTCGTGCAGACCCACGGCGACACCAAGATCAGCGACGTGACGGTCGCCCAGGCCTACGGCGGCATGCGCGGTGTGAAGGGCATGGTCTGCGACACCAGCGAGGTGCCGCCCGATGTGGGCCTGCTGATCCGCGGCACCCCGATCGCCGAATTGGCCGACCGCACCCCCGAGGACGTCTTCTACCTGCTGTGCACCGGCGAGATGCCGTCGTCCCGCGACACCAGGGCCCTGCAGCAGGACCTGGCCGAGCGGGCCCGCGTGCCGGCCTACGTCTGGCGGGTCCTGGAGGCGATGCCGAAGGATTCCCACCCGATGTGCATGTTCGACACCGCGATCCTGGCCATGGAGCGCGAGTCGAAGTTCCGCGACGCCTACTACGAGGGCATGAACAAGCTGGACTACTGGAAGCCCACGCTGGAGGACTCGCTGGACCTGATCGCGAAGCTGCCGGCCATCGCCGCCGGCATCTACCGGATGCGCTACCGCAAGGGCCCGCGGATCTCCCCGAAGAAGGACCTGACCTGGTCCCAGAACTTCGCGCACATGCTGGGCATCAAGGACCCCGACGGCGAGTTCGCCGAGTGCATGCGCCTGTACCTGGTGCTGCACTGCGACCACGAGGGCGGCAACGTCTCGGCCCACACCTGCCACCTGGTGGGCTCGGCCCTGAGCAACGCCTACTACAGCGTGTCGGCGGCCCTGAACGGCCTGGCCGGCCCCCTGCACGGCCTGGCCAACCAGGAGTGCCTGAAGTGGATCCTGGACCTGAAGAAGGCCGTGGGCCAGCCGACCCACGAGAACATCCGCAAGTTCGCCTGGGAGACCCTGAACTCGGGCCAGGTCGTGCCGGGCTACGGCCACGCCGTGCTGCGGGTGACCGACCCCCGCTTCACCTGCTTCCGCGACTTCGGCATGAAGCACTTCCCGGACGACCCGATCATGAAGACGGTCAACATCGTGTTCGAGGTCGTGCCCGACGTGCTGCAGCAGCACGGCAAGGCCAAGAACCCCTGGCCGAACGTGGACGCGGGCTCCGGCGCCCTGCTCTACCACTACGGGATCAAGGAGTTCTCCTTCTACACGGTGTTCTTCGCCGTCTCGCGGGCGCTGGGCATGGCCTCGCAGCTGGTCATCAACCGGGCCATGGCGACGCCGATCGAGCGGCCGAAGTCGGTGACCACGACCTGGATCAAGAAGCAGGTCGGGGCCTAGGGCCTGACGGACCCTCCGTGACAGGGGACGCGCGCCGGGCACCTCGTGTGCCCGGCGCGCTTGGCTTCCGGTCCCCTGCGCCCTCCTGGCGCAGGTGACCTCCAGACACCCCTGTCACGGAGGGTCCGTCAGGCCCTAGGCGAGACAATTCAAGCGACGCGAACCGAGGCGGAGGCTTTCGGTTTGCGGCGAAATCTGGTATCATTAAGTGGTGCCAGGATCAACTGGTCGTACATTTTCAACAAAGGTGTCGCCCGATGACCTCCCAGCGCATCCGGACGCGGGTTGGGGCTGCCGCCCTGCTCGTGACCCTCTCCGCCCTGCCGGCCCTGGCCGGGGTGACGATCCACTGCCTGTACGTCGGACAGGCCGACGCCACGCTCATCGTGTCCTCCAGCGGCAAGACGCTGCTGTTCGACGGTGGCGACAACGGCGACGGCAACAGCGTGATCGTCCCCTACCTGCAGAGCCACGGCATCGCGACGCTCGACTACATGGCCGCCAGCCACTACCACGAGGACCACATCGGCGGCCTCGACGAGGTCTACAACGCGGTCGGCGTGTCGCAGGCGGTCTACGACCGGGGCTGGACCTACACCACGGCCACCTACAACTCGTACGCCAACGCGGTGGCGTCCAAGCGCCAGACCGCGGTCGACGGCCAGATCATCGACCTGGGCGACGGCGTGACCGCCAGGGTCATCGCCCTGAACGGCAACGGCACGCTGCCGTCGCCCTACAACGACAGTGACGAGGAGAACGCCTACTGCATGGCCCTGCTGATCGAGAGCGGGGATTTCGACTTCCTGGTCGCGGGCGACCTGACCGGCGGCTACAGCAGCGAGCAGGACGTCGAGACCTCGGTCGGCCTCGAGGCCGGCGACATCGAGGTCTACCAGGTCAACCATCACGGTTCCTACACCAGCAGCAACACGGCGTTCATGAACGCGACGACGCCCGAGGTCGCGATCATCTCCGTGCCGGTCTCCAGCAGCTACGGCCACCCGAGCCAGGATGCGCTGAACCGCATCGCCGCCGTCGGCGCCTACGTCTACCAGACCGCTCAGGGGTCGGCCGCCACCTACCCCGTCGGCATGCGCACGATCGTCAACGGCCACGTCGTGGTGGCCACGACCGGTTACACCACCTACACCGTCAACGGTACGGTCTGGGACATGGACGAGCAGGGCACGCCCGTGCCCGACGCGCCGCTGCTGCTGGCGGTCGACAACTACCCCAACCCGTTCAACCCGGCGACCACCATCCGCTTCGAGGTCGCTTCTCCCGGGGCGGTGCGCCTGACCGTGCACGACCTCGCCGGCCGCGCGGTCTGGTCGCGCGGCTGGAACGCGCCGGCGGGCCCGCAGCTGGTGCTCTGGGAGGGCCGCGACGCGACCGGCGAGGCGCTGCCCTCGGGCGTCTACCTGTACCGGGTGGATACGCGCGACGGCGGCGGGGGCGGGCGGATGACGCTCGTGCGATGAGCCGGCCTTGATCGATGGGCGGTCCCGCCCCGGGACGTCCGGGAATCCGGACCGGAGATCAAACCAGGGAGGGGGGCGGTCGCGCCCCCCTCCTGCTTTCGTGCCTCCCGGTCTTTCAGAGCTGGAACAGGTACTGCAGCTTCGTGAAGTACTGCCGCTCCGTCAGCACCAGGTTCGACGGGGCGCCGTCGCGGGCCGCGTCGAAGTCGCGGTAGTCGTGCGTCGAGCCCAGGTAGAACACCGAGAACGAGTTGACGCGGTAGGTCAGCAGCGGGTCGACCTCCCACTTGCTCCCGAAGTACATGTGGTAGTCAGGGAAGTCGCCGCCCTGCGCGAGGTCGCGGTACAGCGGGCTCTCGGAGTCGTTGTGCTGGACGACCAGGCGCAGCGAGAGGCGCGGGTCCACCTGCAGGCGCAGGCGGGCCCGGGCGATGGTCTGGCGGAAGAGCAGGTCGCCCGTCGTCGCGTCCTCGCTGCGGACGTCGTCGTACGTCGGCTCGACGATCAGCCGGTCGACGGGCTTGATCTCCAGGGCCAGCGACAGTCTGCGCTCGTCGCCGAGGCCCAGCGTGTCGAAGGCCGGGTTGCGGCCGAAGTTGTAGGCGGCGTAGTAGCCCAGGACGTCGTGCGGCCGGCCGTCGACGCTGGCGGTGACGTTCCAGAGGTCGTCGAACGCGACGCCGCCCCACATCTCCCGCCCGAGGCTCCCCCCGATCCCCACGTGGGTCTGCGCCCAGCGCAGGTTGAAGTCGATCTGGGCGTTCGCGTGCTGCCACTTGCGGCGTCCGTCCATGTTCCAGCGCCCGTCGGCGAAGACGCCCGGGGTGATGCGCGTGAACAGCCCGTCCTCGAACCAGAAGTTGTAGTTCGTGTAGACGAAGGCGTTGCGCTGGTCCGTCCACGGGTCGTAGCCCGTCTGGGTGCGGTAGGTCGGGTCGAGCTGGTTGTAGTCGAGCGTCACGTTCCAGTCGCGGGAGCGGCGGCGCAGTTCGGTGATGAACGCCGTGCCGGCGTAGGACTCGCCGTCGAGGTCCACGGTGCGGCGGCCGTGGTCGAAGGTCTCGCCGGGGCTGACCGCGATCCCGTCGGGCTCCTCGGTGTGGCTGTAGACGGCCTGCCCCACCCAGCTGAACTGGCTCGACAGGCGCAGGTTGAAGTCGCCCGACAGGATGGTGCCGGAGCCGCCGTCGTCGTAGCGGCGGTCGGTCGCCATGAGGCCGGCCTGGGAGCCGGCGCCGAAGCTCTGCAGGCCGCGCAGGACGTTGACCGTGGACTTGCCCTGCGGGGCGCGGTAGCTGCGCTCCTCGGTCGGGACGATGTAGGGCGAGTGAGCGTCGCGGGCCAGCATGAAGGCCAGGCTGGTGCGCTCCCAGCGCGCCGTGCCCTTGGCCGCCAGCTCGGGCGCGTTGACCATGCGCGTGTAGAAGGAGTTGAACAGGGTGCGGAACAGGTCGCTGCCCTCCTGGAAGAAGGGCCGCCGCTCGGGGTAGCGCTGCACGATCGTCGTGTTGACGTCGATCTGGTCGGCGTCGGCCTCGATCTGGCTGAAGTCGGGGTTGAGCGCGGCCTCGACGGTGACGTCGGAGGAGACGGCGTACTTGGCGCCGAACGAGGGCTCGCCCTTGAGGTCGTGGTTGTCGAACCGGGCGTCGGGATCGAGGTGGTCGGTGGTGCGGCCCGTCATGTAGGCGATGTACGAGGGCAGCAGCTCCAGGCCCTTGCCGGGCCGCACGCCGCTGATCCCGTCGACGGTCCCCCACTGGCAGGGGAAGCACTGCTCGTCGCGGTCGTAGGCCGCCCAGGAATACTGGTGGCCGCTCTCGCGCGGGTGGAGCCGCCAGAGATCGAGCCGCCAGCTCTGGACCTCGGCCACGGGGAAGCGCAGGGCGGACATCGGGATCGCCATCTCGACGACGTAGCCCGTGTCGGTGACGCGGGCCGCCGAGTGCCAGACGACGTCGAAGCCGGAATCCTCGCCGTGGACGCTGGTCCACATCAGGTCGCGCTGGATCCCGTAGGGGTTCACGAAGAACTCGTAGGCCCAGGACGCTTCCCCGAAGGTGTCCAGGAAGATCCCCACCGCGTCGTCGTCTCCGTACTGGTCGCGCTGGCACATCGTCGCGCGCAGCGCGGCGGGATCGTCGTCGCAGACGAAGGCCGCGTAGAGGTTGTCGTCGTCGTAAGCGAGGAAGGCCTCGGTCCGCACCAGGGGCGCAACGTTGTCGCCGGGCTGGCGCTCGCCGAAGCGGTCGGTGGCGGCGGCGCCGCGCCAGCCCGCGTCATCCAGCCGGCCGTCGACGTCGATTTCGCCCGCGGCGCGGGAGATCTCCATGGTCGGCCGGAAGACCGGCGTGAAGTCGGCGGCGGCGGCGGGGATGACGGGGACCAGGAGCGCGAGCAACGCGCAGAGGCGCGCGCGGACCGTGACGGACGGTGCGGTCAGGGGGAACGCGGCCATGTCGCACCTCGTCGGGTTGTCTGCGGTGCCCTGCAATGCTCCGGCGAGAACGAGCAGCGCACTGCCGGGGGACGGGGCCGGCGGGCGGGCGTGCCTGCGGATCCCCGGGCGGGGATCCCGTCCCATGAGCGGGGACTACGGGAAACGGGGGGGGAAGGTTCAGCGAGACGGCGGAGAATCGGCGCCGGCGCCCGGGGGCCCGACCGACCGCACCGCCTGCGCGGCGATCTCGTGGCCGAAGACCACCTGGCTCGCGTAGTGCTTGCGGTCGTTGAGCCGGCCCCAGCCCGGGCCCCAGCTCAGCAGCCAGGCGAGCCGCCGCAGCCAGGGCTCGTTGACGGTGCGGCCGGCGTTGAGCCAGGGCACCGCGGCCACGAAGGTGTCGCCCGAGGCCGTGTTGTCGTCGCGGAACGGGCGCCAGCGGGCGTCGCCCGGCGGGTCGGTGGGGCGGGAGGCGCCGCCGGCGAACTGCAGGGACCAGAGAGCGGGCAGGCCGACGACCATGGCCTCGAAGTTGCGCCGGCCCCAGCGCAGCAGGGGCGTCGTGGCGACCAGCCCGTCGAGCAGCGCGAAGGCGCCCCAGACCAGGAACCACGGCCGCCGGCCGAACCCGCGCAGGATGTCGACGGCCGCATCGCTGCGCGGGCTGCGGATGCGGCGCTCGTGGGCGCGGTCGATGGCCTCGTCGATCCCGGTATGCGCCATGACGAAGGCGGCCAGCGCCACGCCGCCGAGGATCAGGAACCCGCGGCGGTCGTAGCAGCGCCGGTAGTGCGCGGCGGTGTGGGCGAAGGGGGCGCGGCCGCGCGGCGCCGCGCGCCACTGTTCGGCGGCGCGCAGGGCGCGGGCCGCGGCGAGGGCGGCCAGCAGCAGCAGCAGGATCGCCACGGCCGCGGCGGTCACGGCGCCGTCCACGGCTCGCGGCCGTCGAGCAGGGCGGCGACGAGCTCCGCCAGCGCCGGCGCCGAGGTCAGCCCCGGCGAGTCGATCCCGATCAGGTCGATCAGGCCCTCGAGGTCGCCCGTCTCGCGGCGCACCTGGAAGTCGGCGAAGGGGGCGTCGGTGTCGAGCTTCGGACGCAGGCCGCTCATCGCCGGCTGCAGGTCCTGCGGCGCGAGCCAGGGCAGGAAGCGCGCGGCGCCCGCGAAGAACGCCCCGGCGCGGGCGGGGTCGACGCCGTAGTCCTCGCGGCGCGGCACGGTCTCGAAGTCGGGGCCCAGGCGCATCTGGCCGGCCAGGTCCAGGCAGACGTGCACGCCCAGGGTGTCGCGGTCCTGCGGCGGCACCGGGTAGACCAGGCGGGACAAGCGGCCGGCGTGGCGGGGATCCACCGCGAAGTAGTTGCCCTTGACCCAGCGCTGGCGCAGGCCGAGGCCGTCGACGTCCAGACCGGCCATGGCCGCGACCTCGTCGGCGTGCAGGCCCGCGCAGTTGACGACCTGGCGGCTGGCGTGGGTCCAGGTCTCGGCGCCGCGCCGGACCGCGACCTCCCAGACGCCGCCGCGCCGCGCGAGGCCCGTGACCTCGGCGCCGGTCATCACCTCGGCGCCGCGCCCGGCGGCGCGCGCCGCCAGCGCGCGGGCCGCGCCCTCGGCGTCCAGGATCCCGGTGCGCGGCGAGTGCAGGGCCGCCACGGCCGCGACCTGCGGCTCGAGCCGGCGCAGCTCGTCGCGGCCGAGCAGGGCGAGGTCCTCGACGCCGTTGGCCTCGCCCAGCGCGAGCAGCCGCTCCAGCCCCGGCACCTCGGCGTCGTCGCAGGCCACGATCAATTTGCCGACGTCGCGCCAACCGACGCCCGCTTCGCCGCAGAACTCGCGCAGCCGCCGCCGCCCGCGCACGCAGCAGCGGGCCTTCAGCGAGCCCGTCGGGTAGTACATGCCGCCGTGCCCGACCTCGCTGTTGCGCGAGGTGACGCCGGCGCCGGGGCGCGCCTCCTTCTCCAGCAGCACGACGGTCCGGCCGGGGCGGGCCGCGGCGTCGGCCACGGCGCAGCCGACGATGCCGGCGCCGATGACGGTGACGTCGACCGCGATCATGGAAGCGCCCCGTCGAAGAGGGACCAGGGCGCCGCGTCGGGCACCAGCGCGGTGAAGACGAGCGCCGCGCCGCCGACGGGGTGGGCCAGTTCCAGGCGCCAGGCGTGCAGGGCCACGGAGCGGTCGGGCAGCGGCACCGGGGCGCCGTACTTCACGTCGCCGGTCACGGGGCAGCCGGCCGACGCGAGCTGGACGCGGATCTGGTGGCGCCGGCCGGTCTGCGGCCGGACCTCGAGCAGCGACTTGCCGCCCGCGGCGGCGAGCACGCGATACAGCAGGTGCGCCTCGCGCGAGCCCGGGAAGGGCGCCGGGGACCAGCGGGTGCGCCCGTCGCGGTCGCCCTCGGCGGCCAGGTGGCCGACAAGCTCCCCCTCCACCGCGGGAGGCGCGCCCTCGACCACGGCCCGGTAGGTCTTGCTCACCTGCGCGCCGCGGAACTGCTCGCTGAGGCGGGCGGCGGCCTTCGAGGTGCGGGCCAGCACCATGACCCCGGAGACCGGGCGGTCCAGGCGGTGCACCAGGCCCAGGTAGACGTTGCCCGGCTTGTCGAAACGGGCCTTCAGGTCGGCCTTGCAGAGGTCGAGCAGCGTGACGTCGCCGCTGCTGTCGCCCTGGGCGAGCAGGCCGGCGGGCTTGATCACCACCAGCAGGTGGTTGTCTTCGTGGAGGATGCGCAACTCATGGTCCGGCATGGCCGTATGGTAGCAGCGGTCGGCGCGCCAGGGAAGCCCATTGAGGGAAGCCCGTTGAGGCGTGACAGGCCGGCCGCCGGGTCCTATCATGGACCGGCTCCGCCCCACCCCACCCGAAACGAGAGGTCCGCCCCATGAAACGTGCGTCCATCGTGGCCGTCCTGGCGCTGCTCGCGCTCGGCGGCTGCCGCGACTCCGGACAGGAGAGCCCGATGCCCCTCGCTTATCCCGCCGCCGCCAAGGTCGACGTCGTCGACGACTACCACGGCACGCAGGTCGCCGACCCCTACCGCTGGCTCGAGGACGTGGACAGCGAGCAGACCCGCGCCTGGGTCGCGGCCCAGAACGAGCTGACGTACGGCTACCTGGCCAAGCTGCCGGCCCGCGAGCGGATCAAGCAGCGGCTGACCGAGCTGTGGGATTACCCGAAGTACGGCGCCCCGTTCAAGGAGGGCGGCCGCTACTTCTTCTCCAAGAACACCGGCCTGCAGAACCAGTCCGTCTTCTACGTCCAGGAGAGCCTCGACGCCGAGCCGCGCGTGCTGCTGGACCCGAACACCCTGAGCGAGGACGGCACCGTCTCGCTGGCCGGGATGAGCATCGCCCGCGACGGCAAGAAGATGGCCTGGGCCACCAGCGTCAGCGGTTCGGACTGGCAGACCTGGTACGTGCGCGACATCGACACCGGGCAGGACCTCACCGACAAGGTCGAGTGGAGCAAGTTCTCCGGCGCGAGCTGGGACGAGAAGGGCGAGGGCTTCTACTACAGCCGCTACGACGCGCCCGCCGAGGGCGAAGACCTCACCGGCACCAACTTCTTCCAGAAGCTCTACTACCACAAGCTGGGCACGCCGCAGGCGCAGGACGTGCTGGTCTACGAGCGCCCCGACCACCAGGACTGGGGCATCGGCGGCGAGGTCACCGAGAGCGGCGACTACCTGATCATCTCGATCTGGAAGGGCACCTCGCCGCAGAACCTGCTCTTCTACAAAAACCTGCGCGACCCGTCGTCGAAGATCGTGGAGCTGCTCGGCGAGTTCGAGGCCGAGTACGGCTTCGTCGAGCACGACGGCGGCGTGTTCTACCTGACCACCGACCTGGACGCCCCGCGCAAGCGCCTGGTCGCGGTCGACACCGCCAACCCGGCCAAGGACGCCTGGTTCGAGCTGATCCCCCAGAAGGACATCACCCTGCAGGGCGTGGGCATGATCAACGGCGACGAGTTCGTCGCCGAGTACATGAAGGACGCCCACAGCGTCGTCTACCGCTTCGACCACCACGGCAGCCCGCTGGGCGAGGTGGCGCTGCCCGGCCTCGGCAGCGCCGGCGGCTTCGGCGGCCACCGCGCGGACACCGAGAGCTTCTACACCTTCACGTCGTTCCTCTACCCGCCGACCATCTTCAAGTACGACTTCAAGACCGGCGTCAGCACCGTGTTCCGCGAGCCGGAGATCGACGTGGACCTGAGCGCCTACGCCACCGAGCAGGTCTTCTACGCCAGCAAGGACGGCACGAAGGTCCCGATGTTCCTGGTCCACCGCAAGGACATCAAGCTGGACGGCAAGAACCCCACGCTGCTGTACGGCTACGGCGGCTTCAACGCCTCGATGACCCCCTACTTCTCGATCTCGCGCCTGCAGTGGGTCGAGATGGGCGGCGTCTTCGCGATGGCGAACCTGCGCGGCGGCGGCGAGTACGGCGAGGACTGGCACCAGGGCGGCATGCTCAAGAACAAGCAGAACGTCTTCGACGACTTCATCGCGGCGGCCGAGTGGCTGATCGCGGAGAAGTACACCTCGGCCGCCCACCTGGCCTGCCAGGGCGGCAGCAACGGCGGCACGCTGGTCGGCGCGGTGATCAACCAGCGGCCCGAGCTGTTCGGCGCGGCGCTGCCCGCGGTCGGCGTCATGGACATGCTGCGCTTCCACAAGTTCACCATCGGCTGGGCCTGGACCAGCGACTACGGCAGCAGCGAGGACCCCGAGATGTTCCCCGTGCTGCGCGCCTACTCGCCCTACCACAACCTGAAGGACGGGACCTGCTACCCGGCCACGCTGGTCACCACCGCCGACCACGACGACCGCGTGGTGCCGGGCCACAGCTTCAAGTACGCCGCGCGCATCCAGGAGGCGCAGGGCTGCGACAAGCCGGTGCTGATCCGCATCGAGACCAAGGCGGGGCACGGGGGCGGGAAGCCGACGGCGAAGATCATCGAGGAAGTGGCGGATGAGTGGGCTTTCCTGGCGTATCACCTCGGTATGCAATAGGCGCGGTCGACCGGATCTGGAGATCCTGGTCCGGCCGGGGACGCGCTCCGGGCACCTCGTGTGCCCGGAGCGCTTTCGGGCCCCTCCGCCATCCTGGCCGGGGCCCGGCAGGCCCCGGGCGGGGCGGGGCCGGCGCCCCGGGGCGGGGCGGGCCCCTGCGGCGGTCAGGGCTGCGGGCGGGGCGGGGTGTGGTAGCCGCGCTCGTCCCAGGGGCGCAGGTCGGCGACCAGCAGGGCGAGCAGGGCTTCGAGGTCTTCCTGGCGGACCTCGCGGGAGCCGGCGGCGGGTTTCAGCTCCTCGTAGACCTCGATGGTGAAGGCGTCCTCGCCGAGGCGGTTCCAGTCGGCCTGCAGAGAGTGGTTGCGGTGGCCGCCGAAGCGCAGCTGGGCGCGCTGGCTGTTGAGGCCGGCCGGCAGGTTGCGGCTGGCGCCGAGCAGCAGCTTGCCCTCGGCGGTGTTGCGCACGACGTAGATGCCCGCGGGCTGCACGGTCTCCTTGTAGGCGCGGATCAGGTCCTTGCGGTCGTTCACGACATCCTCCTGGCAACGGGTCCGGGCCGTCGGCGGAGCGCCGGCGGCGTGGCGTGATGCGGGATGGCTACGGCTTGGCTCAGGCGGAGCCCGGCATCACGAGACCGGCGAAGGCGTCGGTCTCCCGGTAGAGGGTCGGCAGGGGGATGTGGCGGTCGGCGGTCATGGTCGCTCCTGTTCGGACCATCATAGCACCGGGCGCGGCACCGGGCCAGGCGGTTGTCCGCACCGCCGATCCCGCCTACAATGAGGGCAACCACGAGGTGTCACATGCGCGCCCGTCCCCTGGTCATCTGCCTGTCCGCCGCGGCGCTGGCCGCCGCCGGCTGCATCCTGGACTCCGACCCCGCCAACCGGCCGCCGGCGATCGCGGCGCTGGCGGCCGCGCCGTCGGTGACGGCCGGTCCCGGCGACACGCTGACCCTCACGGTGCAGGCGAGCGACCCCGAGGGCCGGCCGCTGACCTACGCCTGGACCGCGACGCGCGGCGGTTTCCCCGACGGCGCCGATGCGGCCGCCGTCGCCTGGGTCGCGCCCGCGCAGGCCGGACCCTGCACCGCGACGGTGCGCATCGACGACGGGCGCGACGCGACCGCGGGCGCGCTGGCGCTGATGGTGACCGACCCTGCCGCGTCGATCGCCGCGAGCCCCGACACCCTCGACTTCGGGACCGACCTCGATTCGCTGACGATCACCGTGGCCAACCAGGGCGCGGTCCCTCTGCTGTGGACCGCGCTGGAGGCCGCGGACTGGCTGGAGGTGACCCCGCCGGGCGGCCTGGTCGCGCCGGGCATGTCGGCGGCCGCCGGGGTGCGCGCCGAGCGCGCGGGCCTGGCCGCGGGCACGCACCGCGCCGGCATCCTGCTGGCGTCCAACGGCGGCCAGGACACCGTGCGCGCCGTCCTGCGCGTGCAGGGGCCGCCGTCGCTGGTCGTCGAGACGCCGCAGCCCAGCTTCGGCCTGATCGGCGGGCGGCTGGCCGTCCTGGTGCGCAACGGCGGCGGCGGGTCGCTGGGCTGGACGGCGGCGGTGACCACGGGCGGCGCGTGGGCCGCGGCCGCGCCGGCGGCGGGCGCCGTCACGACCGGGACCGACACCGTGTGGGTGACCGCCGACCGCACGGGCCTCGCGCCCGGCACCCACTACTGCAGCCTGGTCGTCACGCCCGCGGCCGGCGGCGCGCGCACGATCCCGCTGCGCGCCTACGTCGCGGCCGAGCCGGCCCGCGGCGTGCGCGTCCTGGCGACCCGCCCCCACGACCCCGGCGCCTTCACCCAGGGGCTGGCCTGGGACCGCGGCGCGCTGGTCGAGGGCACGGGGCACTACGGCGAGTCGGAGCTGCGGCGCGTGGAGCTCGCGACCGGCGAGGTGCTGCAGTCGGTCGCGCTGGCGGCCAACGAGTTCGGCGAGGGCGTGGCGGTCGTGCGCGACCGCGTCCTGCAGCTGACCTGGCAGAACCGGCGCGCCTTCGTGCGCGACCTGACGACCTTCGCCCCCTGGACACCTTCCCGTACACCGGCGAGGGCTGGGGCCTGGCCTGGGACAGCGCGCGGCTGGTCATGAGCGACGGCTCCTCGGCGCTGGTCTTCCGCGATCCCGACACCTTCGCCGAGACCGGGCGCGTGACCGTCACCACCGGCGGCGCCGAGCTGGAGCGGCTCAACGAGCTCGAGTGCGCCGGCGGCCTGGTCTGGGCCAACGTCTGGCTCACCGACTTCATCGCGCGCATCGATCCGGCGAGCGGGGCCGTCGTCGACTGGCTCGACCTGACCGGAATGCTGACGCGCGAGCAGGAGCTGGCGGCGGACGTGCTCAACGGGATCGCCGTCGACGGCGAGAGCGGGCGGATCTTCGTGACCGGGAAGTTCTGGCCGTCGGTCTTCGAGATCGAGGTTCTGGACTAGTCCAGCGTCCGCTCGATCTCCAGCGCGGTGGCGAGGTCGAGCGGCCGGCCGCGCTCCCGCAGGCCGGCGATCAGCACGCGCCGGATCCGCTCCGGCTCGTTGACGCCGAACTTCACCTTGCCCGTCCAGCTCTCGACCGTGATGCGGAACACCCCGACGCCGCGCAGCGGCTTGAGGTAGATCGGGTCGGCGGCGTCGATGGGGCGGTGCCTCCCCTCGGGCTGGTACTTGCGCATCAGGGCCTGCAGGGCGCGGGCCTTCTCCGCGAGATCCTCGACCACGGTGCAGAAGCCGCGCGCGTCCACCGACTTGAAGTAGTGCGTGGCGGGGCAGGCGTGCTCCGGCGCGGTCCAGTACGAGGGGATCAGGCTGTAGGGCAGGGCCATCAGGAAGCTGCAGCGGGGGCCGCCCTGCAGCAGCTCGTGCTTCTCCCCCGCCAGCGCGCCGTGGAAGTAGATCGTGGTGTCCAGGGCCGCGAAGTTCAGCGGCACCACGCGCGGCGTGCCGTCGGCGGTCACGAGACCCAGGCAGCCGACCTCGCAGCGGTCGGCGGCTTCGCGGAACAGGGCGGGATCGTCGGAGGCGAGTTCCTGGCGGCGCATGGCCGTTCCTCCCGTTTGGAAACGCGAAGGGCGCCCCCGTGGAGCGCCCTTCGCCTCGTCGGACCGACAGGATAAGCCTACTTGCCCGGGCAGGCCGCCGCGATCGCCGGCGGCAGACCCTTGTCGGCGTAGGCCTTGTCCCACTGCGCGGCGAACTCCTTGGCCAGCTTCTGGGCGCGGTCCGCGTAGGCCGCCTTGTCGCTCCAGGTGTTGGCGGGCTTCAGGACCGTCGGGTCGTCGACGCCGGGGCAGGTCGTCGGCACCAGCACCTTGAAGTAGGGGTCGGTCTCGCAGGGCACGTTCGCCAGCGAGCCGTCGATGGCGGCGGCGCACATCGCGCGCGTCAGGGTGATGTCCATGCGCTTGCCGACGCCGTACGCGCCGCCGCTCCAGCCGGTGTTGACCAGGTAGACCACGGTGCCGTGCTCGTCGAGCTTCTTGCCGAGCATGCTGGCGTAGTCGTCCGGGTTGCGCGGCATGAAGGGCGCGCCGAAGAAGCGCGAGAAGGCGCTCTTGGGCTCGGTGACGCCCGTCTCGGTGCCGGCCAGCTTGCTGGTGTAGCCCATCAGGAACCAGAGCATGGCCTGGTCGCGGGTCAGCTTGCTGACCGGGGGCAGCACGCCGTTGGCGTCGGCGGTCAGGAACAGGATCGTCTTGGGGTGGCCGCCGACCGAGCTCTGCTTGATGTTCGTCAGCTCGCTCAGCAGGTAGGAGCCGCGGCTGTTGGGGGTGAGCCGGTCGTCGAACAGGTCGAAGTCGCCGTCGGGATACATCATCGCGTTCTCGATGATCGAACCGTGCTTGCGGAAATCGGCCTCGTGGAAGCAGGCCTTGAAGATCTCCGGCTCCTTCTTCGGGTTCAGGTCGATCAGCTTCGCGTAGCAGCCGTGCTCGAAGTTGGCGACGCCGTGGTCGCCCCAGCCGTGCTCGTCGTCGCCGAGCAGAGCGCGCGACGGGTCGGCCGAGAGGGTCGTCTTGCCGGTGCCCGACAGGCCCAGCAGCAGCGCGATGTCGCCCTGCTTGCCCTCGTTGGCGGAACAGTGCAGCGGCAGGACGCCCTCGGCGGGCAGCATGTAGTTCATGACCGTGAACAGCAGCTTCTTGCAGCTGCCGCAGTAGGCCGAGCCGTAGACCACGCCGATGCGGCGGTCGAAGTCGATGGCGATGACCATCGTGGAGGTGTGCTTCAGCTTCGGATCGATGCGCAGCCGGCCCTCGTAGCGCTTCGGGTCGAGCTTGTCGTCGGGGCAGACCAGCAGCGTGAACGGCCGCTTGGCGAAGACGCTCTTGCCGATGTCCTTCGGCACGGGGCGGAACATGTTGTCGGTGAACAGGACCTGCAGCGCGCGGTTGCTGATCGTGGTCACCGGCAGGGCGTAGGCGGAGTCGGCGCCCACGACGCGGTCGCTGACGTGGATCCGGCCCTTGCCGAGGGCGGCCAGGGCGTCGTCGACCAGCATGTCGAAGGTCTCGGGATCGACGGGCCGGTTGTTGGCGGCCGTCCAGTCGATGTTGGCCTGGCTCTCGGGGCGCTTGACCAGCAGCGTGTCCTCGGGGCTGCGGCCGGTGGACTCCGGGCGGGTCCAGGTGGCCAGGGCGCCGCACTTGCTGACGACGGCCTCGCCGTTGTCCACGCAGGCCTGGATCATGTCCCCGCGGGGGATGTTGCGGCGGACATCGCCGCCGGCGAGCAGCTTCTCGATCCGGTCCTGGAAGCTCATCGTCTGGGTCTCCTTGTCCGTGGGGTCGGCCGCGGCCTCGGAGGCCGGCGACCCGCGTCCTGGCCGCAACGAAGGCGCAGCCGAAATGCTCGGACCGCAAAACTAACCCCGGCCCCGGCGCCCGACAAGCTGGTTTTGTTCACGACTGTTCCGGTCGCTTCTCCTCCGCCACGGCCCACAGCACGGCCCCGACGACCACGGCGAGCCCCAGCAGCACGCGCGCGTAGGGCGCCGGTTCCCCGAACACCGTCCAGGCGATCGCAACCCCCAGCGGGACCTTGAGGTTATTGGCCGCCGCCAGCGATCCCGCGCCGACGCGCGCCGCGCCGCGGTTCCACAGGTAGAAGGCGACGCCCGAAGGAATCAACCCCAGGTAGAGCAGGGCCCACCCGGCCGACGGCGTCAGGGAAAGCAGGTCCGCGGGCCGTCCGGCGACGGCCACGGCGACAGCCGCGAAGACGGCCGCGCCCAGGTACATCCAGGACAGGTTGCCGGCTTCGCTGCGGTCGGTCCCGCGTTCGGTGCGGCGCAGGCGCCGGTATCCCAGCTGGCCTGCGGCGAAGCACAGGTTGGCGCCCTGCAGCAGCGCGATCCCGGGCCAGGCCTCCCCCGGCGGCAGCGCCCGCCAGACGACCCAGCCCGCGCCCGCCACCGACAGCAGCGCGGCCGCGAGGTGGCGCGGGTGCAGATCGCGCCGGCCCAGGTCGTCCAGCAGCACGACGTACAGCGGCGTGAACACGGTGAACAGGGCCACGGCGTAGGCGGGCAGCCAGCGGAAGGACGCGATGTAGAGGGCGTACATCAGCCCGAACTGCAGGGCGCCCAGGGCGGCCAGGCGCAGCCGCAAACCGCGGGCGTCCGGACCGCGACGCAGCCAGGGCAGGAACAGGGCGAGGCAGAGCGCGAGCCGTCCCGCGGCGACGGCCAGCGGGTCGTAGCCGCCCAGCGCGGTCTTCAGCAGTCCGAAGGAGAAGGCCCAGATCGCCGAGGCCAGCAGCAGCGCGCCCACGCTCACTCCCCCCTTCGTGCGGTGTCAGGCGCAGGCGGCGCCGCCGCGGCGCCCCACCAGCAGCCACAGGAAGAAGGGGCCGCCCAGCAGCGACGTCAGCACGCCGACCGGCAGCTCCGCGGGCGCGGCCAGCATGCGGGCCAGCACGTCGCAGGCGACCAGGAAGGCGCCGCCGGCCAGCAGGCTCATCGGGCCCAGCCAGCGGTGGTCCGGACCGATCAGCAGGCGGCAGACGTGCGGCACCATCATGCCCACGAAACCGATGGGGCCGCAGGCGGCCACCACGCCCCCGATCATCACCGAAGTGGTGACGAACAGGATCACGCGGTAGCGGTCCACGTCGACGCCGCGGCTGACCGCCAGCTCCTCGTCCACCGACATCAGGTTCAGCTCGCGGTGCAGGGCCAGCGCGACGAAGCCGCCGACGACCACCAGCGGCAGCAGGCGCAGGGCCTCGTCGGGGCCCACGGTGTCGAGCCGGCCCATCAGCCAGCGCAGGATGTTGAAGGACGCGGCCGCATCGGAGGTGTAGTGGACCAGCAGGATCAGGCTCGCGAAGCTGAAGTTCACCGCCACTCCCGCCAGCAGCATGATGTTGGCCGAGCAGCCCTGCCGCGCGCGGGCCAGGCCGTAGACCAGCGCGACCGCCAGCAGCGCGCCCGCGAAGGCGGCCAGCGAGACGGCCGGGACCCCGAGCAGCGTGAAGGCCGCGCCGAGCCGGATCGCCAGCGTGGCGCCCAGCGCGGCGCCGCTGGAGACGCCCAGCGTGTAGGGCGTGGCCAGGGCGTTGCGGAACAGCGCCTGGAAGGTCAGCCCGCCCACCGACAGCGCCGCGCCGGCCAGGAAGCCCAGCATCACGCGCGGCACGCGCAGCGACCAGAAGATGCGGGCCTCGGGGCCCGCGCCGGCGCCGCCCGCCACCTGCCGGGGATCGATGGTCTCGAGGCCCAGCAGCGGCGCCGCGACGAGCACCGCCGCGGTCACCAGCACCGTCACGCCGAGGATCGTGATGCGTCTCAAGGCTCCCCCACCTCCGGCAGGATCACCGGTTGTCCGGTCGTCGGGTGGTTCACGGTCAGGAACGTGCGGTCGAACACGCGGAACAACACGTCGCGCACCAGGAACTGGTCCGGCGGGCCGCAGAAGGCGGCGCGGCCGTCCTTCAGCGCGAAGATCCGGTCGGCGTCCAGCACCGCGCAGTTGAGGTCGTGGGTCACCTCGACCACCGTCACGCCCTTGCGGCGGTTGACCGTGCGCAGCACGCGCCGGAAGTCGTCGCGGTGCCGCGGGTCCAGGAAGGTCGTCGGCTCGTCCAGCAGCAGCAGGCGCGCGTCCTGGGCCAAGGCGGCCGCCAGGAACACCTTCTGCCGCTCGCCGCCGCTGAGGGTGTCCATGGTGCGGTCGGCCAGGGCGCCGATCCCGGTCAGGGCCAGCGCGTCCTCGGCGTAGCGCTGGTCGCGCAGGCCCGGCGAGGCGAAGGGCGTCAGGTGGGGGTAGCGGGCCATCAGGACGGTCTCGCGGGCGGTGAACGGGGCCGGCCGGCCGCCGACCTGCGGCACGTAGGCCACCAGGCGGCCGAGCTCGCGCTGGGAGTAGGCGGCGATGCTGACGCCATGCACGCTGATCATGCCGCGCCAGCCGCGCAGGATGCGGTTGACGCACTTCAGCAGGCAGGTCTTGCCGGCGCCGTTGGGTCCGACGATGGCCAGGTGCTCGCCCTCGCGCACGGCCAGCGACACGTCGTCCAGGATGGAGCGGCCGTCCAGCTCCAGCCGCAGGTGGCGCAGGTCGAGGACGGGGGTCAGGGTCCGGTTCGCGTCCATGTGGGATCCAGGGCCTCCGCCAGCAGGTCCAGCGTCTCGACGAACCGCGGGCCGGGGATCAGCGCCGCGTCGTCCAGCACGATGCGCACGCGGCCGTCGCGCACCGCGGGCACGTCGCGCAGCAGGTTCCAGGCGGCGCGCAGCCCGGCCAGGCGCTGCGGATCATCGGCGCATTCGGGCGCGAGGTCAACGACCACCTCGGGGGCCAGGCGCACCAGCCCCTCCTGCGACAGCAGCGGGTAGCGCAGCGCGTCGCCCTCGATCGCGTTGCGGCCGCCGGCCAGCGCGAGCAGCTCGCCCAGGAAGGTGCCGCCACCGGCCGCGTAGACGTCGCGCAGCACGCCGCCGGTCGCGTCGCGCCCCACCACCACCAGCGCCCGCGGGTGCGGGCCGTCGGCGCGGGCGTCGTGCACGGCCGCGACCCGCGCCTCGAGGCTGTCGCGCAGGGCGGCCGCGCGCACGGCCACGCCGCAGGCCTCGCCGGCCAGGGTCACCGAGGCGAGGATCCCGGACACGTCGCGGTGCTCCACCGCCAGCACCGGCAGCCCCAGGCGGCGCAGCCCTTCGGCGGCCTCCGCGTTGGCGACCTCGAGCACGACCAGGTCGGGGCGCAGGGCCACCACGGCCTCGAGGTTGGGATCGAGGTGGCCGCCCACCTTGGCGACGGCGAGCGCGGCCGGCGGGCGCCGGCACCAGTCCGTCACCCCGACCACCCGGTCGCCCAGGCCGAGGTCGAAGAGGAGTTCGGTCACGCTCGGGGCGAGCGAGACCAGGCGCTGCGGCGGGTCGGCGGCGCGGCGCCGGACCGGCCAACGCCAGGCGGCCGACGCCAGGAGCCCGCGCCCGAGTCCTCGTTCCCGGAGCTTCAACGCACCAGCGCCACGGGGCGCAGCACGGCGCCCGACGGCGTGCGCAGGCGCAGGAAGTAGGTGCCGGAGGCGACGGCGCGGCCCGCGTCGTCGCGGCCGCGCCAGCGGAAGCGGTGCTCGCCGGCCGGCAGGTCGCCGGCGCAGAGCACCTCGATCAGACGCCCGGCGGCGTCGTGCACGGCGAGGTCCACGCGGCCCGCCGCCGTGGTGGAGACGACGGCCTCGGTCTCGGGGTTGAACGGGTTCGGGGCGCAGGCCAGGACGGGCGCGGCGGCCGGGAGCTCCGGCGCCGCGGTGCCCGCCAGAGGCACGGCCGCCTTCTCGCAGAGGATCCAGCCGTCGGGGTCGAGGACGACGCCGGTCACCGCGCCGGGCACCGCGATGCGGTAGGACTGCGCGACGGCGTCGTTCCAGACGACGGTGTCCACGACGCCGGCCGCGGTGGTCACGCGCACCGGCAACGGCATCGCGAACAGGCCGACGCCGGCCTGCTCCTGGACCACGGCCAGGTTCAGCTCGAGGCCGTCCCCGTGCGCGGTCGTCTCCCAGTCGTAGTAGTAGAAGGGGTAGTACTCGCCGTAGACCCACTGCTGGAAGAAGGCGTCGAGGTCGCGGCCCGAGACCTGCTCCATGACGTCGCGGAACTGTTCGGTGGTGGCGCTGCCGTAGGCGTACTGCTCGCGGTAGGCCGCCAGACCGGCGAAGAAGTCCGCGTCGCCGAGCACGCCGCGCAGCATGTGCACGACCCACGAGCCCTTGTTGTAGCTCAGGTTGCCGTCGAAGATGGCCCAGAAGTCGCTCGTGTCCTCGACGTAGACGGTGCCGGGGCCCATGTAGGCGGCGGCCGCCATGTAGGCGCGGTAGGTGCCGACGCCCGCCGTGCGCTCCTTCCAGTAGGCCTCGCACCAGGTGGCGAACCCCTCGTTGAGCCAGATGTGGTGGAAGTCGGCGCAGGTGATCATGTCGCCCCACCACTGGTGCGCCAGCTCGTGGGAGATCAGGTCCTCGCCGTAGCCGCCGAGGCTGGTGATCGTCTGGTGTTCCATGCCGCCGCCCCAGGTGAACTCCGCGTGCCCGTACTTCTCCTGCACGAAGGGGTACTCCCCGAAGGCCTGGGCGAAGGCCGTGATCATCGGCACGGTCTTGGCGTAGTTCGTCTGGACCGCCTCGTAGTGGCTCGGGTACACGAAGTACTGCACTTCCATCGGGTCGCCGCCCGCCAGCGGCGTGTACCAGTGGGAGAACCGCGTGTAGGGGTGGATCGCGAGCGAGACCAGGTAGGGCACGATGGGGTAGCGCGTGCGCCACTGGAAGGTGCGGGTTGCGCCGTTGTCGGTCTCCGATGCGAGCAGCCCGTTGGAGGCCACGATCAGCCCGTCGGGCACGGTCACGCGCACGCCCACCGAGTCGGCCTTGTCGGTGTTGAGGTCCTTGCAGGGCCACCAGTGGCGCGAGCCGTAGGGCTCGCTCAGCGTCCAGATCATGGTCTGGCCGCCCACGCTGCTCCAGCCGAAGTAGCTGCCGGCGGGGTTGCCCTGGTAGGCGACCGACACGGTGACGGTCTCGCCCGGCACGTAAGTGCGGTCCAGATTCACGGTCAGCACGTCGCCGGCGCGGCTCCAGGTCGTCGCGACGCCGCCGGCGTTGGCGGCGGTCACCGCCATCGTCGACTTCAGGTCCAGGTCCAGGGAGGACAGGGACGATCCGACGACGCGGGCGGTGGTCGCGACCTGTCCGGTCAGGATGCGGGCCGCCGGGTTGAGCGTCAGGTCGAGGTCGTAGTGCAAGACGTCGTAGAAGTCCTGGCCGACGGTCCTTTCCGCCTCGGCCCGGCTGGCGGCGGCGGCCAGGCCGGGTTGGTCGCCGCTTCCTGGCAGCGGTGGGCGGCCGGTCGGGGCGCGGCGCGGGCGGGCCGGCAGCGCGGCGGCCAACCGGCCAGCAGGGCGGCCAGCAGGGCGGCGCTCCGCGACGGGCGGACGGATCGGGCGTGATGTTTCATCGGGCGAACTCCTCGCGGACGGGCTGGGCGGCGGGCCTCTCCGCCAAGATACGTCGGCGGCCCGGGCGACGGCAACGCGACGGCCGGGTCGGTCGCGTCACCGGTAGTCGGCCTTGATCCCGCCCCAGGTGCCGCGCTCGCTGGGGATCGCCTGGTAGCAGCAGTCCAGATCCGCCCAGATCGTGAGGTCGTGGAGGAAGCCCATGGCTCCGACCAGGTCGATCCAGCCGGTGCCCCAGTCGTTCCAGGTCGCACAGCCGTGGCCCTCGCCCCCGCCGACGAGCGCCAGGTTCGGGGCGGAGCCCGAGACGAAATCGACGACCAGGAAATAGTCCTGCCCCGCCTCGGCGCAGACGAAGTCGCAGGGCACCGCGACGTCGTAGACGCCGGCGGCGGCGATGTCGCGGATGCGGCGGGGCAGGGAGATCGCGAGCACCGAGCCGGGCGAGAGGCAGCCGGGAGCGCCGGCGGCCGTGAGCAGCCTCGCCTGGACGGTGAGGTCGGCGCCGGGTTCCAGGACCATCAGCATGTGGGCGGTGGTCACCGAGAGGCCCACGCTGCAGTTGCAGCCCGGGGCGGCGGCGGAAAGCAGGCGGGCGTAGGACTCGTTGCCCCCCCACCAGCCGGAGTAGGTCGCCGTGGCCGTGGTGTTGCCGGTCAGGCAAGCCGTGACGGTCAGGGCCGGCGGCGAGGCCAGCAGGACCGGCTCGGGCGCCGAGCGCTCGGCGGCGGCCGTGGTGCAGAAAACAAGGACGAGGGCGGCGATCGCAAGCGGGCGCATGGGCGTCTTTCCATTCGGGTGCGGCGCGGACGGAACCCGTCAATTCTAGCACGGATCACGAGACGAACAACAGGGGGAAGGGCGCGGGCGACACGAAGACCCCGGCCGCGACGGGCCGGGGTCTTCGTCGATCGCATCGTCATGCCGCGCGGGCGGCCGCGGTCAGCCGATCTGCTCCATCAGCTTCAGCAGGTCGACCACGCGGTTGGAGTAGCCCCACTCGTTGTCGTACCAGCTGAGGGTCTTGAGCATGTTGCCGCCGATCACCGAGGTGTACTCGGCGTCGAAGACCGAGGAGTGCGGGTCGCCGACGATGTCGCTGGAGACCAGGGGCTCCTCGGCGTAGCGCAGGATGTTGCGGAAGCGGGCGCTCTCGGCGTGCGCGCGCACGGCCTCGCAGACCTGGGCCACGGTCACGTCGCGCGACATGATCGTCACCAGGTCGACGACCGAGCCGTCGGGCACCGGCACGCGCATGGCCAGGCCGTCGAGCTTGCCCTTGAGCTTGGGCAGGACCTTGCCCACGGCGCGCGCGGCGCCGGTGGTGGTCGGGATGGTGTTCTCGGCCGCGGCGCGGGACCGCCGCCAGTCGCTGTGCGGCACGTCGGCCAGACGCTGGTCGTTGGTGTAGGCGTGGACCGTGGTCATCAGCCCGTACTCGATGCCGAACTCCTTGTCCAGCACGTAGGCCAGGGGCGCCAGGCAGTTGGTCGTGCAGGACGCGTTCGAGACGATCTGGTGCTCGGGCTTCAGGTCCTCGTTGTTGACGCCCAGGACGATGGTCGCGTCGATCTCGTCCTTGGAGGGCACCGTCAGCAGGACCTTCTTCGCCCCGGCCTCGATGTGCTGGGCGATCTCGGCCCGCTTGCGGAAGCGGCCCGTCGCCTCGACCACGTAGTCGATGCCCAGTTCCCGCCAGGGCAGCTGCTTCGGGTCGGGCACCTGGGTCATCTTCACGCGCTGGCTGCGGGTGACCATCATGTCGCCCTCCATCTCGGCGACGCCCTGGAACGGCCCCATGACCGTGTCGTGGCGCAGCAGGTAGGCCAGGGCCGCCGGGTCGGCCAGGTCGTTGATCGCCACGACCTGCGCCTCGGGCATGCTGTTGAGCAGGCGGAAGACCGCGCGGCCGATCCGCCCGAATCCGTTGATGGCGATTCTCATCGTGCGACCTCCTGGGACCGGACCAGACCCGCCAGCTTGCGGGCGGTCTCGAGCATGCGGTAGGCGTAAGCCCAGCCGTTGTCGTACCAGACGATGCACTTCACCAGGCCGTTGCCCAGCGACAGGGTGGCCTGGGAGTCCACGACGGCGGAGCAGGAGTTGCCGATCACGTCACTGGAGACGATGGGCTCGTCGGTGTAGCCGATCAGGCCCTTGTAGGGGCCGGCGGACGCCTCGGCCAGCACGGCGTTGAACTCCGCGGCGGACAGGGGCTTGTCCAGCTCGATGACCAGGTCGAGGTTCGAACCCGCGGACACCGGGACGTTCAGGGCCATCCCCGACAGCCTGCCCTTCAGCTCGGGGATCAGGTCCATGACGGCGCCGGCCGCCCAGCTGCTGTTGGGGATGATGTTCTCGGCCGCCGAACGGCTCCAGCGCAGGCCGCCGCGGGCGTTGTCGCTGAGCTGCTGGTCGCTGGTGTAGGCGTGGACGGTGGTCATGGTCGCACGCTTCACGCCGATCTTCTCGTGCAGGACCTTCATGATCACGGCCAGGGCGTGGCAGGAGCTGCTGCCGCAGGAGACGATGCGGTCGGACGGCCGCAGCTGGTCGTCGTTGACGCCGTTGACGATCATGCGGTCGATCTCGCCCACCGGCGGCGTCGAGAGGATCACGGCCTTGGCGCCGGAGTCGAGGTGCTTCTGCAGCTCGGCGCGGGTGCGGAACATGCCGGTGGCCTCGATGACGATGTCGGCGCCCAGCACGTCCCAGGGCACGTCGCCGGGACGCGAGCCGTGCACGACCCGGGTGTTCTGGTGTTCGGTGACCAGGTAGTGCCCCTTCTGGCGCAGCTCTCCCTTGAAGGCCCCCTCGACCGTGGTGTACTTCAGCAGGTAGGCCAGCGTCTCGACGTCCGCCACGTCGCTGACCGCGGCGAAGGTGATGTCGGGCGTGTCGTGGGCGATCCGGAACATGTTCCGGCCCAGCCGCCCGAATCCCATGATTCCCAGTTTCAAGGACATGGCTTACTTCCTTTGTCTCGCGTCGTCCTACGCCGATCGCTCGCGGGCAGCAGTATAGGCGGCAGACGGGTTTCGCACAACCGGCGCTTTCGCCCGGCGGGCGCCGGGATGGACAAGCCGGCGCACGGGCCCTAACATGGCGCCGACCCGCACCCCGCAAGGAGTCGACATGGCCAATGGCGTCGCGACGGTCCGCATCGAAGGCCGCCCCTACGAGATCGTACCCGGCACTCCGCTGCTCGAGGTGCTCGCGGTCCACGACCTCGACGGCGCCGCCGACCCGGTCGTCCTGGGCGTGGTCAACGGCCAGCGCACCTGCCTCAGCGAGCCCCTGTGGGGCGGCGAGACGGTGGGCCTGATGCGCCGCAGCCACCCCAAGTCCCACTCCACGATCCAGCGCACCCTGACGGCGGTCATGGCGATGGCCTGCGAGGAGCTGCACCCCGAGCACGCGATCGTCGTGGACTTCTCCTACGGCGACGGGATGTACTGCGAGCTGCGCCGCGACGCCCCCCTGCTGCCCGCGGAGCTGGCCGCGCTCGAGGCGCGCATGCGGGCGATCGTCGCGGCCGACCGCGAGCTGAAGCCGGTCCTCTACGGGCCGCGCGCCCTGCAGCGGGAACTGCGCAACTCGTCGCGCCGGCACACGCGCGAAGCGGCGCGCTACGTCCCGGCCGGCACGGCGGTCTTCTGCCGGCCCGAGGGCAGCCGCCTGCTGCTGCAGGGCCTGCACCTGCCCTCGACGGCCTACGCGGGCGCCTTCGCCCTGCTGCCGGAGCCGCCCGGCTTCGTGCTGATGTCGAGCCGCCCCGGCGCGCCGGACGCGATCCAGCCCTTCGCGCCGCAGCCCAAGCTGCTCGCGGCGCTGAAGGACCACACCGCCTGGACGACGCGCCAGGAGATCCCCGACCTGGGCTCGATCAACCGCCTGGTCGCCGAAGGGCGCGCCGGCGAGCTCATCGCGATCTGCGAGGCCCGGCACACGCGCGGCGTGGTGGGCGTCGCCGACCGGATCGCCGCCCTGCCGGACGACGGCCGGCTGGTCCTGGTCTCCGGGCCCTCGAGCAGCGGCAAGACGACCTTCGCCAAGCGGCTGGCCCTGATGCTGCGCGACCAGGGGCTGCGGCCGCAGTCCCTCTCCCTGGACGACTTCTTCGTCGACCGCCGGGAAACGCCCCGCGACGCCGCCGGCGCCTTCGACTACGAGACCATCGACGCCCTGCGCCTGGACCTGCTGGACGAGACGCTCGCCGGTCTGCTGGCCGGCCGCGAGATGCGCCTGCCGCGCTACGACTTCCACACCGGGCGCAGCGTCTGGCGCGAGGTCCCGGCGACCCTGCCGACGGGCTCGCCGCTGATCGTCGAGGGCATCCACGCGCTGAACGCCCGCCTGGCCGCCGACGTGCCGCGCTGCAACACGCTGCGCATCTACGTCTCGGCCCTGACCCCCACCAACATCGACGACTTGACCTACATGCCCACCCACCTGCCGCGGCTCTTCCGCCGCCTGGTGCGCGACGCCCAGTTCCGCGGCTACCCGGCCGCGACGACCCTGCAGCGCTGGAACAGCGTGCGCGAGGGCGAGAAGAAGTACATCTTCCCCTGGCAGTCGAACGCGGACCTGTTCTTCAACACGGGTCTGCCCTACGAGCTGGGAGTGCTGAAGCTGTGGGCCGAGCCCCGCCTGGCGGCGGTGCCCCCCGAGGACGCGGCCTTCGGGCGGGCGCGGGGGCTCCTGGAGTTCCTGGGGCTGCATCTGCCGATCGACGCGCGGCTGGTGCCGCCGACTTCGCTGCTGCGGGAGTTCATCGGGGAGAGCGGGTTCCGCTACTGAACGGCGGTCAGGGCAGCAGGAAGGCCGACTGCAGCTGCCGGCGGGCGCGCTCCAGGTCGTCCTGGTCGATCAGGCAGGACACGGTGGACACCGAGGTGCTGATGGCGTGGATGTCGATCCGCCCTTCGGCGAGGGCGTCGAAGATCATGCCGGCGATGGACGGCCGCTCGCTGAAGTGGGGGCCGTAGACCGAGATCAGGCAGCAGTTGCGCACCACTTCGATGCGTTCCGCATCGATCTCCTCGCGGACGCCCTGCAGCAGGCCCAGCGCCTGGTCGATGTCGTCGCGGTTCACCGCCACGGTCATGTTCTCGCGGCCGTGGCGGTCCGAGGACGACACCACGCACAGCACGTTGACCCCGTGCGCGCCGAGCGTCGACAGCGCCAGGCCGGCCACGCCCGGGCCCCTGCGGGCGCCCAGCACCTTCAGCAGGACCAGCGCGGGCGTCTCGACCATCCCGCCGATCGCGATCTTCGACATCGCCTCCCCCTCGCGAGCCGGCGCGGTCGCGCGCGGCTTCGCGGACCAAGGTAGTACACGCGGGCAGGGCGCCCAAAAAGTCTCTTGGCCGCCGCGTCTCCCGGCCGCGGATCGCGGGGGGTTGACATCCGGGGCTCGTGGCCTGAAAATCCCTGCTCTTCCTGGAGGGAGGTGGCGCCATGAAACGCGTGGCGGTGATCCTGAGCGGCGCCGGCGTGCTCGACGGTTCGGAAATCCACGAGGCCACGGCCGTGCTGCTCGCGCTCGACCGGGCCGGCGCGCGCGTGACCGTCGCCGCACCGTCGGGCCCGCAGCTGCACGTCGTCGACCACCTGCGCAAGGAGCCCGCGGCGGGCGAGACCCGCGACATGCGCGTGGAGGCGTCCCGCGTCGCCCGCGGGCCGGTCGCGGACGTGAAGGACCTGCGCGCCGCGGATTTCGACGCGGTCGTGCTGCCGGGCGGCTTCGGCGTCGCCAAGAACCTCTGCACCTTCGCCACCGAGGGCGCGGCCTGCACGGCCGAACCGGCGACCGCCGCCTTCCTGACGGCCATGCACGACGCGGGCAAGGCCATCGGCGCGGCCTGCATCGCCCCGGTCCTGGTCGCCCGCGTCCTGGGGCGCCGCCCCGGCGACGCGCGGCCGCCGGTGCGGCTGACCATCGGCGGCGACCCCGGCACGGCGGCGGCGCTGGAGGCGATGGGCGCCCGGCACGTGCCGGCGGCGGCCCACGAGGTGGTGGTGGACGGCGAGCACCGCGTCGCCTCCACGCCGGCCTACATGGTCGCCGAACGGATCTCCGAAGTGTTCGACGGCATCGGCAGGCTCGTGGACGAAGTGCTCGCCCTCTGCTGACACAACCCAGGACTCGCAACCAGAAGGAACCACAAGATGTTGAACCCCTCCGCCCACGACGACGCAGCGTCGGCGACCGCCGCGGTCCGCCCCTGGGACGACGCCGCCTCCCGCGTGCTGGCCCTGGTCAGCCAGAAGGGGGGCGTCGGCAAGACGACCTCGACGGTGAACCTGGGCGCCTGCTTCGCCCTGAACGGCCACCGCGTGCTGGTGATCGGCACCGACCCGCAGTGCGGCCTCTCGCGCAGCCTGGGCCTGGGGCCGCAGCAGCTGCGGGGAGGGCTGCGCGAGGTCCTGCAGGCGGGCCTGCCGCTCGCCGACGTCGCGCACGCCACCGTGCTGCCCGGGCTGCAGGTCGTCTCCTCCGACGCCTGGACGATGTCCGAGGAGGAGCAGTACAAGGACCTGATGGCGCGGCAGGCCCGCGCGTTCGTCACGGCGGTGAACGACGCGCGCACGTCGTTCGACACCATCCTGATCGACTGCCCGCCCGGGTTCGGGGCCGAGACCCGCGCCGCGCTGCTGGCGGCCGACGGCTTCCTGGTGCCGGTCCAGGCCGAGGAGTTGAGCCGCGACTCCCTGGCGCGCCTGCTCGACCACGTCCGGGAATTCGGCGCGGCATCCGCCGACGCGGCCGGGCTCGAGGGCCTGTTCCTGACCATGACCGACCACCGCACGCGGATGAGCCGGCGCGTCGCCGCGCTGCTGGGCGAGGAGTACGGCGACAGGCTGCTGGAGACCACGATCCCCCGCAACACGCGCCTCTCGGAGATGGCCGTCGACGGCCGCCGACGGTGATCTTCGACCGCCGCTCCAGCGGGAGCCGCGCCTACTTCGACCTCATGGACGAGATCCTGGTGCGCCGCCTGCGCCGCGGCGGGAACGCCGCCGCGCCCGCCCCGCGCGCCGTCCCCCGCCTCGCCGCCGCGGTCCCCGGAGCCGGCCGCGGACGAGCCGCCGCGCCGGCCCGCCCTGCAGTCCGCCGCCGGCGGCGCCGACCGGCCCCGCTCCCCGGCCCGTCTGCTGGACGACCTGCGGCGCGACGGCGGCCACGGCGACGGCGCGGCCGGGGGCTTCGCCGGCCTGCTGGACCGCGAGGACGAGATCCTCGAGGCCTCCACGGACCTGGTCTCCCTCGACGACCTGCTCGAGGAGGAGGAGCACGGCGCCCGCGGCCGGCGCGACGAGGGCGACTGGGGGTACGGGGACGATTATTACGAGACCGTCAACTGAAAGGCGCCGCGGCGGTTGATCGCGCGGCGGCGGGAGCGTACCTTGGAACCCGGGCGGCGACGGTCGCGCCGGCCGCCGCCTTTCCGGCGCCTAGGAGGTCCCCCCGTGACGAAGACGATGCAGGCCCTGGTCTACGACAAGGCCACCATGCCCTGGGACACCACCCGCGGCTTCATCAAGCAGGAGATGCCGCGCCCCGAGATCGACGAGTCGCGCGACCCGGCCGACGGAGACCGCGTGATCGTCAAGATCATCTACGCCGGCTTCTGCGGCAGCGACCGCGGGATCTGGCACCGCACGGCCTTCAAGGGCCACATCTTCGAGAGCCTCAAGCGCGAGAACGCGACCACCCGCATCATCGGCCACGAGATGATCGGCGAGATCGTCGAGACGGGCTCGCGCGTGCAGGCGCGCCACGGCTACCGCGCCAAGGACATCGTCTCGACCGAATCGCACATCATCTGCGGCACCTGCTACCAGTGCCAGATCGGCCAGACGCACATCTGCGCCCGCGACCAGATCATCGGCATCAGCCGCGACGGCTGCTTCGCCGAATACATCAAGCTGCCCGCCGGCGTGCTGTGGCCCACCGACCGCCGCAAGATCAAGCTGAAGGTGGCCGCCGTGCAGGAGCCCTTCGGCAACGCCGTGCACGCCTGCACCGCGGCCGACCTGCGCGGCAAGACGGTCGCCGTGTTCGGCTGCGGCACGATCGGCCTGTTCGTGATCATGATCGCCAAGGCCCTGGGCGCCACGCGCGTCATCGGCATCGAGCCGGTGGCCAGGAACCGCGAGATGGCCCTGGCGCTGGGCGCCGACGAGGTGATCGGGTTCGACGCGGCGAAGGCGGCCGCCCACGGCTGGGCCGCCGACAAGGAGGTCGTGCGGGCCGTGCGCGACGCCTCGCGCGGCATCGGCGCGGACGTGTCGCTGGAGATGGCCGGCTTCAACAGCAGCGTCAACAACGCGATCCAGTCGACGCGGCGCGGCGGCGAGGTCGTGCTGTTCGGCCTGAAGCAGGGCAACTTCCACATCCAGGACCTCGACCGCATGATCGTCAACGGGCTGACCCTGCGCAGCGTCGTCGGCCGCCGCATCTTCGAGACCTGGCACATCACGCGCAACCTGCTCGAGGACCGCAGCAACGGCATCCAGAAGCACATCCTGGAGGACATCCTGGCCGGCGGCCACGAGACGCTCGTCCACATCGACGACTTCGAGCGCGACGCGTTCGCCGCCAAGCTCGCCCAGTGGCCCAAGCTGCTGATCGAGTTCTGAAAGGGAGGCCGCCCGTGAGGAAGCTGAGCATCGAGTTCTGCCGTTCCTGACACTACGACCCCATCGCCGCCGGTCTGGCGGCGGAGCTGCGGCGGGAGTTCGGGATCGAGGCCGAGCTGATCCCCTCCGCCGGCGGCGTCTTCGAGGTCGTCGTCGACGGCGACCTGGTCTACTCCAAGCTGGCGACCGGCCGCCACGCCGAACCGGGCGAGGTGGCCCGGCTGCTGAGGGAGCGTGGCTGAGTGCCGGTCCCCTACGCCTTCCTGTTCGACATGGACGGGACCCTGCTGGACAGCCGACGCGCCGTGGTCGGCGCCGTGGCCGCGGCGCTCGGGCGGACCTACGCCCACTGCGGCCTGCCGCCGGCCCCGCCCGACCTCTCCCTGATCGAGGACTGCATGGGGCTGCCGGGGAAGGAGTACTTCGCCCGGGCCTTCCCGCCGCGGACGGTGCCCGCCCCGCGGCGCGCCGAGTTCGCGGCGGCCTACGCCCGCTTCACCTCGCAGGAGGAGATCGCCGCGATCCGGGCCGGCGGCACCGCCCTCTACGACGGCGTCGAGACCGCCCTGGCCGGGCTCAAGGACCGCGGGCACGAGCTGCTGCTGTTCTCCAACGCCGACGCCCCCTACTTCCGCGGCATCGTCGCCGCCCACGGCCTGGACCGCTTCTTCGCGCGCTCGCTGTGCATCGGGGAAGCCGAGGCGCGGGGCCTGGCGACGGACAAGACCGGCATGGTGCGCGTCCTGGCCGCCGACCCCTCGCGCACGGTGGTCGTGGGCGACCGCGCCAGCGACCTCGAGGCCGGGCGCGCCGCCGGGGCGCGGACGGTGGGCTGCCTCTACGGCTTCGGCACTGCGGAAGAATTGCGGGCCGCCGACTGGACGGTCGACGGCCCGCTGGATTGGCTTTCGCTGCCGCTGGACGGCCGCGACCTTCCCGCCTAGCGGGAGCTGTCCCGCTCCCGGCGCAGCTCCTGCTTCAGCTCCCTGATCTCGCGGCCCAGGTGGTCGAGCTCCTCCTGCAGGGGAACCCAGTTCGGCGTCCCCGTGGTCGTGCACGCGCACGTCGTGGGACTCGCGGACGATCTCGTCGACGTCGATGTCGATGTCTTCGAGCGCGGCCAGGGCCGTGAAAGCCCCCTCCATGGCGGCCTCGAGGTCGAGCTCGACCGTCTCGCCGTCGCAGGCGAAGACGACGCGGTCGCCGCCGGACGTGGCCCGGATGTCCAGGTCCAGGTCGGCCATCACCGCCTGCACCTCCTTCATCGCGTCGCCGATCGTCGCCTCGAACTCGGCGACGTCGAAGGCGAAGACCTCCTCGCCCGAGGACTTGTCGAAGATGCGCAGGCCCTGGCCATCCTCGAAGCGACAGACGAAGGTCTCGCCGTCCTCGTCGATGACGGTGACGACGCGCTCGCGGTCGCGGGCCGCCGCGGGCAGCGCGGCGGCGACGACGAGCAGCAGGGCGGGCAGGAACGCGGCGGGTCTTGGCATCCTGGTCATGGCTCAACCTCCTGGTGCGGCTCGGGATCGGTGGCGTAGGTACGCAGCCGCGGGGCCCGGGTTGCACGGGAACCGGAATCTCAGGCCCGGAACTGGAGGTCGTGCAGCTGGCGGTAGGGGCCGCCGCGGGCGAGCAGCTCCGCGTGGGTGCCCGTCTGGACGATGCGCCCGGCCTGGAGCACGCAGATGCGGTCGGCGTTCTGGATGGTGCTGAGGCGGTGGGCGATGACGATGGTCGTGCGGTTGCGCACCAGGCGGTCGATGGCCTGCTGGACCAGCAGCTCGCTCTCGGTGTCCAGGGCGCTGGTCGCCTCGTCGAGGATCAGGATCGGCGGGTTCTTCAGGATGGCGCGGGCGATCGACAGGCGCTGGCGCTGCCCGCCGGAGAGCTTCAGGCCCCGGTCGCCGATGACCGTGTCGAAGCCCCGGGGCAGCTGCTGGATGAACTCCAGGGCGTTGGCCGCGCGGGCCGCCGCCTCGACCTCCTCCTGCCGCGCCGAAGCCATGCCGTAGGCGATGTTGTTGCGCACGGTGTCGTTGAACAGGATGACTTCCTGCGTCACCAGACCCATGGCGCCCCGCAGCGAGGCCAGGGTCACGTCGCGCACGTCGTGGCCGTCGACCAGCACGGCGCCCGCGGTGGGCTCGTAGAACCGCGGGATCAGGTCGATCAGCGTCGACTTGCCGGCGCCGCTGGGGCCGACCAGGGCCACCACCTCCCCCGGCCGCACGTGCAGGTCCACGCCGCGCAGGACCTCGTCGCCGGTCTCGTAGCGGAAACGCACCCCGCGCAGCTCCACCTCGCCGCGCACCGCGCCCAGCACGAGCGCGTCCGGCTTCTCGACCACCGTCTGGGGCTCGTCCAGGATCGCGAACACGCGCTCGGCGGCCGCGATGCCCTCCTGGACCGCGTTGTTGACCTGGCTGAGCGCCTTGATGGGCTTGCCGAGCGAGAAGATGCAGAACAGGAACAGCATGAACAGCTGCGGCGGCAGCTCGCCGCCGGACAGGACCTGCCGGCCGCCGTACCACAGGATGAACAGGCCGACCAGGACCGAGAGCTGCTCGGTCAGGGGCGAGGAGATCTGCTGCGCGCGGGCGATCTTGAACAGGTCGCGGAACAGCATCTGCGACTCGGCCCGGAAACGGGCGTTCTCGGCCGGCTCGTTGGTGAAGGCCTTGACGACCCGGATGCCCGCGATGGTCTCCTGCAGGCGCGAGGTCAGCACGGCCATCTTCTCCTGCTGGCGCCGGCTGTAGCGCCGCAGGGTCTTGCCGATGCGCACGATGATCGCGAGGCTCAGGGGCAGCAGGATCAGGGCCACCAGGGTCAGCTTCCAGCTCAGCAACACGGCCAGGCCCAGGTACACCACGACCAGCAGCGGGTCGCGGGCCGTGTTGGTGAAGCTGACGTTGACGCTGCGGTTGACGACCAGGACGTCGTTGGTGGCGCGGCTGATGAGTTCGCCGGCCCGGTGCCGGTGGTAGAAGGCCAGCGGCAGCTCGGTGAAGCGCTCGTAGAGCCGGTTGCGCAGGTCGCGGATCAGGCTGAGCTGGACGTAGTCGGTGAACACGGCCTGCAGGTAGCCGGCCACGTTCTTCAGCAGCATCAGGAAGAAGAAGACCACCACGATGCGCCACAGGGATTCGGCCTTGGTGCCGTGCAGCAGCCAGCCGTTCAGCGCCCCCTGCAGGCTGTCGCGCAGGCCGGTCATGGAGAAGGAGTCCTGCAGCTGCCGCACCCGGCTGCCGACGTCGGCGGCCGCGGCGGCGAGGGTGTCGGCGGGCGCGACGGTCGCCGCCGGCGGCGCCGCGGCGACGAAGGTGGCGTTCTCCGGGGCGAACAGGGCGTCCAGGAAGGGGGCGAGCATGACGACGCTCAGGCCGCTCAACAACGAGAAGACGGCCATGAAGGTCATCGACACCAGGACCTGGGGCAGGTACGGGCGCACGAGTCGCAGCACGCGCAGGTAGGTCCGCATGCGGTCTACAGTAATCGCTCGCCACCCGCCGTCAATCGCGGACTTGGCGCGCCGGGCGCGGCCGTGGTACGTTGGCGGCCGCCGCACACCGGGACCCGGGGGTGACCTTGCGCTATTCCGCCGACATCGTCGTGATCGACCTCGAGGCCACCTGCCCCGAATCCGACGAGGGCGACAACACCGTCGCGCGCAGCAACATCATCGAGATCGGCGCCGTCCGCCTGGACCGCCGCAGCCTCGAGACCGTCGACGTCTTCAGCGAGCTGGTCCGGCCCCGGGAGTACCCGGTCACCCCCTTCATCACGCGCCTGACCTCGATCACGCCGGAGATGGTCGCCGGCTGCCCGGATTTCGCCGTCGTCGGCCAGCGCTTCCTGGACTGGTACGGCCCGCGCAACCGCTCGATGATCGCCGCCTTCGGCGTCTACTACGACATCCCGCTGCTGCGGCGGGAGTGCGACGCCTGCGGCCTGGACTACCGCACGCACATCGCCGGCGGCGCCTTCGACATCCGGGCCGTGGCGACGGTCTGGCTGGCCGCGAACCACCACCGCACCAGCGGCCAGACGCTCGAGTCCGTCCTGGAGAAGATGGGCCTCGCCGGGCGGTTCGAGCTGCACCGGGCCGTCGACGACGCGCGGGCGGCGGCCGCCGTCCTGCAGACCTACCACCTGGGGCACCCCTGCGACTGAGCGGCCGCGCCGCGGGCCGAATTCCCTTGCCGTGGCCCCGGACGGCTGGCAAATTTCCAGCGACCCCGCCCGCCCCGGGACGCGCCGCGCCCCGCCGGAACCGCCCCGAGAGGAGACCAGCGTGTCCAAGGTCGACCAACTCTTCCAGGCCCAGCAGCCCCATTTCCAGCACTGGGAGCTGATCAAGGACGTCATCGACCAGCAGATCGACCTCATGCTGAACTACCGCCAGAGCGGCCACCCGGGGGGCAGCCGGTCGAAGGTCCACATGTTCGTCAGCCTGCTGCTCGGCGGCGCCATGCGCTGGGACCTGCGCAACCCCGGCAAGCGGTTCGGCGACCGGTTCATCCTGGTGGCCGGCCACACCGCGCCGCTGGTCTACGGCACGCTGGCTGTCTTCAACGAGGCCCTGCGCGAGATGCACCGCCGCACCGGCGACCCGAAGTACCTCGTGCCCGGCGCGCCGGCCCGCCAGCTCACCTGGGAAAGCCTGCTGGATTTCCGTCACCGCGGCGGCCTGCCGGGCCACGTCGAGATGGCCGGCAACAACCTGTTCGTGAAGTTCAACACGGGCCCGAGCGGGCACGGCGGCCCGGTGATGTGCGGCGAGGCCCTGGCCCTCAAGCGCGCCGGCGCCGACGGGGTCAAGGTCTTCGGCATCGAGGGCGAGGGCGGCCTGACCGCCGGCTGCTGGCACGAGATGAAGAACACCGGCTACGGCCTGGGCCTGGACAACATGTTCCTGCTGGTGGACTGGAACGACTACGGCATCGACGACCAGAAGATCTCGTCGGTGGTCCACGGCTCCCCGCAGGACTGGTTCGCCCCCTACGGCTGGCACACCCACGAGGCCCCCGACGGCAGCGACTGGACCGACGTCACGCGCGCCATCCTGGAGATGGTCGAGGGCGACAACCCGCGCCACCGGCCGGGCCTGGCCTGGGGCCGGACCCGCAAGGGCCGCGGCTACCACAAGTTCGACAACAAGAGCCACGGCTCGCCGCACGCCCTCAACAGCGACCTGTTCTGGCAGTGCCGCGCCGATTTCACGCAGAAGTACGGCACGGCCTGGGCCGGCCAGGGCCAGCCGGCGCCCAAGGACAAGGCCGCCCTGCGCGAGCAGTTCGCGGCGAACCTGAACGTCGCCCTCGACGCGCTGCGGCACAACGACGCCGCCGTGGCCTACCTCGCCGACCGTCTCGTCGAGCTGGGCGACAGCGTGCCCGCGGAGCTCGCGAGCTTCCGGATCCCCGTGGCGAAGAACCCGCTGCGGGACCCGGCCCTGTTCGACCACACGCAGTACCCCGCGGGCATGTGGGCCAAGCCCGGCGAGAAGCAGCCCAACCGCGCCGCCCTCGCGCGCTGGGGCAGCTGGATCAACGCCACCTGCCGCGAGAAGTACGGCCGGCCGCTGTTCCTGGCCTGCTCGGCGGACCTGGCCGGCTCGACCAACATCTCGGGCTTCGGCGAGAGCTACGACGACAAGGCCAACTACGGCTGGTACGAGCGCGAGTCGGCTCCCGAAGGCGTGGTCATGCCCCAGGAGATCACCGAGTTCCAGAACTCGAGCCTGTGCGTGGGCGCCGCCAGCGTCAACTTCAGCGACCGGCCCGAGGAGGAGTTCAACGGCTTCTACACCGCCTGCTCCACCTACGGCGCGTTCAGCTACCTGAAGTACGGCGCCATGCGCCTCTACAGCCAGCTGGCGGCGGACTGCGAGCTGAAGACCGGCAAGACGATCTGGATCGCCGGCCACAGCGGGCCCGAGACGGCCGAGGACTCGCGGACCCACTTCGGCGTCTTCTCGCCCGGCGTGACCCAGCTGTTCCCCGACGGTCACGTCATCGACCTGCACCCCTACGAGTACAACGAGGTGCCGGTGCTGCTGGCCGCCGCGCTGCGCACCGACGCGCCGATCATCGCGCTGCACCTCACCCGGCCCGCCATCGAGATCTTCGACCGCGCGGCGCTGGGGCTGGCCTCCCACCTCGAGGCGGCGCGCGGCGCCTACATCCTGCGCGACTACCGGGACGGCGCGCCCCGGCAGGGCTGCCTCTTCGTGCAGGGCACGATGTCGACCTACAACCTCATCCGCGCCCTGCCCGCGATCGACGCGGCCGGCGTGAACGTCAAGCTCGTGGCCGTGCCCTGCCCCCAGCTGTTCGCGCTGCAGGACGAGGCCTACCGCGAGCGCACGATCACCGGGGCCGACCGGCTCAACAGCACCTTCGTCACCAATCGGGCCAAGCGCCTGATGCACGACTGGGACTTCAACCCCCACGCCCGCCTCTACGCGATGTGCAGCGACTGGGACGACGCGTGGCGCGTGGGCGGCGCCCTGGACGACGTCTGCGAGGACGCGAAGATCGACACGGCGAGCCTGGCCGCGGGCGTGATCCGCTTCGCGCGGGACCACGAAGCGCGGATGGCGGAGCTGAAGCGCATGCTCGGCGAGGCCGCCGGCGCCTGAGCGGGGCGCCGCGGACGTACGAGGGCGGGTCCCGCAGGACCCGCCCTCTTCATTTTTTCACATCGGACCGGACGCCCGGAGGTGGCGGTCCGCCCGCCCGCCGCTAGATTGGGGGCGAATGAACGAGCACATCCACTTCAAGGAGTCCGCCATGGCCGAGTTCAAGCTGAAGGGCAACACCTTCAACACCGTCGGTTCGCTGCCGGCCGTCGGGTCGACCGCCCCGTCTTTCACGCTGACCAAGACCGACCTCTCGGAGGTCACCCTGGACGACCTGCGTGGCAAGCGCATCGTCCTGAACGTCTTCCCGAGCATCGACACCGACGTCTGCGCCGCGAGCGTCCGCCGCTTCAACGCCGAGGCGGGCAAGCTCGCCAACACCGTCGTGCTGTGCGCCTCGATGGATCTGCCGTTCGCCCACAAGCGCTTCTGCGGCGCCGAGGGTCTCGAGGCCGTCGTCTCGGTGTCCGACTTCCGCCACGGCGGCTTCGGCCGCGCCTACGGCGTGCGCATCGCCGACGGCCCGCTGGCCGGACTGCTGGCCCGCTCGGTCCTGGTGATCGACGCCGCCGGCAAGGTCGTCCACAGCCAGCTCTGCCCCGAGACCACCGCGGAGCCCGACTACGCGGCCGTCCTGAAGTCCCTGAAGTAGGCGGCCGTCGCCGCCGCACGCGAAAGCCCCCGTCCCTGAGGACGGGGGCTTCTTCCGTTCATCGGGCGCCGGTCGGGCGGGCGGGGATCAGACTTCGACGACCGAGTTCTCGACGTCGCCGACCGGGGCCGGCTCGTAGCGGTGGGCTTCCCAGTCGTTCTCCCAGGTCTTGCCGTCGATGAGGTAGCGGAAGCGGTACGAACGGCCCGTCTCCAGGTCCAGAGCGACCTTGAAAGCCCCGTCCTTCAGACGGGCCATGGGGCAGTTCGTGGTGCTCCCAGTCGTTGAAATCGCCGACCAGGTGCACGGACTCGGCGGCGGGTGCAGCCTCGGCGGGCAGACGGAACGTCACCTTGCCAATGGGGCGGGACTTCAGGTAACGGATTTCGAGGCTCATGTTTCCCTCCTTGTGCAGAGCCGTCGCGCCGTCGGCGGTGCGACGCCGCATGGATATACCAATTTTCGACCGGCGTCAAATGTGAATTCCGTGAAGACCCGCGCGCGGGGTGCGGATCTTGCTGGCAGCGGCGGCAAGTCCGAGGATCCTGTGACGGGTCCCCGCCCTCGCGAGGGCGCCGGAGTTCGTGCAATCTGGGGCCGGGGCCAGCCGGGTCCTGCTGAGTTCGGGGCGCCCCCGTCGGATGGAGCCGAGCCATGAACCAGTCACGCTGCGCGGCGCTGCCGGTCGCCCTCTTCCTGACGATCGCGGTCTGCGCGGCGTGCGCTGCGGCGCCGGCGCCCGGCCTGCAGGGGACCATGCAGCTGGTCGAGAGCGTACCCGCCGAGACCGTCCTGGACCAGCCGGACCTGCCCGAGGCCCGCGACGTCTGGCCCGCGATGATCGCTGCGGCGCGCAGCACGCTGGACATCGAAGTCTTCTACATCAGCGCCGACCCCGCGCGGGACGACGCCCTGGACGCCGTCCTGGCGGAGGTATCCGCGGCGTCCGCCCGCGGCGTGCGCGTGCGCCTGCTCGCCGACCGCGGCTTCCACAAGACCTACCCCGAGTGGATCGACGCCATCGGGCGGCTGGCCGGCGCCGAAGTGCGCCTGATCGACGCGCGCCGCCTGTGGGGCGGCGTGCAGCACGCCAAGTTCTTCGTGGTGGACGACCGCGCCTGCTTCGTCGGCAGCCAGAACTGGGACTACCGGGCCCTGGAGCACATCCACGAGCTGGGCGCGCGCTTCGCCTCGGAAGCGGTCGCGGCGGCCGTCGGCGCCGTCTTCGCGCACGACTGGGCCCTGGCCGGCGGCGAGACGCCGCCGACGGACGCCCGCGGCGGCCGGCCCCTGGACCCTGGCGGCGGCAGGCGGCGCGGCCGCGACCGTCCGCTTCGCGGCCAGCCCGCCGCAGGCCCTGCCGCCGGGCGTGCCGCACGACGAGCCGCTGCTGGTCGACCTGATCGACCGTGCCGCGCACGAGGTGCGGCTGCACCTGCTGAGCTACGGCGTCACCGAGCGCGACGGGACCTACTACGCGACGCTGGACGCCGCCCTGCGCCGCGCCGCGGCGCGCGGCGTGCAGGTGAAGATCATCCTGTCGAACTGGGCCAAGCGCCCGTCGGCGCTGCCGCACATCAAGAGCCTGGCCGTGCTGGACAACGTCGAGGTGCGCTTCACGAACATCCCGCAGTGGTCCGGCGGCTTCATCCCCTTCGCCCGCGTCGAACACCCGAAGTACCTGGTCAAGGACGGCGACGAGGCGTGGCTGGGCACGGCCAACTGGGGACGCGACTACTTCCACGAGTCGCGCAACCTGAGCTTCTTCTTCGCCGCAGGGCCGGTCGCCGGGGACATGGCGCGCTGGTTCGACACGAGCTGGAACAGCCCCTACGCCGAGGTCGTGGACCCCTGCGCGGAATATGCGCCCCCGCCGCGGGCGAATGAAGGAACGCGGACGGGGGCGAGGCGCCCCCGTCGAGGAAGGAAGCCCGATGCCGAAACCGCCGCCGCGCCTGGAGAAGCACCGCACCGCCCTGGTCGTCGTCGACGTCCAGGAGCAGTTCCGCCCCCTCATCCACGAGATGGGCCTGGTGCTGGCCAACTGCTCGCGACTGATCCGTTTCTGCGACCAGCTGGACGTCCCGGTGCTGGTCACCGAGCACTACCCGCGCGGCCTGGGCGGCACCGTCGAGGAGCTCGCCGCGCTGCCCAGGCGCTACGAGCCCATCGAGAAGATCAGTTTCTCCTGCGCCGCCGACCACAACTTCAACAGCCGGCTCAAGAGCCTGCACCGCGACCAGATCGTGCTCTGCGGGATCGAGGCCCACGTCTGCGTCTACCAGACGGCGCGTGACCTGCTCGAAGCGGGCTACCAGGTGGCGGTGGCGGCCGACGCCGTCTCGTCGCGGCAGGTGAGCAACCGCAACCTCGGCCTGGCCTACCTGCGCGACATCGGCGCCCAGGTGATGACCGCCGAGATGGTGATGTTCGAGATCCTCAAGGCGGCGCGGACCGAGGACTTCCAGGCCGTGGCCGCCATCCTCAAGGAGAACCCCCTGCCCGGCGCATCGGCGACGGCCGCAGACCGCGAGACGGTCCGGCGCTGAGCCGGCTCAGCCGCCGCCGCGCGTCGCCTTCAGCACCAGCTCGATGCGCCGGTTGCGCGCCTTGCCGTCCTCGGTCGTGTTCGGCGCGACCGGGCTGTCCGGCCCCATCCCCGTCGCGGCCAGGGAGGGCGCGGGCGCGTCGAGCCGCTTGGCCAGCGCCGCCGCCACGGCCCGCGCGCGGGCCAGGGAGAGCTTCTGGTTGGCGGCGCGGGGGCCGCTGTCGTCGGTGTGGCCCTCGACCTCGGGCACGAGGTCGGGGAAGCGCCGGATCGCCTCGGCGGCCTTGTCCAGCAGCGGGTCGTACTTGGGGTTCAGCCACGCGTTGCCCGAGGCGAACTTCAGCCCCGTCAGCCGCACCCGCACGTCCCCCTCGGGGGTCAGCCAGACCTGCCCCTCCTGCGGCGTGAAGAGCTGCCCGAGGCTGCGCACCGCCGCCTCGCGGTCCTGCGTCAGGGTCTCCCGCGACGCGGCGGCGGAAAGGTCGGCTTCGGCCACGCCCGCCCGCAGCTGCGTCTCCCAGAGGGCGTGCCGCGCCGCGGTCAGCTCCCGCCGCAGCCCGGCGATGGTCGAGTCCTGGGCGGCGCGGCCGCCCTCGACCCAGGCCCCGTACCCGCGGTTGACCGCTTCCAGCGAATCCGCCCGCACCCGCAGCGCCGTCATCTCCCGGTCGAGGTCCGCCAGCACGCGCCGGCCCGCCGCCTCGCCCGTGAGCGCCGGGTCGAGCGTCAGGCCCGCGACGGTGGCGACCCGCCCGACGAGGCGGTCGTAGCGCTCGGCCGCCTCCTGCCAATCGTGGCGGGCCGACCGCAGGTCCTCGATGAAGCGGATGCGGCCGAGCGCGCGGGCGGCCGCCAGCTCGGCGGCGGCCAGGGTGCCGTCGCAGTCGCCGCCGCCGGCGACGCAGCCGACCGCCACGTCGTTCGCGGCCTCGGCGGCGCGGAAATCGTCGGGGCAGCGCTTGTCGGCGCCGAGCTCCCGGGCCTGGGCGAGCGTGGCCGCGACGGCGGCGGCCCGCTCCTGCGGCGTCGCCGCGACGGCGGCGGCGGCGGCGAGCAGGGTGGCGAGCAGGAAAGCGGCGTACGGAAGCTTCGGGAACGGTCGTCTCATGAGCGGAGTCCTTCCTGATCTCCCACCGGGCAGCCGGGATCGCCGCGCGCGGCGGCGGCGTCGCTGACCAGCAGGATCTTGCCGCGGTTGCGCCGCTCCTGCAGCGCGAGGTGGGCGCGACCGGCGTCGCGGAACGGGTAAGCGCGATCGAGCACGGGCCTCACTTCGCCCGCCGCGGCCAGCGCGAGGATCTCGCGCATCCAGCCGGCGACGCGGGCGCCGTCGTCCCAGAGGCGGCCCAGGTTGACGCCCAGGACGCCCCGGTTGTCGTTCACCAGCCGCAGCGGGTTCAGCAGCAGCCAGGGCACGCCGGCCAGCGTGCGCAGGGGCGCCAGCCGCGACCCGCGCAGCGTCGCCGCGTCGGCGAAGCCGAACAGCACCAGCCGGCCGGTGGGCGCGAGGCACTCGTAGCTCTCGCGGATCCAGCGGCCGTGGCGGGGCTCCAGCACCACGTCGGCGCCGCGCCCGCCCGTCGCCTCCCGCACCGCGGCGGCGGCGCCGCGCCGGCGCGAGTCCAGGCACAGCTCCACGCCCCGCTCGCGCAGCCAGGCGTGCTTCGACGGCGAGGCGCTGCCCAGCACGCGGGCGCCGCGGCGGCGCGCCAGCTGCGCCGCGGCCGTGCCCACGCCGCCCGCGGCGCCGTGGATCAGCACCGCATCGCCGGCGCGGGGCGGCGCCATGATCTCGAGCATCTGCCAGGCGGTCAGGAAGTTCACCGGCAACGCCGCGGCCTCGGCCGTGCCGACGCCGTCGGGCAGGGGGAACACGGCGCCGGCCGGCACGCAGACGACATCGGCGTAGCCGCCGAAGTTGCAGAAGGCCAGCACGCGGCGTCCGGCGAGGTCCGCCGGCGACCCCTCGCCCAGCGCGTCCACGACGCCCGCGACCTCGTAGCCCGGGACCATGGGCAGCCGCGGCGCCCCGGGATAGAGGCCGATGCGGATCATCACGTCCGCGAAGTTGACACCGGCGGCGTCGACGCGCAGCCGCACCTCGCCGGGCCGGGGCGCGGGATCGGGCTCCTCCCGCAGGGCGAGCACGCCGGGTCCGCCGCGGCGGGTGATCCAGACGCGTTGCACGTCACCGGCCGCCTGCGAAGTCCGCCGCGCGGCCGGCGCGGACGACGAGGTCGTCCAGCCAGACGCGGCCGGCGCCGTCGGCGTAGATCGCCACGCGCAGCTTCGCCGGGCGCTCGCCGGCCTTCAGCGGCACGAGCACCGCGACGTCGGTCCAGGGCACCGTGCGGCGGATGCCGGGCAGGGCGGTGCGCGCCAGCCGCGGCTCGCCGTCGCGGGGGAAGATCCAGAGATCCAGGTACAGGTTGCGCCGGATCAGCTCGCTGCGCACGCGGGCGCCCAGGGCGATCGCCTCGACGTCGCCCCGCGGCCCCTCCAGCTCGCAGAGGTTGACCTGGATCCGCTCCCGCGCGGTGTCGACCAGCAGCACGCCGCCGTCGGCGCCGTTCTCGAGGACCGCGTCGGGGTCCAGCTCGAGCAGGCCCGCCGCATCGTCGAAAGTGAGGGTGGCCAGCGTCTGCGGCCCCTGGCCGCCGCAGCCGGCGAGCAGGCCCAGCAGGACCGCCGCCGCCAGGCAGCAACGTCGCATCGTCATGGAGTTCATCACCGTCTCCCCGATGGAAGGGGGCGGCCCCGCGGCCGCCCCGTCGCCGATCGAACCGGGCCCGCCGGGATCAGTCCTTGGCGGCCGACCGCGAGCTGCGGTACAGGTAATAGCCCAAGCCGCAGAACATCACCAGCGTCAGCACGGCCGAGGCGGGGTTCTCGAGCCACGCGTCCGTGCCCAGGAAACGATCCACACTCCACTCGGAGTCGCCGGTCGTCTGGATCCCCGTGAACTTGATGATCGAAGCGATGACGCCCATGATGGCGCCGCCGGCCACGAAGCCGCTCGCGATGAGCGTGCCGCGATCCTTGCGCGCGGTCTGCGCCGCCTCACTGCCGCCCTTGCCGACCCAGTAGGCGATCAGGCCGCCGGCCAGCACCGGCGTGTTGACCTCCAGGGGCAGGTACATGCCCAGGGCGAAGGCGAGCGCCGGCAGGCCGGTCCACTGCAGGATCAGCGCCATGAAGATGCCGGCCATGTACAGCAGCCACGGGGCCGGCTGACCGGTCATCAGGGGCTCGATCACGGCCACCATCGCGTTGGCCTGGGGCGCGGGCAGGGCACCCTCGCCGGAGAAGCCGTAGCTGGTGTTCAGGATCATGATCACCGCGGTCACCGAGACGGCCGCCACGACCGTGCCCAGGAACTTCCACTTCTCCTGGGTGGAGGGCGTCGTGCCCAGCCAGTAGCCGATCTTCAGGTCGCTGACGAAGCCGCCGCTCATCGACAGCGCCGTGCAGACCACGCCGCCGATCAGCAGCGCCGCCACGATGCCCTCCTGGCCCTGCAGGCCCACGGCCTTCAGGACCACCGAGCTGATGATCAGGGTCATCAGGGTCATGCCGGACACCGGGTTGGTGCCCACGATGGCGATGGCGCGCGCGGCGACCGTCGTGAACAGGAACGAGATGCCGGCCACGACCGCCAGGCCGGCCAGGGCCTGGCCCATGCCCACGCCGGGCACCATGAACCAGAAGAAGCAGAACACCGCCAGCAGGGTCATGATCAGGCCCGAAGTCACGATGTTCATCGGCAGGTCGCGCTGCGTGCGCTCGACGACGCCGCCGGTCGCGGACTTGGCCGCCGCGCCGCCGGCCGCCAGCTTGAAGGCGCCCAGGATGATGCTGCGGCTCTTCCAGACGCCGATCAGGCCGCTCATCGCGATCGCGCCGATGCCCACCGGCCGCACGAAGTTGCGGAAGATCATGAGCGTGTCCAGGCCGTCGAGGGCCTCCAGGCGGTACAGCGTGCCGGCGACCGTGACGCCCTTGCCCAGGATGCCGATCATCGGGGTCATCACCCACCACGACAGGAACGAGCCGCAGGCGATGATCAGCGCGTAGCGCAGGCCGATGATGTAGCCCAGGCCGATGATCGCGGCCTCGGTCATCATGTGGAACTCCAGGCGGACCTTCCTGGAGAGCGACTCGCCCCACGCGAACGCGGGCGTGCCGAAGGTCTCGCGCCACAGGCCGCACGTCTGCGAGAACAGCTGGAAGCCGCCGGCCAGCAGGCCGCTCTTGACCAGCACGCCGGCCTGGCCGCCGCCGGCCTCGCCCGCCATCAGCACCTCGGTGCTGGCGGTGGCCTCGGGGAACGGGAACTCGCCGTGCATCTCCTTGACGAAGTAGCGGCGGAACGGGATCAGCAACAGGATGCCCAGGAAGCCGCCCAGCAGGGAGGCCAGGCACATCTGCATGAAGTTCGTCTTGTCCGACAGGTTCAGGATGTAGATGCCGGGCAGCGTGAAGATGGCGCCGGCCACGACCACGCCCGAGGCGGAGCCGATGGACTGGATCATCACGTTCTGCTGCAGGGCGTCCTTGCGCTTCGCGCTCAGTCCGATCGCCAGGATCGTGATCGGGATGGCCGCCTCGAACACCTGGCCGATCTTCAGGCCCAGGTAGGCCGCCGCCGCCGAGAAGATCACCGCGAACACCAGACCCCAGGTCAGGGAGTAGGGAGTCAGTTCGGGCACGATCCGGCCGGTCGGCACGACGGGGACGAATTCCTCGCCGGGCTTGAGCTTGCGGTAGGCGTTCTCGGGGAGGCTCTTGGCCTTGCCGCTGACGTCCATGGACACCTCCGTCATCGCACGCGGAAGGGACGCGCCCCGGGATCGCTCCGCGGGGGCGCCGGACATGTGGGGGAAACTACCACCTCCGGCGCGCCGGGACAACCTCTAGCACCGGGACATAGTTGTTGAATCGGGACGGCATGAGCCTAGAATCGCCACGCCTCCAGCTTCCACCCGGGGAGAGATCGCATGGCCGTCGCGAACGCGCGTGCATTCCGGATCGTCCTGAGGATCGCTTACCTGCTGCTCGCCGCCGCGATCACCTGGCTGCTCGTGGCCGGGATCGACTACTACAGCCTGCCGCTGGACCAGCGCCCGCACCACCCGGATTTCCGCAGCCTGCGCCCGGCCGGCACGGTGGGCCACGGCCTGGGCATCGTCGGCAGTCTGCAGATCCTGCTGCTGCTGCTCTATTCCCTGCGCAAGCGCTGGCACGGGCTCGCCGGCAAGGGGCACATCGGCCGCTGGCTGGACGGCCACATCTTCCTGGGCGTCTCGGGACCGCTGCTGGTGACCCTGCACACGTCGTTCAAGGTCCAGGGCCTGGTCGCTGTGAGCTACTGGTCGATGATGGCCGTGGCGTTCAGCGGCGTCTTCGGGCGCTACCTCTACCTCCAGCTGCCGCGCAACGTGCTGGGCGAAGCCATGACCCTCGAGCAGATCCAGGCCCAGCTCGCGGAAACCGACCGGCGCCTGCGGGAGCAGCACGGGCTGGACCAGCGTATCATGTCCGCTCTGGAGGCCGTCACGACCGCCGGCGGCAGCCTCTGGCGCCTCCCTTTGAACAACTTGTTGCTGGGCATGCGGTTGCGGAGTCAACTGCCGGCCGGCGCCTCGTCGGTCGTCCTGGCCGACGCCAAGGCGCGGGTCTTGCTCGGTCGGCGGATCCTGTTCCACAACCGCATCCAGGAGCTGTTCCACTATTGGCACGTCATCCACAAACCCTTCGCATTCCTCATGTTGATCATCATGGTGGTCCACGTGGGCGTGACCGTGGCCCTGGGATACCGATGGGTGTTCTGAGACATGCGTCTCATATTGCGATCAATATTGTCCTAATTTCAGGTCTTCCGGCCCTGGCCGCGGCCCAGCTCTCGCCCGGCAAACTGAGCCGCGCCCACGAAAAATTCGAAGGCGTCCGCCAGTGCACTTCGTGCCACGAGTTGGGCGACCAGACGGTCGGCCCGAAGTGTTTGGCCTGCCACCAGGAGATCGCCACGCGGGTGGCCGCGGGGCGCGGCCTGCACGCCGCCGCCGGCCACGAACAGTGCGCGACCTGCCACGTCGAGCACCAGGGCCGCGACTTCGACCTGGTGCACTGGCCGGCCGGCCCCAAGGCCTTCGACCACGCGACGGCGGGCTGGCCCCTCGAAGGCGCCCACCGCAAGCTGGAATGCCGCACGTGCCATCGGGCCGATCTGCTGCAGGACCTCTCGCTGGTCCGCGACCGCGGCAAGAACCCCGGGCGCACCTACCTCGGCCTGGGCACGGCGTGCCTGGACTGCCATCGCGACGAGCACCGGGGCCAGTTCGAACGCGCCTGCACGGACTGCCACGGGAAGGACGCCTGGAAGCCGGCCGCCGGTTTCGACCACGCGAAGTCCGACTTCAAGCTGGAGGGGAAGCACCGCGAGGCGGCCTGCGACCGCTGCCACCCGGTCTCGACCGAAACGGTCGAGGGTGCCGCCGATTCCTGGCGCCGCTACCGCCCCGTCGCGCACGACGGCTGCGCAGACTGCCACCAGGACCCCCACGCGGGTTCGCTCGGCGACGACTGCGCGCGCTGCCACGATGCCACCAACTGGCGGCGCGTCGCCGGCGGCGCCTTCGATCACGACCGCACGCGCTACCCGCTGCGGGGCCGGCACACCGCCCTGAAGTGCGACGCCTGCCACCGCGCGGACGCCCCCCGCAACTCCCTGGTCTACGCCCGCTGCGACGGCTGCCACCGGGAACGCCACCCCGCGGCCGCCGACGGCCGCACCTTCGACGCCTGCAGCCGCTGCCACACCGTGAACGGATTCGCCCCGTCGTCGTTCACGGTCGCGCGCCACGACTCCACGGACTTCGACCTGGCGGGCGCGCACCTCGCGGTGGCCTGCAGCGCCTGCCACGCGCCGGCCCGCAAGGGCGCTCCGACGCCCCTGCAGCGGCCGGCGGCGGCCTGCACGGATTGCCACCGCGACCCCCACGCCGGCACCAGCACCGCCGAAAGGCCGAGACCGGCTGCCGGCTCTGCCACGACGCCTCGTCGTGGCGGACCGTGGCCTACGACCACGCCCGCACCCGCTTCCCCCTCGCGGGCAAACACGCCACGACCGCGTGCCGGGCCTGCCACGCGCCGCCCGGCGCGCGGGCCGCGGCGGACAGCCTGCGGTTCCGCCCCACCCCGGAGCGTTGCGACGCCTGCCACAAGGACCCGCACCGCGGCCAGTTCGCCACCACGACGACACCGCCCGTCACCGATTGCGAACGCTGCCACGCCACCGTCGCCGGGTGGCGGGCGGTGCGCTTCGATCACGATCGCGACACGACCTTCCCGCTGGCGGGCGGCCACCTGAACGTGGCCTGCCAGGCGTGCCACCCCCGCGAGGGCGAGGGCGACGACCTCGCGGTCAGGTACCGGCCCGTGGAGAAGCGCTGCGAGGCCTGCCACACGGCGGGCTTCCTCGACACCAGGAACAAGGGAGACCGGCCATGATGCGACGCTGGCTGCTGCCGTTGTCGATCCTCGCGCTCGCCGCGGTGCGGGTCGCGGCCCAGGCCCCGGACCTCAGCCCGCACGGGGATCTCGACGTGCGCTGCGAGGTCTGCCACGACGCCTCGTCGTGGGTCGTTCCCTCGCCGTCGCCGGCGTTCGACCACGCGACGACCGGCTACGTCCTGACCGGCCGCCACGCCCAGGCCGCCTGCTCCGGATGCCACGAGGACCTGCAGTTCCGCCGGGTCGCCTCGGCCTGCGCCGACTGCCACCTGGACGTCCACCGCCGCCGCTTCGGCACCCACTGCGACGACTGCCACGACACGTCCGGCTGGGACGTGCGCGACGCGAGCCGCGCCGCCCACCCCGCGACGGGCTTCCCCCTGCTCGGCGCCCACGCCGTCGTGGACTGCGACGCCTGCCACCAGGGATCGCCCGGCGAAGAGCACACCACGATCCCCGCCGACTGCCTCAGCTGCCACGACGCCGACTACGAAGCGACGCGCGACCCCGACCATGCCGCGAACGGCTTCAGCACGGACTGCGTCAGTTGCCACGGGATGACGGCGTCGGGCTGGGGCTCCGGCTCCTTCATCCATTCGCCGGCCTTCCCGCTGACCGGCGCCCACGCCACGGCGACCTGCGCCTCCTGCCACGCCTCGGGCTACGCGGGCACGCCGACCGACTGCTACGCCTGCCACCGGCCCGACTACGAGGGCACCGACGACCCCGGCCACGTCGCCGCCGGCTTCAGCACCGACTGCCGGCAGTGCCACAGCGACGTCTCCTGGGACGGCGCCGACTTCGACCACGCCACCTCGGGCTTCGCCCTGACCGGCGCTCACGTGACGGTATCCTGCGTCTCCTGCCACGCCACGGGCTACACGGGCACTCCGACCGACTGCTACGCCTGCCACCGGCCCGACTACGAGGGCACCGACGACCCCGACCACGTCGCCGCCGGCTACAGCACCGACTGCCGGCAGTGCCACAACGACGTCACGTGGGAGGACGCCGACTTCGACCACGCGACGGCCGGCTTCCCGCTGACCGGCGCCCACACGACGACGACCTGCGTCTCCTGCCACGCCGCCGGCTACGCGGGCACCCCGACCGACTGCTACGCCTGCCACCGGCCCGACTACGACGGGACCAACGACCCCGTCCACGTCGCCGCCGGCTTCAACACCCAGTGCGCCTCCTGCCACTCGACCTCCGTCTGGCAGCCGGCGAACTGGAACCACGACGCGCTGTTCCCGATCTACTCGGGCCGGCACCGCGACGAGTGGAACGCCTGCGTCGACTGCCACGTGACGCCGACGAACTACGCCGTGTTCGAGTGCATCACCTGCCACGAGCACAACCGCACGGACACGGATCGGGACCATCAGGGCGAGGACGGTTACGTCTACCAGAGCGCCGCCTGCTTCCAGTGCCACCCGCGAGGTGACGAATGAGCATCACGAGCCGCCGCGGTTTCCTGGCCTGCATCCTGGCCTGCTGCCTGGCCGCTCCCGCGGCGCACGCCGGTGATCCGCCGGGACAACCCGGACCCGCCGCGCGCCAGGGTCAGCTACGTGTCCGCCGAGCAGGTCTACCTGGACGCCGGCCGCGCCGACGGCCTGCGCGCCGGCGACGTGCTGCGGATCCTGCGCCGCGACGCGCCGGTCACCGAGATCACGCTCGAGCACCTGGCCGAGCATTCGGCCTCATGCCGGATCACGGGCGACGCCGCGGACGTCCATCCGGGCGATGCGGCGGTCGTGATCCGGCAGGGCCCCGCGCCCGCATCCGCCGACAGCTCCGTCGTCCAGGCGACCACCCCGGTGGCCGCGGCGACGACCGGCCCCGCCCGCGCGGCATCCGCCGGGCAGGACCGCCCCTTCTTCCTGCGGGGCCGGCTCACACTGCAGTGGCTCCACAACAACGACCGCAGCGAGGCGGACCTCGACCTGACCCAACCGTCGCTGCGCTTCGACCTGCGCTCCCGCGAGCCCTTCGCCGGCGGCCACGAGCTGCAGGTGCGCGGCACCCTGCGCCAGAACCGCCGCGCCGCCGGCTTCTCTTCCCCGGCCGAGAACGAATGGCGCAACCGCGTCTACCTCGTCACCCTCACGCGCGAGCGCCCGGACGACCGCTGGCACTACAGCCTGGGCCGGATCACCAGCCGGGCCGTCAGCGGCTTCGGCCAGATCGACGGGCTGCTGTTCAGCAGCCGCCTGGCAGCCGGCACGCGACTCGGCGCCTTCGCCGGCTTCACGCCCGACCCGCGCACGAGCGAGCCGAGCAGCGACGAGCGCAAGCTGGGCGGATTCCTGGCCTGGACCGATGACGACGGCGTCGACCGGCCCTGGCAGGCCGTGCTGGCCGCAGTCGGGGAATATCACGGCAGCGAAGCCAGCCGCGAGTACCTCCTGCTGGACGGCGACCTCGGACGCGACGGCGCCTTCCGGCTGCACCAGAGCGCCGAACTAGAAGTCAACCGGGACTGGCGGTACGAGGCGCAGGGCCGGCGCTTCGCCTTGAGCAACGCGGTCACCACCGTGTCCGCGCGGCTCGCGCCGCGCTGGAGCGCCTCGCTCAGCCACGACCGCCGGGAGCTCTACCGCACGTGGGCGACCCGTTCCCTGCCCGACAGCCTCTTCCACGACGCCGAGCGGTCGGGCCTGCGGCTGCGGACGCGCTGGGCGGACGGCGGCGGCTGGTCGCTGGCCGCCGACGGCGGCGTGCGCGGCGGCGCCGGCCGCGACGGCGACACCTGGAGCTGGGGCGCGACCGCCGGGCGCGCCGGCCTGTCCGGGCCCGGCAGCCACCTCTCGCTGGACCTGCGCGGCTTCGACGGCCCGCGAGTCTCCGGCCTGACGCCGTCGCTGCGGCTGGACCAGCCCCTGCGCGACGGCCTGGACCTGCAGTTGGCGGCCGGCCTCTACAGCTACGACATCGTCGGCGTCGACGGACGCCGTTCCCACTGGACACGAGTCGGCGCGCGCCGGATCCTGGGCCGGTCGTGGCTGGCGGGCCTGGAGTACGAGCGCGACGGCGGCGACGACTTCCGCGGCGACCGCCTGCGGGCCGATCTCACGCTGCGGTTCTGAGGATTCGCGGGGGGACCATGGAATCACTGCTGATCTGGGGTTGCGCCCTGCTGCTGGGAGCCGGGCTGTTCGTGCCCTACTTCCTGCGTTTCCGCGCCGCCCGGCGCCAGGACGCCGCCCGGCGGGACGAGACCGTGTCGCTGGGCATGAACCGGCCCGTCGGCCAGTACCCGCTGATCGACGCCAACGCCTGCATCGGCTGCGGCTCCTGCATCGCGGCCTGCCCGGAAGGCGACGTGCTGGGCATCGTCGGCGGCAAGGCCGTGATCACCAACGGCGCCCGCTGCATCGGTCACGGCCGCTGCGCCGAGGCCTGCCCCGTCGGCGCCCTGAAGGTGGGCCTGGGCGACATCACGACCCGCGACGACATCCCGGTGCTGAGCCCCGGACCTCGAGACCAGCCGGCCGGGGATCTTCGTCGCCGGCGAACTGGGCGGTTTCGCGCTGGTGAGCAACGCCGTGGACCAGGGTCGCCGCGCCATGGAGGCGATCGTCGCCCGCGGCCCCTTCCCCGCCCAGGACCCGCGCTGGGACGCGATCGTCGTCGGGGCGGGGCCCGGCGGGCTGAGCGCGGCGCTGACGGCGCGCAAGCACGGCCTGCGCTGCCTGGTGCTGGACCAGCAGGCGCCGGGCGGCACCATCCTGCAGTACCCCCGACGCAAGCTGGTGCTGGTCCAGCCGGTCGAGATCCCGCTGTTCGGCCCGCTGCTGCAGAAGGAGTACAGCAAGGAGGACCTGCTGGACATCTGGCTGCGCCTGCACGCCGAGCACGACCTGAAGATCCACACCGACGAGCGCCTGCTGGACGTCACGGGCAGCCCCGGCGACCTGACGGTCCACACGACCGCCGGCGTGCACCGCGCCCGGCACGTGGTGCTCGCCCTGGGCCGGCGCGGCACGCCGCGCAGGCTGGGCATCCCGGGCGAAGACGCCGCCAACGTGGCCTACCGCCTGATCGACGCCTCGCTGTACCGGGGGAGCCGGGTGCTGGTCGTCGGCGGCGGCGACAGCGCGGCCGAGGCCGCGGTCGCCCTGGCCACCCAGCCCGGCACCGAAGTGACGCTCAGCTACCGCAAACCGCGCCTGCTGCGCATCAAGAAGCGCAACGCGGACAGGATCGAGCCCCTGATCGCGTCGGGGGAGTCGCTTCCTGGGCGACTCGCAACCGACCGCGATCCAGGACGACACCGTATCGCTGGAAACTGCCTCCGGCCCCGCTATCCTGCCCAACGACTTCGTCTTCATCTTCGCGGGCGGCGACCCGCCGTTCCCCTCTGTTGCGGGAGATCGGCATCCGTCTTCGGCGGCGACCAGGCCGATCTCCAGGACGTGCTCGCCGTCTGAAATCCTTGCCCCCCCTCCGCCAGAAGCCTATTTTATCGGCTGGCAACGATCCCGGCCCCCCGCCACCCGGACGACGCCCATGAAGGAGATCCCCGCATGCTGGAACGCAAGCCAGGTTCGAAGTTCCCCACGCTCGTCGAGCGTTTCGTCGCTTACGCCAGGATGGACACCCAGGCCAAGGAAAGCTCCGACACCTACCCCTCCTCGCCCGGCCAGCTGGTGCTCGCCGCGCGCCTGGCGGACGAGCTGAAGGCGCTGGGCCTGCGCGACGCCGTCGTGAACGAGCACGGCTACGTCACCGCCTCGCTGCCGGCGAGCGACGCCGCGGCCGCGAAGGTGCCGGCCATCGCCTTCATCAGCCACATGGACACCTACCCCGAGGTCTCGGGCAAGGACGTGCAGCCCGTCTTCCACGAGAACTACCGGGGCGGCGACATCGCCCTGCCGAAGAACGGCATCGTGATCCCGCTGAAGGAGAATCCCTACCTGCTGGAGTGCGTGGGCGAGACGATCATCACCGGCGACGGCACGACGCTGCTGGGCGCCGACGACAAGGCCGGCATCGCCGAGATCATGGAAGCCCTGACGCGCATCGTGGAGAACCCCGGCTTCCGGCACGGCACGGTGAAGGTCGCCTTCACGCCCGACGAGGAGATCGGCAAGGGCGTCCTGCACTTCGACGTCGCGAAGTTCGGCGCCGCGGTGGCCTACACCATGGACGGCGGCAAGCGCGGCGAGATCGAGAACGAGACGTTCTGCGCCGACGCCGCCGTGGTCACCTTCACCGGTCGCGACATCCATCCCGGCTATGCCAAGGACAGGATGGTGCCGGCGCTGAAGGTGGCGGGCGCGTTCCTGGACTCGCTGCCCCGGGACCTGGCCCCCGAGACCACCGAAGGCAAGCAGGGCTACATCCATCCCATCAGCATGGAAGGCAACACCAGCAAGGTCGTCGTCAACGTGCTGATCCGCGACTTCGATCAGTCCGGCCTGAAGCCCAAGGCCGACCTGATCCGCAAGCACGCCGAGGCGGCCTGCGCCAAGTGGCCCGGCAGCCGCGCCGACGTGCAGATCAAGGAATACTACCGCAACATGAAGTACGACCTGGCCAAGGAGCCCCGCGCGGTGGACTACGCGATGGAGGCGATCCGGCGCTGCGGCATGGAGGCGAAGCTCGGCTCGATCCGCGGCGGCACCGACGGCTCGAACCTGTCGGCGCGCGGCCTGCCCACCCCGAACCTGTTCACGGGCGAGCAGAGCTTCCACAGCTACACGGAGTGGGTCTGCGCCAAGGACATGGAACTCGCGACGCAGACGATCCTGCAGACGATCGCTGTCTGGGCCGAAAAAGAATCGGCGCCGGGTAAGTAACGCAGGACAGACCCTCTGTGACGGGGGACGCGCTCCAGGCACATCGTGTGCCTGGAGCGCTTGACTTTCGGGCCCCTGCGCCCTCCTGGCGCAGGAGCCCTCCAGACACCCCCGTCACAAAGGGTCTGTCCTAATCCTGAACGTCGGATAACCGTCGCAGGACAGGGGCCGTCACTTGCCCGGGGCATTCCCCTGCGCCTAGTGCAACCCGGAATATCGTTTGCACGTATGATCTCGAAGTGATATCATTATCACATCACTCAACCGAGGCCCGTTTTCGGGCCCCAACGCGGAGGATGCCACCGATGCACACCGAGAAGCCGATGAAGGTCGCTTCAGGCCTGTTCTTCCTGCCCTTGCTGCTGCTGCTGCTGGGCGGGGCGGTCTGGCTGCTGGTCAACGCGATCGCCACCGAGACGGTCTGGATGCTGGTCACGTCGCTGGTGGTCATGGTCGTGGACATCTTCCTGCTGGCGGGGCTGTTCGTGGTGAACCCGAACGAGGCCGCCGTGGTGCTGCTGTTCGGCGACTACCGCGGCACGGTGAAGCAGAACGGCTTCTGCTGGGCCAACCCCTTCTACACGAAGATCAAGATCTCGCTGCGGGCCCGCAACCTCAACGGCGAGCGGATCAAGGTCAACGACCTCACGGGCAACCCGATCGAGATCGCCGCGGTGATCGTCTGGCGCGTGATCGACACGACCGGCGCCCTGTTCGAGGTCGACCACTACGAGGACTACGTCCACACCCAGAGCGAGGCCGCGCTGCGCCACCTCGCGAGCGCCTTCCCCTACGACGGCAGCGAGAACGAGCTGACCCTGCGCGGCACGACCGAGGAGATCAACCACCGCCTCGAGAAGGAACTGCACGAGCGCCTGGCCCGGGCCGGCGTCGAGGTCATCGAGGCGCGTCTGAGCCACCTCGCGTACGCCTCGGAGATCGCCGGCGCCATGCTGCAGCGCCAGCAGGCCAGCGCCGTGGTCGCGGCCCGCCAGCTGATCGTCGAAGGGGCCGTCGGCATGGTCGAACGCGCCCTGGCCGAACTCAGCGCGAAGTCCATCATCGAGCTGGACGACGAGCGCAAGGCCGCCATGGTCTCGAATCTCCTGGTCGTGCTGTGCAGCAACCACGCGACCCAGCCCGTGATCAACACCGGCACGCTCTACACGTAGGAGACGAAGGTGACGCCACTCTACCAATCGCGGCAGTACAACTGGGCCATGCTGGTCATCATCGCCGCCATGTTCGTCTTCATCGGGGTCGCCAGCAGCGGCGACCCCGAGGGCGGCGCGCCCTGGTGGGTGTACCCGTTCCTGATCCTGACGCCGGTCGCGCTCGGCGCGATGACCGTCACGGTGACCTACCAGGAGGTGCAGGTCCGCTGCCTGCTCGGCTGGCCCCGCCGTCAGGGTCCCGATCGCGCGGATCATCGCCTGCACCCCGTTCGAGAGGAAGTGGTTCTCGACCCTGGACACCGGCATCAAGCCCAGCCGCGGCGAGTTCCGCATGAACGGCCGCCGCGGCGTCGCCCTGACGCTGGATTCCGGCCTGCCGGTCATCATCAGCGCGCCGAACCCCGACGAGTTGCGGCGGGCCGTCGAGAAGGCGCGGGCGCACCTGCCGCACAAGAGCGGAGGCGTGACGATGTGAGCGCGCGCAAGTCCTTCCCCCTGCGCCTGAGCCCCGAACTCTACGAGGAGCTGCGGCGCTGGGCCGACCAGGAGTTCCGCAGCGTGAACGGTCAGATCGAGTACCTGCTGCGCGAGGCGGTGCGCAAGCGGACCGGGCGCGCCGCGCCGCCCGCCGGCGGGCAGGAGCCCTGAACGACGCGGGCGCCCTCTTCCCGAGCGGAAGAGGGCGCCGCCTGGTCCGCCGGTGACGGGCGCCGGCCTACTCGATGTTGAAGTCGAACCCCTCGCCGCCGCTCTCCTGCTCGACCCCCACCCCCACCAGCGGATCCAGCGGCAGGTAGGTCGCCTCGAAGCGGGCGCGGAACGGGTCGAGCCCGGCCGCGAGCGGCGCCGGCAGCCCGCCGTTCCAGGGCAGGCGCAGGCTGTCGGCCGCCGCGGCGGCGAGGGCTTCGGCCCCCAGCGTCTCGCACCAGGCGGCGTCGAGGCCGGCCGCGACCGCAGCCTGGTGCTGGCCCGCCGCCCAGCCGCGGAACAGGTCCTGCAGGCGTTCGGAGCGGTGCTCGTCGTCCCGGTCGCTGATCTCGATCCGCGCACCGTGTTCGGCGTCGACCCGCGTGGATCGATCGCCGAACGTGGGGTCGAAGTCGCGGCCCAGCCAGCTGTGGTAGCCCAGGACGTAGAGGTAGGTGTACTCGCCCAGGCCCATCTCGGCCGCCATGAGGGCCTCGTTGCGCTCCTGCAGGTACTCGGCGGCGTAGCGGCCGATGCCGACCACGCCGCGGATCCCGCGCAGGATGCCGCCCGGCCCGATGCCCTTGCCCTTCTGGTGTTCGAGGTCCTTGAGGGCGCGGCCGTGGCTGACGAGCTGGCCGCCCGTCTCCTGGAGCGTGTCCTGGACGCGCAGGAAGATCTCGACCCGCTCCGCCGGCAGGACGCCGTCCGCGGGCGGGACGAAGTCGGCGACCTCGCCGAAACGGTCAGCGAGGGTCCGCTGCGTGTCGCCCAGCTCCTCGAAGCGGGCGACCACCTTCTTGCCGGTGTTGAACAGCAGCACCCCGCCCAGGATCGAGATCACGATCACCGCGAGGCACCCGATCCCGCAGCCCAGCAGCCAGTTGTTCCTGCCCGCCATGTCTCCCCCTCAGGTCAGTGTCCGCCCTCGCCGCCCTGCGGCGGCGCCAGGCCGTATTCGCGGATCTTGCGCCATAGCGTGGTCCTGTCAACCCCCAGGCTCCGGGCGGTGCGGGCGCGGTGCCAGCCGTGGCGCTCGAGCGCCGCCAGCACCGCGGCGCGCTCGGCGTCCCCGTGGCGCCCCAGGCCGCGCAGCCCGGCCGCGACGCGCCCGCCCGCCGCCCCGGCCGCCACTTCCGGTGGGAGGTGCGCCGGTTCGATGATCCCGCCGCGGCACAGGACGAAGGCGTGCTCGAGGGCATTCTCCAGCTCTCGCACGTTCCCGGGCCAGGCGTGGGCCATCAGCACCCGCATCGCTTCGGTGGAGACGCCGCGGGAGGCCTCCGGGTTGCGTGCCAGGACGTGATCGACCAGCAGCGGGATGTCCTCGCGGCGGTCGCGCAGGGGCGGGACGTCCAGGACCACGACCTTGATGCGGTAGTAGAAGTCCTCGCGCAGCCGCCCGCGCGCGACCAGATCCTCGAGGTTGCGGTTCGTGGCCGAGACGATGCGCACGTCCACCGGCACGGGCGTGTTGTCGCCGACGCGTTCGATGACGTGGTCCTGGAGCACGCGCAGCAGCTTGACCTGCACCACCGGGCTGACGTCGCCGATCTCGTCCAGGAAGAGCGTGCCGCCGCGCGCCTCCTCGAAGCGGCCGCGCCGCGTCGCGACCGCGCCCGTGAAGGCGCCGCGCACGTGGCCGAACAGCTCGCTCTCGAGCAGGCTCTCGGACAGGGCCGAGCAGTTGACCATCACGAACGGCCCGTCGGCGCGGTGGGACGCGTAGTGCACGGCCTGGGCCACCAGCTCCTTGCCGGTGCCGCTCTCGCCGCGGATCAGGACGGTGGCCCGGCTCGGTCCGACGTCGTCGATCAGGCGGTACAGGTCCAGCATGCGCCGGTCGCGGCCGATGATGGCACCGTAGCGGTGACGGGCGTCGATCTCCTTGCGCAGGGACGTCACCTCGGTCACGTCGCTGATGATGATCGCCGCGCCGTGCACCACGCCCGACTCGCCCGCCAGCGGGACGGTGCTGATCTGCACCTCGCCGACGAGCCCGCCCGCCAGCCTCAGCCTCGTCTGGTAATCGCGGATGGGCAGGCCGGTGGCCAGCGTCTCGCGCAGGCACGCCAACGGGCAGGTCTCCTCCCCGAAAAGTTCGCAGACCGATGCGCCACCGAGCTCGCCGGACGGCGCCTCGAACAGGGCGCGGGCCCGGGCGTTCATGCCCAGCACGCGCAGGTTCTCGTCGACGGCGACGACCCCTTCAGTCAGGGCGTCGAGGATGTCGGCCACGCTCAAGGGCCGGAAGCGGCACAGGGCGTCGAGTCTGTCCATGGTCCCTCCCTTGCGGCCGAGGGTGTGCCGGAATGATGTTGTAAGCAACATCTATGTTGCATCAATCTAGTTGCATGCAACGTAGCAGAAAACCACGACCATGGGGGCTGAGGCCATAAGTTATTAACTAATAATTGATTACAGCGTTATGGCGGTCGATCAATCCGGGCACGCGACTTGCGAATCCGATCCGGAAGAGTCAGAACGCAGAGGATCCCCGACAGCGAGGTGACGAGAATGAGCGAAGCGATCAAGGTCGAGAGCGCCACGTTCAAGGGCGAGGTGCTCGATAGCGCCGTGCCGGTGCTGGTGGACTTCTGGGCCCCCTGGTGCGGCCCCTGCAAGCTGTTGACCCCGACCATCGAGGAACTGGCCCGCGATTACGCCGGCAAGGCGAAGGTCGTGAAGGTCAACGTGGACGACAACCAGGACTTGGCGACGAAGTTCGGCATCCGCGGCATCCCGACCGTGATGATCTTCAAGGGCGGCGAGTCCGTGGCCTCCCTGGTGGGGATGCGCCCCAAGGCGGAACTGTCCGAGGCCCTCGACGCGGCGATGTAGCCGGGTCCCGCGGCGCCGCCGTCCGACCGCCGGCGGCGCCGCGGTCCCGTCACAGGCCGCAGCCTTGACCGGGGGGACGGCAACTCCGATCATGTGCGCGACGGGATCCCCCGTTGCAACCGGGAGGAAGCGCGCATGGCCGGCCTCATCGACAGGGTCAAGAGCCTCATCGCCGGCGGCGGCAAGCTCAACAACCTGGTGTTCATCGTCTTCGACAGCTGCCGCTGGGACGCCTACCAGGCGGCCCGCACGCCCAACCTCGACCGCATCGCGGCGGCCGAGAAGCGCTACAGCTACGCCAGCTGGACCAGCCCCAGCCACTACACCTTCCTGATGGGCATGGTGCCCCACCAGAGCCCCAAGGGCGTCTTCGCCAGCAACGTCTACCGCGAGGAATTCGCCCTGTGGAGCCGCCGGCTGAACATGGCCGACGTGGAGTTCGGCAAGTTCGTGCCCCAGCTCTCGCTGCCGCACTTCCTGAAGTCGCAGGGCTACCGCACCGAAGGCTGGGTCAGCCTGCCGGTGCTCAATCCGATGACCAGCATGAGCCAGCACTTCGACAAGTACGAGCTCGCGCCCAGCCACAACGACCTGAGCCTGATCTTCCGGCAGCTCCAGTTCCGCGACGACCGCCCCTCGTTCTTCTTCCTCAACACCGGCGAGACGCACTACCCCTACCTGTTGCCCGGCGAGAAGCCCGGCGACCTGCCGCACATCTCGGGCGTCCACGGCGTCTTCAAGCACCTCGACGACTTCCTGAAGAACCCCTCGGAGTTCATGCAGGACAAGAAAGAGGACGAGTTCTTCACGCCGCAGCAGTTCCGCGCCTTCTACGACAAGCAGGTCGCCTGCGTCGAGCACCTCGACGGCGTGGTGGGCCGGTTCATGGAGCGCTGCCCGCGCAACACCTACTTCATGATCATGTCCGACCACGGGGAGCTCTTCGGGGAGGACGGGTACTTCGGGCACGGACCCATCTTCCACGAGAAGGTGTTCGAGGTATTCTATCTGGAGGGGCGGTTGCCCTAGTACGCACCTCGGAGTGACACATAGAGGCCCCGCGCTGCTCATGCCTGGAAGGAAATCGCAGCGCGGGGCCTCTATGTGTCTCTCCGAGGTGGAACTATGGGGCAAGCCGCCGCACCAGATAGAATGCCTCAAACAACCAGCAGGGAGAGCAGGACGGGGGTCACTTCGTCGAGGCGGGTGCAGCGGGCGAGCAGGGCGGGGGCGCCGGGGCCCCAGGCGAGCAGGGGGACGGGGTTGCGGGTGTGGGAGCGGGTGGAGAGGTCTTCGAGGTTGCCGTGGTCGCTGGTGAGCAGGACGAGGGTCTCGGGGGCGGCGTCTTGCGCCGCGATTTCGGAGAGGGCGGCGCGCACGAAGGTGTCCAGGTCCTGCAGGACGGCGTGGGCGCGGGGGCGGTCCTGGGCGTGGCCGGCGCGGTCGGTCTGGAAGTACTCGTAGAGGGTGAAGTCGCGCCGCAGCGCCTCGCGGCCCAGGACGCGGCCGGCGTGCTCCGGCGTGAACTCCGGCACGTCGAAGCCCTTGGCGATCAGCTCGCGGTTGGTGAACTCCTGGTAGACGGCGCGGCCGGCGGCCAGGTCGTCGAGCCCGAAGAAGGGGCGGTCGGCGGCGAGGTGGGCGACCGTGGTGGCCGAGAGCCGCCCCTGCATCGCGCGCGGCAGGCGGAAGAAGAGCGGGCGGAAGGCGTTCAGGAAGATGCCGTCGCGGCCGGCGTCGCGCAGCTGCACGAAGAGCGACTTCTCGCGCAGGATGGCGCGCAGGGGCGCGGTCGGGAAGCCCGGCACGTGCCGGCCGACGGCCGCCTGGGCATTGACCCCGCACAGCAGGCTGGTCTGGCCGGTGGCGCTCTGGGGCAGGCCGTCGACGCCCAGGCAGGCGTCCAGCGGACGGCACGCGGCGTCGGTGCGGTCGCAGTCGAAGAGCGTGCCGCCGTAGCCGCGGCAGGGGTCGGCCGCGGGATCGCCGCCGCTCCAGCCGAGACCGTCGACGAAGATCAGCAGGGCCCGCCGCGGACGCACAGCGGGGTCGGGAGCGCGGCCCCCGACCCCGTCCGTCGTGTCGCTCGCCGGCGGCAAGGTCTACTGGCCGTGCTTCGCCAGGTAGGAGGCGACGCCCTTGGCGTTGGGGCTCATGGCCTCCTCGCCCTTGGTCCAGCCCGCCGGGCAGACCTCGCCGTGCTTCTCGAGGTGCTGCAGGGCGTCGACCATGCGCAGCGCCTCGTCGATGTTGCGGCCGAGGCCCAGGTTGTTGACCACCATGTGCTGGATCACGCCGTCCTTGTCGATCAGGAAGGTGCCGCGCAGCGCGATGCTGTCGTTGAGCAGGACGCCGTAGTCGCGGCTGATCTGCTTGGTGAGGTCGGCGACCAGCGGGAACTGGACCTGGCCGATGCCGCCCTGGTCGACCGGCGTGTTCTTCCAGGCGAGGTGGCTGAACTGGCTGTCGATGGACACGCCGATGACCTGCGCGTCGCGCGCCGCGAACTCCTTGAGCTTGCGGTTGAACTCGATGATCTCGGTCGGGCACACGAAGGTGAAGTCGAGCGGGTAGAAGAACAGCACCACGTACTTGCCGCGGTAGTCGCTGAGCTTGAAGCCGTCCTTCACGCTGTTGTCGGGCATGACGGCGGTGGCGGCGAAATCGGGGGCCTGCTGGCCGATGAACTGGGACATGGACCCTCCTGGGTGAGCCGCACAGGCTCGGGGATGCGCGGCGGGGCCGCGGTCAACGGACTTGTTCTCTCAAATAGCGGACAGAAGCTAGCGGCATTCGGGATGACCCGCAAGGGCGGTGGGGACGCATAAAAGCGGCGAGCCGCCCCCGGGGCGGCTCGCCGTCGTTATGGTACCCCCTACGGGACTCGAACCCGTGTTACCGCCGTGAGAGGGCGGCGTCCTAGGCCACTAGACGAAGGGGGCACGATCCTGCCGACAGCCCGTGGGCCATCGCCGTCTTCCATGGTTGCCCGGGGAGGATTCGAACCCCCATATACTGATCCAGAGTCAGCAGTCCTACCGTTGAACGACCGGGCAGCAACGGGCAGGAATATAGAATACGGCATCCCGGAACGCAAGATCCGAGCAACCCCCCGCTCCGGATCGCCGCGGACCCCCGGGAACGGGGTGAAGATCACGCCGAACCGGCCTCCAGCCGCGCCTTCAGGTGGGCGTAGAGGGCTTCCGGAGAGCGCAGGTCGGCGTGCGCAGTGCCCCAGGCGGCCGGCAACAGGATGAAGGGGTCGGTCTGGGGGCCGCCGAGGCCGCCGTGGCTGCCCAGCTGCTCCTCGAAGACCACGACGCGGCGGTCCGGCAGCAACGCCCCGTTGACGATGAGGTCCCCGGCGTGGGGGTGGGACAGCAGGGCCGACAGCTCGCCGGTCCAGAGCTCTTCGTCCCAGTAGGGGGCCAGGGGGTCGGACTCGCCCCGCAGTTCCCCGGAGTCGAGGTTGCGCACGCCGTCGCGGCCGATCATCAGGGCCTCGCCGTCGTCGCCGCGCGCCAGCACGAAGCCGATGCCGGCGTGGCTGGCGAGGCCTTCCACCAGACCCGGATACAGCGAAGAGATCTCGGCCAGCCGCAGGGGGCGCTGCGCGCCCTCGCGGTAGATGTGGGCGAGCCCGCCCGACACGCAGACGATCAGCGACGACTCTGCGCCCGCGCCCGCCTCGTGATCGGATTCCTCGTCGCGCAGGCGCTCGAGCGTGAGCCGGCTCTGGAACGCCAGCCAGGACCGGCGGTCCGGTCCCTCGTCGCGCAGTTCGGCCAGCAGCGCGCCCAGGTAGGCGGCCTCGCTGTCGCGCGGCGGCAGCACGGAGCGGACGCGACCGGCCAACCGCGCGACCAGCGCCTCGAGGGTCTCGCCGCTGTGCGCCCGCAGCGGCAGCGAAGGGCTCTGGCCGTGGTCGGCCAGCACGACCACGTCGTAGTCGATCGGCGCGGCGTCGCGCACGAGCCGGCGCAGCTTCTGCAGCTTGCGGTCGAAACCGGTCAGGGTCGCCAGGGCCTCGCCGGCGTCGGGGCCGGCGTGGTGGGCGACCTCGTCGTAGCCCACGAAGTTCGAGTAGATCACCGGCACGCCGCGCACCACGTCCTGCGCCAGCCAGAAGAAGGAGATCTCGCGCAGGAATGCGTTGCCGACGGCCCGCATCGCGGCCTGGCGGAAGCTGCGGCGGACGATGCGCTTGCGCGGGTGGAAGCGGGCCTGGGCGTTCCAGGACAGGGCGGTCAGGAAGTCCCAGAGCGCGGACGACACGGCGCTGGTGTAGGCGAAGGGGCTGAGCCAGAAGAGCGAGAAGTCGGCGCGCTCGCCGGGGCGGCGGTGGTCGTCCGGCTCGCGCAGGGCGCTGAGGGTCAGCAGGCGCTTGGCCGCGCCGCCCGACAGCAGGCTGTTGATGCAGGAACCGCCGGCGAGCAGACCGGCATCGTGGGCGCACCCGGCTTCGGCGGCGCGCAGGTCCTCAGCCCGGCTGGCGACCAGCACGCGGCGCTGGTGGCGGTCGTACCAGCGGTAGCCGGGCAGGCGGGCCCGCGTGCCGTAGAACAGGCCGCTCTGCACGGCCGGCGTGTTGGACGGCACGCCGCAGTGCCAGCGGTGCAGCCGGTGCGTCCCGAGCGCGCGCAGGCCGGCCACCGTCGGCATGCGGCCGCGGCGCAAGGCGCGCACGCAGCTGCGCCACGACAACCCGTCCACCTGCAGGATCAGCAGCCCGCGCACCTGGCCGGGCCGCGCCCGCGGCCCGTAGCGGCGGCCGACGCGGCGCAGGATCGTCTGGAAGAAGGGGTAGACGTCGTCGATCCCCAGCCAGCCGATGACCGCGCCGTTGACCGTGGTCATCACCACCAGGCCCAGGAAGGCGTAGCCGAGGTTGTCGATGTTCACGACCCGCGAGGTCGCGGCCGTCAGGTAGAGGATGAAACCGTTGAACAGGAGCGTCGGCAGGCCGAGGGTCGCGACGTTCAAGGGCAGCGTCGCCAGCACGAGCAGGGGGCGCAGCAGCAGCAGAAGAAGACCGAACTCCACCGGCAGCATCGCCGCGGTCAGCCACCACCAGCGCACGCCCGTATCGATCCAGATCCCCGGCAACAGCAGGGCGACGAGCGCCAGCGAGGCCGCCGAGACGCCCCAGACGAGCAGGTAGCGGAGCAGGATGCGCAGGTACAGCGGACGCCTCCCTCTGCGCCTGGCCGCAGCGGCCGGTTCAGCGATCGCCGGCGGCGCGGCGCAACCGCGCGACGGTGCGCGGTCCGCCGATCAGCCACATGACCTCGAACATCCCCGCGCTGCGCGTCAGGCCGGTCAGGGCGACGCGGCAGGGGTGGATCAGGTCTCCGGCCTCGATCCCCAGGTCTCCCGCGAGACCGCGCACCGCGGCTTCGTAGACGTCCTGGCCCGCGGCGCCCGTTGACGGCAGGGCCGCATCCAGGCGGTCGGCAAGCGCCCGCAGGCGGACCGGGATTTCGGGTCCCTCCAGGTGGGCGGCAGCCTCGGGGTCGACGGGGTGGTCGTCGGTGAAGAAGAAGCCGATCTGCTCCGGGACGCGGCGCAGGTCGCTGAAGCGGCCGCCGAGCATGGCGAGCACCTTCGTCAGGTAGTCGTGGGTGTCGTCGGCGGGCGCGCGCCAGGCGGGATCCATGGCCCAGCCGCGCGCTGCGAGCATGGGCCCGGCCAGCGCGAGACGATCGGCCGGCCCCAGCCGCTTGAGGTGCTGGGCGTTGATGTGGGCCAGCTTGTCGTAGTCGAAGGCCGCCGGCGAGCTGTTGACGCGCTTGAGGCTGAACGCCTTGACCAGCCCCTCGCGCGTGAACACCTCGTCGCCGGAGGCGCCGGGCGACCAACCCAGCAGCGCCAGGTAGTTGATCATCGCGTCGGGCAGGATGCCCATGTCGCGGAACTCCTCGACGCTGGTGGCGCCGTGGCGCTTGCTGAGGCGCTTGCGGTCCGGTCCCAGGATCATCGGCATGTGGCCGAACTTGGGCCGCTCCCAGCCCAGCGCGTCGTAGATCTGCAGCTGGAAGGGCGTGTTGCTGACGTGGTCGTCGCCGCGCAGTACGTGGCTGATCCGCATGAGGTGGTCGTCGACCACGACCGCGAAGTTGTAGGTGGGGAAACCGTCCTGCTTCAGCACGACGCGGTCGGTGATCAGGTCGTTGCGGAACTCGCGCTTGTCGTAGACGAGGTCGTACCAGAAGGTCTCCCCCTCGTCGGGCGTGCGCAGGCGCCAGCTCGGGGCGCGGCCCTCAGCTGCGAAGGCGGCGATCTGCGCCGCGGCGAGTTCGCGGCAGTGCCCGTCGTAGCCGGCGCTCTCCTGCTCGCCGCGCGCCGCGTTGCGGGCCGCGATCTCCTCGCCGGTGCAGAAGCAGCGGTAGAGGCGGCCGCTCGCGCGCAGGACCGCGGCCTGCTCCTGGTAGACCTCCAGCCGCTCGGACTGCAGGTAGGGACCGCAGGGTCCGCCGACGCCGGGGCCCTCGTCCCAGTCGAGTCCAAGCCACTCCATGCTGCGCAGGATGGCCTGGTAGGCGGCGTCGGTGCTGCGCTCCTGGTCGGTGTCCTCGATGCGCAGGATGAAGACGCCGCCCGCCTTGCGGGCGTGGAGCCAGTTGAACAGGGCCGTGCGCGCCCCGCCCACGTGCAGGTAGCCCGTGGGGCTGGGCGCGAAACGCAGGCGCACGGCGGGGGCATCACTCATCGCTGGTCCGTTTCTCGGGCGCGGCGCCGTCGCGGGCCGCTCCGGGCAGATGGGGGGGTGCGCGACTGCACGGCGTCGCCGAGGGGTTCCGGCCCCCGCGACGCGTCGAGCCGCGCGGCCAGGGCTGCGAGGTCGAGGCCGTAAGCGGCGCGGCAGGCGGCGTCGGGCGCGGCGCCGTCGCGGACGGCCGCGAGGAAGGCCCGCAGGCGGGTCGGCCCGCCGTGGTCTTCGATCAGCCGCCAGACCATGACGAACGCGGAGTAGTGGGCGCGGCGGTGCATCTGGCGGTCCAGCTCCGCGTCGGGCAGGGGCGCGGCCGCGAGCAGCGCGTCGATCTCCCCGGGCGCGAGCAGGACCGGGCCGTCGGGGCGGAACTGGGCCATGTAGTTGTTCAGGTGCACGCCGAGGTCGGCGGCGTAGACCGCGAGGCCCTCGCCCAGCCAGAGCGGCAGGGCGCCGCAGCCGTTGACGTCCAGCAGCCAGCGCGCCACCAGCTCGTAGGCGGCGTGCGGCAGCAGCGTGCGCGCGATCAGCACCGTACCGTGAACGGCCCCAGAGACAGCCGGCCCGCGGCCCTGCCGACATCGGGCCGGTCCAGCCAGAGCGGTCCCTTGCAGATGGTGCGGTAGCCGAACTCCCGACCGGACGCGTCGCGACGGGGCGACCACTGCGGATCAGTGTAGGCGTGGTGCGGGTCGGGATAGCCGTCGGCGCTCAGCTGTCCGGCGGTGAAACGGGGATAACCCGGATCCGCGGGCGGCAGGCTCGCGGCGCAACCGCCGAGCGACAGCAGACCGGCGAGCGCCAGCAGCCCCGCGATCGCGGCCGCGGCTGTGCGGCGCGGAACGCGACGGCGGGCCGTCACTTGCCCTCGGCCTTCAGGCGCTTGCCTTCCTTGAAGCAGGACGCGGCTCCCTGCTTGTCGCCCATCTTGTCGAACACGTGGCCCATGTTCTCCCACACCGCCGACGTCTCCTGCAGGGCCAGGGCCTGCTCGTAGGCCGCGATGGCCTCCTCGTAGCGTCCGAGCTGGAAGAGGCAGACGCCCTCGTTCAGGCGCGCCCGGTAGACGTCGTCCTCCAGGGCCGCCAGGGTGCGGTAGGTGTCCAGAGCGCCGGTGTAATCCTCGATCTGCATCTGGACCACGCCCAGGTTCGACCAGGCCTTCGTGTAGACGGGATCGAGGTCCAGGGCGAGCCGGTAGGCGGCGATCGCCTCTGCGGGGCGGCCGTCCTTCACCAGGCAGGTGCCGAGCTGGAAGGCGAGTTTCGGATCGCGCTCGGTGGCCAGGGCGCGCTCGTAGGCGACGGCCGCCTCGTGCCAGCGCTCGAGCTGGCGCAGGGACGCGGCCAGGGCCTTCCAGGCCGCGATGAGGCCGGGGTCCTTCTCGACCGCCTTGTACAGCGGCGGCACCGCGAGCTTGTGGTCCTCGGACCGCTGCAGGCTCAGGCCGTAGTTGAAGAGGATCTCCGCCGGCGTGTCGGGCGCGGACACGACCGCGCCCATGAACTTGCGGGCGCCCTCGTTGTCGCCGGCGCGCAGGTAGAGCGTGCCGATCTTCGCGGCGACGTCGTTCTGCGTCTCGTCGAGGTTCCAGGCGCTCGTGTAGGCGGCGATGGCGTCCTGGATGCGGTTCTCGGCCTCGGCGACGCGGCCCAGGGCCCGCCAGCCGTCCGGGCGCTCGGGATGGTCCTGGGTCGCGCGCCGGGCCATGACCTTCGCCTTCATCGCGTCGCCGGAATCGTGCCAGGCCAGGGCGGCCTGCGGCAGCAGGTCCTGGCGCGTGGGATCCAGGCCCATCGCCCCCTCGTAGAGCGAGGCCGCCTCGGCGTGGCGGCCTTCGCGGGCCGCGGTCTGGGCTGTGTCGAGCTCGCGCCGCATGGCGCGGTCGAGCACGGCGCGCGCCGCCATGCCGGTCCGGTCGGCGGGTACGAACCCGGTCGCGGCGAGGAGGTCGCGGGCCCCGCCGGCGTACTGGTCCAGCACCGCGTCGACGGCCGGCTGGTCCGACGACGCCTCCGCCAGGGCGATGCGGCCCATGACCAGATCGCAGGTGTCGGGGCCGAAGACACGCCCGTAGGCTTCCAGGCCGCTCTCGTAGGCCGCGGCGGCGCCGTCGAGGTCGCCCGAACGGCGTCTGGCGTCGGCGATCAGCTTCCAGGCATCGCCGCCGCCGTCGGGCGCCAGTTTGCGGTAGGCGTCGAGTTCGGACAGGGCCATGTCGTAGACCCCGAGCTTGGTCATGACCAGGCCCAGGTTGCGGTGGCTGGCCGGGACGCGGGGGTCGGACTGGATGGCGGCGATGAACGCGTCGCGGGCGGACACCCAGTCCTCGCGGCCGGCGTAGATCACGCCGAGATCGTTGTACAGCTCGGAGTTGCGCGGGTTGAGCACCAGCAGGCGGTTGAGCGCGGCGATCTTCTCGTCGTCGTTCATGTCATCGCGCAGGATCACCTCGGAGGTGTCCGGGGGAGCCTGCTGCGCGCCGGCGGCGACCGCGCACGCGATGAAGGCCAGCAGGGCGGTGACGATCAGACGTGACTTCATGCTATCGTCTCCAGACTCTCGGACGAGTGGGGCGGCGGTCCGCCCGGCCGCGGTGGGATCATGATAGTCGGCGGACCCGCGGGTGTCTAGCCGACGGCATGCGGCCTTGACCCTGGCTCCCCGCGGCCCTGCCTGTGCTGCCCGGCGCCCGCTGACGATCCTGGGCCCGGGCTGCCGCCTCCCCCCGAGCCGCGAGGCTGACCGCCGCGGGCCCCTGCCGGTGCTGGGGTCCGTCCTGCACCCTGGGCGCCGCGCGGGAGCTGGGGGGGGGGGGGCGGGCCGGGCGGCGGGCCGGGGTTTGCGGGGGGGGGGGGGGGTCGGTTCGGCGGGGGGACCCGGGGGGGGGGCGGGGGGGGGCGGCGGCGGTGGGGGGGCGGGGGCCCCGCCCCCGCCGGTCGGGGCGGCGGCCGGCGCCCCGTGGGCGCCGTCGGGGGCGGCGACGCCCCCGGCGCCCGCCGACACCGCGAGCGTCGGCAGCGACATGGTGCTGATCCACGGGCTCGGTTCCGACGCGTCGGTCTGGAAGGACGTGCTGCCCCGCCTGCAGCTGGGGTTCCGGGTCTGGACCTACGAGATGCCCGGTCACGGCCGCACCCCGCCGATCAAGGACGCGACCGTCGCCACGGTGGCCGCACACCTCGGACAGTTCCTGGCCGCTGAGGGCATCCACACGCCGGTGCTGGTGGGGCACGGCTTCGGCGGCATGGTCGCCATGACCTATGCCTTCGACCACCCGCAGGAGGTCCGGCGCCTGGTGATGATCGACGCCGCCCCGCGCCAGGCGGCCACGCGCGAGATGAAGGCCCAGGTCGCCGAACAGCTGTCCGGCAACTACGACACCTACCTGGCCGACTACTACGGGCTGCTCAGCAAGGACGAGGCGATCGCCGACCGGGTCGTGGACCAGGCCCTGCGCACCGAGCAGATCACCTTCACGCAACTCCTGCTGAACAGCTTCGATTTCGACCTGTCCGACGAGCTGAACGACCAGGACATCCCGATCCTGGTGATCGGCAGCGATTCGCTGCTGCCCGACCCCAACCGCGCCCTCGAGTTCCTGGACGCCTACGGCTACTCCGGGGCGCGCACCATCAGCTTCAAGACGATGCCCGGCGTCGGGCATTTCGTGATGCTCGAGGAACCCGACTACACCGCCACCGTCATCGCGGCCTTCGCGCTGCAGAAATAAACACTGTTGCGGGTTTCCGGCACCGGTTCGAGGGTGCCATCATGGCCCGGTTCGCCTATCCTGAACGGTCGTCCCCGACCCGATCGCGACCAATCTCTCGACCGGGACACGCCATGCCGCATCACGACCACCGCACCAGTCCCGCGAGCCGATGCCCGTCCGCCCGCGTCCGCGTGCGGGGGTGCGCCCTGGCTGCCGGTTTGGCCGCCCTCGGCGCGGCTACGCCGGCAGCGGCGTACATCGGCCCCGGCGCCGGTTTCGCGCTGGGCGGCTCGGTGCTGTTCGGGCTGGCCGGCCTGTTCGTGGCGCTGGGCGCGCTGCTGCTGTGGCCGCTGCGCACGCTGCTGCGCTACCTGCGCGGCCGGCGGCGCCTGCGCCGGGCCCGCGCCCGCCGCGTCGTCGTGCTGGGCCTCGACGGGCTCGACCCCGGTCTGGTCAAGCAGGGGCCTGCGCGAGGGGCGCCTGCCCCACCTGCGCCGGCTCGCCGGGCAGGGCGGCTTCCGGCCGCTGTCCACCACCACGCCGGCGATGTCGCCGGTCGCGTGGTCGGGCTTCGCCACCGGCGTCGACGCCGGGCGCCACAACATCTTCGACTTCCTGAACCGCGACCTGCGCACCTGCCTGCCGGTGCTCTCCTCCACCCGCCTCGAGCCGGCCGGCCGCGTGCTGAAGCTGGGGCCCTGGCGGCTGCCGCTGGGCAAGCCGCGCTTCGAGCTGCTGCGGCGCAGCAAGGCCTTCTGGCAGGTGCTGGGCGAGCACGGCGTCAAGGCCACGGTGCTGCGGGTGCCGATCACCTTCCCGCCCGAGAAGGTCGACGGGCAGATGCTGTCGGCGATGTGCGTGCCCGACCTGCGCGGGACCCAGGGCACGTTCTCCTGGTACAGCTCGGACCCGGACCAGGGCGCTCCGATCGACGGCGCGTCCGCCGGCGTGGCCCCCGTCGCCGACACCGAGACGATCGGCGGCGTGCGCAACCGCCTCGAACGCGACGGCGACCTCTGGCGCGCGCGGCTGGCCGGCCCCGACGACCTCGACGGGCGGCCGCTGAGCGTGCCCGTGGAAGCGCGCTTCGACGCCGCGGCCCGCCTCGCCCACTTCCGCGTCGGCGGCCGCGCATTCACGCTGGGGGCCGAGGTCAACAGCGACTGGATCCGCGTCGCCTTCCGCGCCGGGCCAGGCCTGACCGCGCACGGCATCTGCAAGTTCCGCGTCACGAGCTTCGAGGAGCCGGTCGGCTTCTACGTGACCCCCGTGCACATCGACCCCGAGAAGCCGGCCCTGGCCATCTCCCATCCCGCCCACTACGCCGTCGCTTTGGGCAAGCTCCACGGCCCCTTCGCCACGCTGGGCCTGGCGGAGGACACCTGGGCCCTGAACGAGCGCGTCATCGACGAGCAGGCCTTCCTGGACCAGGCCTACGAGATCCACGAGGAGCGCCGCCGCCAGTTCTTCCACGCGCTCGACCGCCAGCGCACCGGCTCGATCACGGTCGTGTTCGACGCCACCGACCGCATCCAGCACATGTTCTTCCGCTACCTCGACCCCGCGCACCCGGCCAACGCGGGCAAGGACGTCGCGCGCCACCGCCACGCCATCCGCGACCTCTACGACCGCGCCGACGCGCTGGTGGGCGAGACGATGGAGCGGCTGCGGCCCGGCGACGTGTTGCTGGTGGTCTCGGACCACGGCTTCAAGACCTTCCAGCGCGGCGTGAACCTCAACACCTGGCTGCGGGAGCACGGCTACCTGTTCCTGCAGGGCGATCCCGCCGCCGGTCCGCCGCCGGCCCTCGCGCCGGGCGTCCGGGTCGAGCCGACGCGCGTCGACTGGTCGCGCACCCGCGCCTACGCCACGGGGCTCGGCGGCTTCTACCTCAACCTGAAGGGCCGCGAGGCCCGCGGGATCGTGGAACCCGCCGCGGCCGACGCCCTGAAGCTGGAGTTGGCGGCGAAGCTGCGCGACCTGCGCGATCCCGGCCGCGGCTGCGCCTGCGTCAACGGCGTCTGGGACGGGCGCGAGTGCTACCACGGCCCCTACGTCGGCAACGGCCCCGACCTGGTCGTCGGCTACAAGGCCGGCTGGCGCACGGGCTGGGACGCCGCGGTGGGCCGCGTCACCGCCGACGTCTTCGAGGACAACACCCGCAGCTGGTCGGGCGACCACTGCGTCGACCCGCGCCTGGTGCCGGGGGTCCTCTTCTCGTCGCTGCCGTTCGCCGCGACGAAACCGGCGCTGACCGATCTGGCGCCGACCATCCTGGACCTGTTCGGCATCGCGAAGCCGGCCTGGATGACCGGCCACAGCCTGCTGCCGGAAGGAGGTGTCTCTTGAATCCACGCCGCAATGGCCCGGCCGGCCTGGCGATCGCGATGGCGGGCCTGCTGCTCGCCGTCGCCTGCAGCGCAGCGCCGGCGGATCAGCTGCCGAAGGTGCTGTGCATCGGCTTCGACGGCATGGACCCGCAGCTGCTGGACCACTTCCGCGCCGACGGCTCGCTGCCCAACTTCGACGCCCTGATCGCGCGCGGCGACTACCGCGACCTGGGCACGGCCATCCCGCCCCAGTCGCCGGTGGCCTGGTCCAACTTCATCACCGGCATGGATCCCGGCGGCCACGGCATCTTCGACTTCATCCACCGCAACCCGGCCACGCTGACGCCCTACCTCTCGGCCGCCCAGGCCATGGAGCCGCAGCGCTGGTGGAAGGTCGGGCCCTGGAAGTTCCCGCGCGACGAGGGCCACGTCGAGAACCTGCGCGACGGCGTCGCCTTCTGGCAGCTGCTGGACCGGGCCGGCGTCGAGGCCACCGTCTTCAAGGTGCCCGCGAACTTCCCGCCGGTCGAGTGCGAGTCGCACACGTTGTCGGGCATGGGCACGCCCGACATCCTGGGCACCTACGGCATCTACAGCTACTTCACCGAGGACGTCGCGGAGGAGGTCGAGATGTCCGGCGGTCGCCACGTGCCGGTCGCGCTGCGGGACGGCCGCGTGTGGGGCGAACTGGTCGGACCGGCCAACACCTACCGCGCGGGCGACCCGGAAGCGCGGCTGCCCTTCGAGGCCGTGGTGGACCGCGAGCAAGGCAGCGCCCTGTTCGACGTCGACGGCGAGCGCTTCCTGCTGCAGCAGGGCGAGTGGAGCGACTGGATCACGCTGCGCTTCCGGCTGGTGCCCGCCCTGAAGACCGTGCGCGGCGTCTGCCGCTTCTACCTGAAGGAGGCGGCGCCGACGTTCAAGCTGTACGTCACGCCGGTGAACCTCGACCCCGCCGCGCCGGAGATGCCCATCAGCACGCCCGCCGACTGGTCGCGCGATCTGGCCGCGGCGCTGGGCCCCTTCTACACGCAGGGTCTGCCCGGACGACACCAAGGCGCTCGAGGAGGGCGCCTTCGACGACGACGACTACGTGTCGCAGTCGACGCTGGTCTTCGAGGAGCGCGAACAGCAGCTGCGCCACGAGCTGGACCGCTTCGCCGCGCAGAAGGACGGCTTCCTGTTCTTCTACTTCAACAGCCCGGACCAGACCTGCCACACCTTCTGGCGCAACATGGACCACGATTCGCCGCGGCACGACACCGACGCCGGACGCCACGAGCAGCGCATCCGCGACGTCTACCGCAACTGCGACCGCGCCCTGGGCCTGGCCCTGGAACACGTGGACGACGAGACGCTGGTGCTGGTGCTGAGCGACCACGGCTTCGCGCCCTACCACCGCTCCTTCCACGTCAACCGCTGGCTGCTGGACAACGGCTACCTGGTCCTGCAGACCGGCGTCGCGCCGCGGGACGTGACGTACCTGTCGGGGATCGACTGGGACCGCACGCGGGCCTACGCCATCGGCATCAACGGCCTCTACCTCAACCTGAGCGGGCGCGAGGAGCGCGGGATCGTCGAGCCCGGCGCCGCGCGGGAGGCCCTGCTGCGGGAACTGGTCGCCGGACTCGAGGCCGTGACCGACCCCGTCACCGGCCAGCCGGCGATCAAGTACGCCTACCGCACCGACGAGGTCTACCACGGCCCCCACACGGCCGAGGCCCCGGACATCGTGCTGGGCTACCATCGCGGGTACCGCGGCTCGAACGAGTCGGCGCTGGGCGAGGTGCCCGACGCGACGTTCGTCGACAACATGATGAAATGGAGCGGCGACCACTGCATGGCCGCCGACGAGGTGCCCGGCATCATCATCAGCAGCCGCCGGATCGACAAGGCCGACCCGACCCTGCTGGACCTGGCGCCGACGTTCCTCTCCCTCTTCGGGATCGCACCGCTGCCGGAAATGGTCGGCAGCCCCCTCTACACGGGAGGTCGCTGATGTTCGGACCCTCCATCAAGATCGACAAGGCCCTGCTGGCCAAGATCCGCAAGTACGCCGGGATCGCCGGCTACGCCTCGCCGGAGGAGTTCGTCCGCCACGTGCTGGAGCGCGAGATCGCGAAGTTCGAGGAGGGCGGCGCCTCCGAGGACGAGATCCGCAAGCGCATGCAGGGCCTCGGCTACATCTCCTGAGGAGTCCGCGGTGACCTGGATCGCCTCGCTGCTGAACGGCCTGTTCGACCTGCTGCTGCGCCCCTTCGGCGGCGCGCCGTGGGCGGGCCTCGCCGTCGTGTCGGCGCTCGTGGGCGTCGCGATGCTGTGGCTGTTCAAGGTCACGACGAACCAGGACCTGCTGGCCCGCCGCCGGCGCGAGCTGACCGGCGGCCTCTACGAGCTGAGCCTGTACCAGGACTCGCTGGCCGTGATGGCGCGCCTACAGGCGCGGCTGCTGGCGGCGAACCTGCGCTACCTGCTGGTGTCGTTGCCGGCGCTGCTGGTGCTGCTGCCGCTGGCGCTGCTGACGATCGTGCAGCTGGACGCGCGCTTCCAGCGCCGCGCCCTGCAGGCCGGCGAGGAGATCCTGGTCACGGCGCGCTACGCCGAGGGCGCGTCCCCGGACCGCCTCGCGCTCGAGCCCGGAGCGGGCCTGGCCGTGGCGGCCGGCCCGGTGCGCGACCGCGCCGAGCGGGCCGTCTGGTGGCGCGTGCGGGCCGAGCGCGACGCCCCCGCCGGTTTCGCCGTCGTCGACGGCGCCGACCGCTTCGAGAAGCGCCTGGCCCCCGACGGCGCGCTGGGCCGCCTCGCCGCGGCCCGCGTCGCGGCGGGATGGCGTCACGTCCTGCTGCACCCGGCCGAATCGCCCCTGCCCGGCGGCGCGGTGGTGACCGAACTGAAGGCCGAACTGCCGGCGCGCGGCCCCGACCGCTTCGGCATGCCGGGCTGGCTGTGGGGCTTCTGCCTCTTCTCGATCGTCGGCGGACTGGCCGTCAAGGGCCTCTTCAAGGTGGAGATCTGATGAACTTCGCATTCGCCGGCGCCGTGTCCGGCCTGATCGCCGTCGCCCTGGGCGCGTTCGCCGCCCACGGGCTGAAGTCGAAGCTCGCGCCGGAGATGCTGGCCGTCTTCGAGACCGGCGCACGCTACCAGATGTACCACGCCTTCGCCCTGCTCGCGGCCGCCTGGGCCGCCGGCCAGGGCCGGCGGTCAGGGCTCCGCCGCCTCTCCCGCCTTCGCCCGCGCCGCCGGCTGGTGCTTCCTCGCCGGCACGCTGCTGTTCTCGGGCAGCCTCTACGCCCTGGCCCTGACGGGCCTGCGCAAGCTCGGCATCGTCACGCCCTTCGGCGGGGTGTTCTTCCTGGCGGGCTGGGGACTGCTGGCGTTCTCCTTCCTCGCGCGCAGATGAGCCGCGGCGCGCGGCTGCGGGAACTGGCCGGCCTGTTCCTGCGCCTGGGCGCGCTCTCCTTCGGCGGACCCGCGGCCCACAACGCGCTGATGCGCACCGAGGTCGTGCACCGGCGCGGCTGGCTCACCGACGCGGAATTCCTGGACCTGATGGGCGCGACCAACCTGATCCCCGGCCCGAACTCCACCGAACTCGCCATCCACATCGGCCACCGCCGCGCCGGCCGGCCCGGCCTGCTGGTCGCCGGCGCCTGCTTCATCCTGCCGGCCGTCCTGATCACGCTGGTCTTCGCCTGGGCCTACGTCCGCTTCGGCGCGCTGCCGCGGGTCGCGGCGCTGCTCGACGGCGTGAAGCCGGTGATCGTCGCCATCGTGGCGCACGCGCTGTGGGGGATGTCGCGCTCCGTGCTGAAGCGGCCGCTGCCGATCGTCCTGGCGGTCGCGGCCCTGGTCGCGGTGCTGGCGGGCGCGAACGAGCTGCTCGTGCTGGCGGGTGCCGGACTGGCGGCGCTCGCGACACGCCTGTCGTCGCTGCGGCGGCCGCCGGGCGCGCTGCTGCTGGGGTTGGGCGGATTCCTCGCTGCCGCTTCCCGTCTGCCCGCCGCCGCGGTCGCCGGCGCCGCCGAGATCGTCGCGCGCCCGTTCGCCCTGCCGTCGCTCTTCCTGTTCTTCCTGAAGGTCGGCTCGGTGCTCTTCGGCAGCGGCTACGTGCTGATCGCGTTCCTGCGCGCGGACCTCGTGGACCGCTGGCGCTGGCTCACGGAATCCCAGCTGCTGGACGCCGTCGCGGTCGGCCAGGTGACCCCGGGGCCGCTGTTCTCCACCGCGACGTTCATCGGCTACCTGCTGGGCGGCGTGCCCGGCGCCGTCCTGGCGACGCTGGGGATCTTCCTGCCGGCTTTCGTCTTCGTGGCCCTGAGCGGGCCGCTGGTGCCGCGGTTGCGGCGCTCCCCGACCGCCGGCCTCTTCCTGGACGGCGTGGTCGCGGCCTCGCTGGCGCTGATGGCGGCGGTGTCCTGGCAGATCGGCCGCGCGGCGGTGCGCGATGCGACGTCGGCGGTCCTGGCGGTGGTCGCTCTGGCGCTGCTGGTGCGCACGCGGGTCGGGTCTCTGTGGCTGGTCCTGGGGGGAGGGCTGGCGGGGCTGGCGCTGCAGACACTCGGTTAGTCGCATCTACCGGCTCGCGGTTGTCGCGAAGATGGCTATGTGATAGAATTAACAACATAACATCATGCGCCGCACCCCGCCTTCTTGGTATTCGGGAGGATCGTCCATGTTCCGTGCTGCCACCGGCATCCTCGCCGCCCTGACGCTCCTCGCCCTGATCTCGGCTGCACCGGCGGCCCGCGCCGAAGTTTTCGAATACGACCTCGCCGAACAGTGGAGCGACCTGGAAAACCCCTTCTTCCCCTGGACGCTGTGGAAATCGCCGTCCGCGCTGTTCGGCATCAACCAGCCGGACTTCATCCAGGATGGGTCCGGAGTCCACTGCTGGGCCGATCCAGCCCTTCCCCTGCCGATGCACGTGCCCGTCTGGGGATGCGACGCCACTGGTCCCGAACCCATCGTCTGGATGCACGGCGCGGAGTTCGACCGCACCGGGACCAACGTGACCAGCGCCGACTGGATCAGCTATGTCGCGGGCACCGCGACGATCAGCGGGGCGGTCTGGCAGGGCGCGACCAACCACCGCACGATGCGCTGGTCGCTGGTCCACAACGGCTCCGTCCTGACGTCGGGCGACATCACCACCGACGGCACGTACACCGCAGCATCGCCCTTCGCGTTCGCCGCGGGCTCGGGCGGCCCGGGCGCCCTGGTGCTCTCTGTCGAAGCAGGCGACGAGATCGAGCTGCGCATGACGTCGCTCAGCGAAGGCGGCAACCTCGGCGAATCGCTGGTGCTGCGCTTCCACATCTCCCTCGACACCGGAACCACCGACGCCGCCCCGCCGCCCGCGGCCGTGCGCCTGCTGCCCTGCCGCCCCAACCCCTTCAACCCCCGCACCACGCTGCGCTGCGAGCTGCCGGCGGGAACGACCGGACGCCTGCGCATCCACGACGCCGCCGGCCGCCAGGTGCGCGCCTTCACGATCGAAGCCGGCGCCTCCGGCCGGCGCGAGATCACCTGGGACGGCCTGGACGATCGCGGCCGCGCCTGCCCCTCGGGCACGTACTTCGCCCGCCTCGGTTCGTCAGGCGAGATCACGACGACGAGGATGTCCCTGGCGCGATAGCCGCAGCCGCAGCCGCCCCGCCCCCTGCCACCCCGGTCCACGAACAGGACACGGATCGTCCCGTCGCGGGGGCGTCTGTAGGCCCTCTGCGCCAGGAGGGCGCAGAGGGACGGAAGTCGAGCGAGCCGGGCACAGGATGTGTCCGGCGAGCGCCCCCCGCGACGGGACGATCCGTGTGTCCTGTTCGTCGCCGGGGGAATTATTCGTGGCGGAGGGCTTCGATCGGATCCATGCGCGCGGCGCGGTTGGCGGGGTACAGCCCGAAGACGATCCCGATCCCCGCGGAGAACAGCACCGCGAGCAGCACGATCCACGGGCTCAGGCCGAAGGGGAAGCGCAGGATCTTGGTGCCGCCCCAGGCCGCGAGGTAGCCCAGCACGACGCCGATGACCCCGCCGATGGCCGTCAGGGTGGCGGCCTCGACCAGGATCTGGCGCAGCACGTCGTGGCGGCGGGCGCCGATGGCCATGCGCACGCCGATCTCCCGGGTGCGCTCGGTGACCGAGATCAGCATGATGTTCATCACGCCGATGCCGCCGACCATCAGGCCGATGCTCGACAGCACCACCAGGACCAGGGCGACGCCCTGGGTGACCTTGTCGACCAGCTCGCCGTAGGTCTCCGAGGCGACCACCGCGAAGTTGTCCTTCTCGCCGGGCTTGAGGCCGCGCCCGCGGCGCAGCGCGCCGGTGACGTCGGCGGCGACGTCGTCGGTCTCGTAGCCGTCGGCCACGGTCACGGCCAGCGTGCGGTCGTCGTACTCGCCGGTCGAGAAGTCCTTCTCGTAGGAGGTCCACGGCGTCACGACGAAGTTGTCGCCCATGGCGCCGAAGATGTGGCGGCGGCTCTCCATGGAGCCGATGACGCGGTACTCCGCCCCGAACAGCCGCAGGGACTTGCCGACCGGGTCGATCCCCGGGAACAGCGCTTCGGACGGCCCGCTGCCCAGCACGCAGACGCGGCTGCGCGAGTCCTGCTCGTCGAAGGTGAAGAAGCGGCCCTCGGCGATGGCGAACGAGTAGAGCGTGGCGAAGTTCGACGAGGCGCCGAAGATCTGCACCAGGTTGGTGCGCTCCTTGCCGTAGGTCAGGATCGTCGCCCGCCCGCTGGTGATCATGTAGTCCACGCCGTCGACGCCGGGCAGCTCGTCCAGGGGGGCGATGAGCTCCGGCATCAGCTGCGGCCGGCGCAGGGCTTCTTCGGGGTCCTCGCCGCCGAGGCCCGAGTGCCGCGCGATGTAGAGGTAGGGCTTGGCCGAGGAGACGATGTCGTTGCGGATGCGCCCGCTCAGGCCCGAGACGATGGTGTAGATCGCCAGCAGCGTCGCCACGCCGATGGCCACGCCCAGGATCAGCAGGGCGCTGCGCAGCCGGTGGCCGCGGATGGTCAGCAGCGCCTGACGGACGCCCTCCCGCGCGTGCATGACGCCGCTATTCATGGCGCAACGCCTCCACCGGATCGAGCCCGGCCGCCTTCCAGGCGGGGTAGGTGCCGAAGACCAGCCCGATGACGAAGGTCACGGCCAGGCCCGCGCCGATCGACCAGCCCGCGAAGGCGAAGGGCAGCGGCGACAGCAGCGAGATGAGCAGGGCGAGCCCCAGGCCGATGCTGATGCCCAGCACGCCGCCGGTCATCGACAGGGTGATCGACTCGACCAGGAACTGCCAGAGGATCGCCATGCGCCTCGCGCCGACGGCCTTGCGGATGCCCACCTCGCGGGTCCGCTCGGTGACCGCCACCAGCATGATGTTCATCAGCACGATGCCGCCCACCACCAGGCTGATCCCCACCAGCGGCACCAGCGCGCCGTAGATGGCCTTGGAGATGCCCGACCAGAGCGAGAGCAGCTCGTCCATGGTCACGATGCCGAAGTCGTCCTTCTCCTTCGGGCGCAGCTGGTGGCGCAGGCGCATCAGGTGGCGCGCCTCCTCCTTGGCGTCGGCGAGCAGGGGCAGGTCGGCCGCCGCGATCTTGATGTCGATCGATTCGCGCCCGCCGAAGGACTTCATCCAGGCCGTGATCGGCACCACCGCGAAGCGGTTGCGGCTGTTGCCCAGCATCGAGCCGCGGTCCTCGGCGACGCCGATGACGCGGAAGTGACGGCCGGACAGCTTGAAGTCGCGCCCGACGGGATCGTTCACGCCCGGGAACAGGTCCTGGGCCACCTCCCAGCCGATCACCGCGACCTGCGCGCTGGCGAACACGTCGCGCTCGGCGAGGTGGCGGCCGCTGTGCAGGGGCAGGTCCTCGAGCCGGGAGTAGTCGTCGGTCTTGCCCCGCACCTGGATGCCGCGGGACTCCTTCGCGCCGGCGCGCAGGTCGGCCATGCGCTCGAGGGAGGCCCCGACCTCGGACGCCAGCTGCATGTGCTTGCGCAGGTAGTCGCGGTCCTCCAGGGTCAGCTCGGGATTGTTCAGCGAGGCCAGGAAGGCGTCCATGTCGGTGAGGATTTCGAAGAAGTTCACGCGCGAGACCGTGAACACGTTCGAGCCCTCGGACAGCACCTCGCGGCGCGCGTAGAGGTCCACGCCGTTGATCAGCGACACGACGGCGATGACGCTCATCGTGCCGACGATGTTGCCGAGCAGGGTCAGGAAGGTCCGCAGCTTGTGCGTCCAGAGGCTGGACAGGGCGATGCGGACGCCTTCCCACAGGTTCATGGATCAGTCCCGCTTCTTGTCGGCGCCGGCGGCCTTCTTCTTGGTGTCGACCTTCACCGCTTCCTCGTGCTGCAGGTCGCGCAGGATGCGGAAGGGCCCGGTGACGATCTGCTGGCCGTCCGCGAGCCCGGACAGGACCTCGAAGTCCTCCTCGCCCGTGACGCCGATCTCGACCGTCTTGAACAGGGCCTTGCCCCCCTCGATCACGAAGACGCCCTCGACCTCTTCGCGCTTGATCGTGTCGGCGGCGGCGGTCGTCGGCCGGGGCCGCCGGCCCTTGCCGACCTTGGGCAGGGGCGGCCACTCGCGCACCGTCACCGCGCCGATGGGCACGCTCAGCACCTGCTTCGCGTCGGCCACGGTGATCTCGGCCTTGGCGGTCAGGCCGGGGCGCACGTCCTGGATGGGGTCGTCGAGCGTGACGGTGATCTTGAAGTCCACCGCCTGCTGGCTCTGCCCGGTGCTGGTGTAGATGGGGCTGTTGCCGATCTCGGTCACGGTGCCGGCGAAGGACGTGTCGGGGAAGGCGTCCACCTCCACCTTGACCGGCTGGCCGAGCTTCACGCGCACGACCTCGGTCTCGTCCACGTCGACCTCGGCCTCCATGGTGGCGAGGTCGGCCACCGTCAGCAGCACCGTGCCGGCGTTGTTGAGGGTGCCCATGATGGCGTTCTCGCCCTCCTCGACGTTCAGCCGCGTGACCACGCCGGCCATCGGGGAGGTGATGGTGACCTTGTCGAGGTCGTAGCGGGCCTTGGCGAGGTTGGCTTCGGTCTGGCGCATCGTCGCTTCGGCCGACGCGGTGCGGGCCTCCTCGATGCGGGCGCTGGCCTCGGCCGCGTCGATCTGCTCCTGCGAGGACAGCCCGCTGCCGAACAGGGAGCTGGCCCGCTCGAGGTCCTGCTTCGCCTTGTCGCGGCCGGCGCGCGCGAGGTCCAGGTTGGCGCGCGAGGTGCGCACGGCGGCCTGCAGGGCGTCGACCACGGAGCGGAACTCGGTGGGGTCGATCTCCAGCAGCAGCTGGCCCTGCTCGACGCGGTCCCCCTCGCGGACGGCCAGGCGCGTCACCTTGCCGATCGTCGAGGCGCTGACGTCGACCTTGCGCTTGGGCGTCAGGGTCCCCGAGGCGGTCACGACCTCGACGAGGTCCTTGCGGGCGACCTTGCCCGCCTCGACGCCCAGCGCCTTGTGGGACGACTTGAGCATGTTCACGGCGATCAGCGCGACCACGATGACCGCAGCGCCGATGATGAGCCACTTCTTCACGGAGGCCTCCCGTCACACACCGGACGACTAGAGAAAGAGCCGGCCGATGCCGAACAGCACCAGGCTCAGGAACAACCATGTCGTTACGACGACCGTGGTCGCCTTGTTGCGTGCGAATTCGTGGACCTGGCCCAGGCCGATCACCATCAGCAGCACGCCCCAGATGGTGAACAGGTCGAAGATCGACAGGAGCTGGTACAGGGCGTCCATCGGGCCGCGGTCGACGGCGAAGATCGCCGGACCGATCGCCACGCCCATGGACGACCCCTTGGCCAGCACCAGGGGCCACTTGATCAGCGATGCCAGGCCCAGGCTGACCACCGAGGACCAGTAGACCACCCCGGCCGTCTGCATCACGGTGCCCCGCCCGCCGGCCAGCTTGCAGAACAGCAGGTAGATCAGGGCCATGACGAACAGCATCAGGGAGGCCCCGACGCCGCTCTGGATGCCCTGGATCACGCGCGCGGACGCGGTCGGCGCCTCGTACTTCGCGTACATCGCGGCCAGGTCCTCTTCGGGCATCATCTGGCCGAAGCGGGTCTCGCGCATCACGTCCAGCTGCTCCGGGCCGGTGATCTGCAGGGTGGCGGCCGAGAACAGCCCGAGCAGGAGCGCCACGGCCAGGGCGGCGATCACCCAGCGCGGGCTCTCCTTGACCTCGGCCATGGCCGCGGCCGGGTTGGTGACGATGGTCAGGAACCGTTTGCCGATGGAATCGCTCATGCCCGGCCTCCCCTGGCGCTGTCCAGTCCCACGCGCCGCCGGATGCCCCCGGCGGCGTCGGCAGCGATGGTCGCCCAGGCGCGGCCCGCCGTCAAGGGACGAGCCGCGAAGCGCGCGCCCCGGCGTCTTGACACGGGCGCGGCGCGGCTATAAATTGGGGGTCCCTGGGCGGTGTCCAGGCCCTACTTGGCAACAGTGCCCGAAGCAGTCGGATATGGTGGCGGCTTAGCTCAGTTGGTTAGAGCAACGGAATCATAATCCGTGTGTCCGGGGTTCGAATCCCTGAGCCGCTACCATCCTTTTTCTCCCCCGGCCCCCGCCGACGGCCCCCATGACGACCGACCGCATCCCGACGGCCCTCCCCGCGCGCGCGCTGCCCGAGTTCGCGCGCCTGCTGCGCGCCGCCGCGGGCCCCGACCTCGACCATGAAGCCGGGCCGGGTGTGCTGATCGCCCTGTCCGGCGGCGCGGACTCGACCGCGCTGCTGCGCCTGGCCGTCCTGCGCCGCGAGCAGTGCGGCGCCGCCGTGGAGGCCGCGCACCTCGACCACGCGCTGCGCGGCGCCGAGGCCGACGCCGACGCCGACTTCTGCCGCGCGCTTTGCCGTGGCCTGGACGTCCCGCTGCACCTGCGGCGGGAGGACCCGCGCCCCCTCGCCATGGTCCGCGGGCGCGGCCTCGAGGAGGCCGCGCGCGCGGTCCGGCGGGAGTTCCTGGCCGGTGTCCTGGACGCGCGCCCGGCGCTGGCCGCCTGCGCCACCGGCCACCACCGCGACGACCAGGCCGAGACCGTCGTGATCCGCCTGTTCCGGGGCACGGGCCCCGAGGGCCTGCAGGGGATCCGGCCGCGCGCCGGCCGCTTCATCCACCCGCTGCTGGGCTGCGGCCGCGACGAGATCGAGGCCTGGCTGGCCGCCCTGGGACAGCCCTGGCGGCGCGACGCGACCAACGACGACGCCAGCAACGTGCGCGGCCGCGTGCGGCGCGAGCTGCTGCCGCTGGCGCGGGACATCTTCGGCGCGGGCGCGGCGGCGTCGCCGGCGCGCCTGGCGGCCCTGCTGAGGGACGACGCGACGGAGCTGGAGGCCCAGGCCGCGGCCGCCCTGCGCGCCCTGCGGCGGGGCCGGCGCGACGGCGCGCTGCCCGCCGACGCCCTGGCGGCCCTGCCCGGGCCGCTGGCCTCGCGGGCGCTGCGCCGCCACCTGCGCGGGGAGTGCGGGCTCGACCTGGACCGCGTGCACGTCGCGCGCCTGCTGGACTGGCTGCGCGCGGGCCGCTCCGGAGCCGCGGTCGACCTGACGGGCGGCTGGCGCGCCCGCCGCGACTTCGACCGGCTGGTCTTCGACCCGCCGGCCGCCGTCCCCGGGCCGCCGGCCGCGCGGCGGTGCTGACGGTGCGGCCGGCGACGCCCGCCGAGCCCGCGGCCCGCGACCCCGAACCGGCCTGCCCCCTGCCGCCGCCGGGTGGCTGGCGGCTGACCTGCCCCGCCTCCGCCCTGCGCGGGGAGCCGCGCGTGCGGCCGTGGCGGCCGGGCGACCGCCTGGCGCCGTTCGGGATGGCCGGCCGGCGCAAGGTCGGCGACCTGCTGCAGCAGCTGCGCGTGCCGCTGCCGGAGCGGGCGCGGACGCTGGTCGCCGAGGACGACGCGGGGCCGTTCTGGGTCGTCGGCCTGGTCCGGGACGAGCGGACCCGGCTGTTGCCGAGTACCCGCGACGCGGTTACACTCCAGATCCGATACGCAAGCGACGAGACGGGCGGGACGACCCGCCCCTGACCGCCGGCGGGCCCGCGCCCACCGGCCACTTCGCGCGAATGGAGACCCATGGCGAACCAGAAGAAGGAGAGCAAGTCGCCCCTGGACGGACCGGGCGGCGCCAAGCGCGCGCCCATGCCGGGCAGCGCCGTGGGCTTCTGGATGCTCCTGCTGCTGCTGGTGTTCCTGGCGTTCCAGATGATGTCCCTGGACCGCGAGCAGATCTTCGAGATCAGCTACAACGCGTTCAAGGAGCAGGTCGAGGCGGGCAACATCCGCTCGCTGACCAAGACCGAGCTGACCGTCACGGGCGACCTCGCGCAGAAGACCAAGATCACGCTGCAGAACGGCGCGGAGCCCGAGGTGCAGCGCTTCCGCCTGGTCCTGCTGGCCGAGGATCCGGCGTTCCCGGAGTGGGTTCGCGAGCGCAACCCGGGCGCCTACCTGAAGGGCGACACGGTCAAGACGAGCTGGCTGACGGTCATCGTCACCTACTACCTGCCGTTCATCGTCATCCTGGTGCTGTGGCTGTTCTTCATCCGCCAGATGCAGGGCGGCAGCAACAAGGCCTTCAGCTTCGGCAAGAGCAAGGCCAAGCTCATCAACATGGACAAGCCGACGGTCACCTTCGCCGACGTGGCCGGCTGCGACGAGGCCAAGGTCGAGCTGGAGGAGATCATCGAGTTCCTGCGCACCCCGAAGAAGTTCCAGCGCCTCGGCGGCCGCATCCCCAAGGGCGCGCTGCTGGTCGGCTCGCCGGGCACCGGCAAGACCCTGCTGGCGCGCGCGGTGGCCGGCGAGGCGGGCGTCCCGTTCTTCAGCATGAGCGGCTCGGACTTCGTCGAGATGTTCGTGGGCGTGGGCGCCTCGCGCGTGCGCGACCTCTTCGAGCAGGGCAAGAAGAACGCGCCCTGCATCATCTTCATCGACGAGATCGACGCCGTCGGCCGCCACCGCGGCGCCGGCCTCGGCGGCGGCCACGACGAGCGCGAGCAGACCCTCAACCAGCTGCTGGTGGAGATGGACGGCTTCGAGAGCAACGACGGCGTGATCCTGGTCGCGGCGACCAACCGCCCCGACGTGCTCGACCCCGCCCTGATGCGCCCCGGCCGCTTCGACCGGCAGATCGTGGTGGACATGCCCGACCTGCAGGGCCGCGAGGCGATCCTCAAGGTCCACATGAAGAAGATCAAGGCCGCGGCCGACGTCTCGCCGCGCAAGATCGCCGCGGGCTCGCCGGGCCTGGCCGGCGCCGACCTCGCGAACCTGGTCAACGAGGCCGCGCTGCTGGCCGCGCGCAAGAACCACCTGGAAGTCACGATGGACGACTTCTGGGACGCCCGCGAGAAGGTCATGCTCGGGCCGGAGCGCCGCAGCCGCGTGCTCACCGACGAGGACAAGCGGATCACGGCCTACCACGAGTCGGGGCACGCCGTCATCGCCGAGCTGTGCGAGCACGCCCAGAAGACGGAGAAGGTCACGATCATCCCGCGCGGCCGGACCCTGGGCGTCACCTGGATGCTGCCCGAGAAGGACGACGTCCACATGAGCCGCGCCAAGTACCTCGACTTCATCTGCGTGTCGCTGGGCGGGCGCGTGGCCGAGGAGATCTTCATCGGCTCGATCACCAGCGGGGCCTACGCCGACATCCGCACCGTCAGCAGCCTGGCCCGCGAGATGGTGACCCGCGTCGGCATGAGCGACGCCCTGGGCCCGATCTGCTTCGAGGAGGGCGAGGAGCAGGTCTTCCTGGGCCGCGACTTCGCCCGCCGCAAGACCGTCAGCGAGCGCACGCTGCAGGTGATCGACGACGAGATCTCGCGCATCGTCTCCGAGCAGCTCGAGCGCACGCGCCTGCTGCTGCGCGAGAACACCGACAAGGTCGAGATCATGGCCGCCGCCCTGCTGGACCGCGAGACGCTGACGCGCGAAGAGGTCCAGATGATCATGCAGGGCCGTCCGCTGCCGCCGCCGCGGCTGGACCCCGCGCTGTACGAGGAGCCGGCCCCGGCGGACGGCGCCCGCGAAGTCGACGCCTCCGACCCGGCCAGGCCACCACGCGTCGGACGAACCCCCCGCTCGACGACCGGACCCACGACCCGACCCGGCGACGGCCGGGCGGGCCCCTCGTGACCCCAGCGCCGCGCGTCTGGGAGCTCGGCCGCGCGGCGCTGGACTACGGCCGCCGCCCCCTGGTCATGGGGGTGGTGAACCTGACCCCCGACTCCTTCTTCCCGGCCTCGCGCGCCGACGGCGCCGAAGAGGCCGCGCGGCGCGCCGAGGACCTGGTCGCGGCCGGCGCCGACCTGCTCGACCTCGGCGCGGAATCCTCGCGTCCCGGCGCGGCGCCCGCCGGCGGCGACGCCGAGCGCGCCCGCCTGCTGCCCGCCCTGGCCGCCGTGCGCCGACGCGTCGCGGTGCCCGCTGACCGTGGACACCTGGCGCGCGGACACCGCCCGGGCCGCCCTCGACGCCGGCGCCGACGGCCTGAACGACATCACCGCCGGCCGCGGCGATCCCGGGCTGCTGCCGCTGGCGGCCGCCGCGGGCTGCGGCCTGGTGCTCATGCACATGCAAGGCACGCCGGCGACCATGCAGCGGGCCCCGCTACGACGACGTCGTGGCCGAGGTGGCGGCCCACCTCGAGGCGCGCGTCGGCGCGGCCCTGGCGGCCGGCGTGGCTCCGTCGCGGCTGCTGGTCGATCCCGGGCTGGGCTTCGGCAAGGACCTCGCCCACAACCTGGCCCTGCTGGCGCGCGTGCGCGAGGCGACGGGCGAACGGCCCGCGCTGATCGGGGCCTCGCGCAAGTCGTTCATCGCCGGCATCACCGGCGCGCCGGTGGAGCGGCGGCTGCCGGGCAGCCTGGCCGCCGCCGCGATCGCGTTCGCGGCCGGCGCCGCCGCGGTGCGGGTCCACGACGTGGCCGAGACGGTGCAGATGCTGGAAGTCCTCGCGGCGATCGCCGCCGCGGGAGAACGGCGTTGAGCCGGCGCCCCACGATGCTATGCTGCGGCCCGACACCACGCCCGCGGGCCCGGACACCGGGAAGAACCGATGCTGAAGTTCCTGGCCGATTCCCTGATCATCGACATCCTCGACGTCCTGATCGTGGCGTTCCTGCTCTACCGCCTGCTGCTGCTGGTGCGCGGCACGCGCGCCACGCAGATGTTCGTCGGCCTGGGCCTGCTCGCGGTGCTGTCCTGGATCGCCGAGCGGCTCGGCATGATCGTCGTGCGGCAGATCCTCTACTCGCTGCAGACGGTCTGGGTCGTGGCCTTCATCATCATCTTCCAGCCCGAGCTGCGCACGGCCCTGACCTACCTGGGCCGCCGCCGCGGGATCATGTTCTTCGCCGCGCCGGAGGAGATCCCCGCCCAGCAGGAGATCGTGCACGCCGTCGAGCGCCTGTCGCGCCGCGGCCTGGGCGCCCTGATCGTGCTGGAGCGCGAGATCAGCCTCGGCCGCTGGACCAAGACCGGCACCCTGCTGAACGCGGACATCTCGTCCGAGCTGATCGAGTCGATCTTCACCGTGCCCGGTCCGCTGCACGACGGGGCCGTGGTCATCAGCCAGGACAAGATCGTCGCCGCGTCCTGCATCCTGCCGAACACCGAGCGTTCCGAGCTGGGCTACGTGCTCGGCACCCGCCACCGCGCCGCCATCGGCCTGAGCGAGGTGTCCGACGCAGCGGTCATCGTCGTCTCGGAGGAGACGCGCGCCATCTCGCTGGCCCACGCCGGCGAGATCCGCCGCGGGCTGTCGGTCGAGGAACTGACGGCCGAACTCAACCGCATCGCCCTGAAGGGGCGCGAGCGCGCCGAGGCCGCGCCGGCTCCGGCCGGCTAGGTTCCGGACCGCCCTGCCGCCACGGCGACGCCCCCCGGCCCGAAACCAGCGCCACCTCCGCCAGGACCTGCGCCAGCGCCGCCAGGGCGTGCCGCCGCCCCGTGCGCGGGGAGCGCGGCCAGGAAGCGGCGGCGCGCCAGACCGGCGCGTCCGGGCGCCGCGCGCCCGCGGTGGCGGGCGGTTCGCGGTCGCGGCATTCGAGCCACAGCATCCACTCCCGCGGCCGCTCCGTCAGGCCCCAGGCGCTCAGCAGCACGCCGGCCCCGTGCAGGAGCCGCCGCGTTCCGGGCAGCGCCGCTTCCAGGCAGCCCCGCACTTCCGTGGTCGTCATGATGTCCCCCTCCGGTTGCCTCGCTGCGACGGGGTGGCCACCGGCGGAAGAGCTGAGGCGCCCTCTCTTCCGCCGGTTGAGGCCGTGCGGCGTCGCAGGTCCTCCCAGCCCCGCTCCGCCGCCCCCGCCCTCTTCCTGCAAGGACGCCGCCAGGTCCACTCGACAAGGCGTGACGTTATATCTTGTTGTCAAAATTCATGTTACGAGCGTCGTCCGGCCGGCGGGCCGTCAACGGCCGCCGACGTCGCGGCGTTCGCGGCGGCTCCTCGGGTGACGCGCGGCGATCTTGTTGGGAGCGAAGGGGTTATCGGGATGTCACCGGGCGGGGCCCGCCCCGCGGCGGGAACCGCGCCGCGACGTCAGACGCCGCAGAGCAGGGACTCGGCGGCTTCCCGGGGGGGAACCGCGGGGTCCGCGGCGGTCGCGGGGTGCAGTTGCGCGAGCTGCGCGCCGATCAGGCTGCCGAGCAGGCCGAGGCCCAGGAGTTCGCCGGGCCGGTAGGCGAAGAGGCCGCCGTCCTGACCCGAGCGGACGAACAGCGCGCCCAGCAGCCGGCCGTCCACCTTCAGGGGCACCGCCACGTCGGCGCCGCACCAGCGCAGGAAGGTCTGCTCGCGCAGCGGCAGGTCCGCGGCGCCCAGTTCGTGCAGCGTCAGGGGCGCGTCGGCTTCCGCGAGCAGGGTGCCCAGGCGGCCGCCCGCATCGGCGAGCGCATCGAGGTGGCCGTCCAGGACGAGCCGGTCGCCGTCGCACCGCAGCAGGTGGGCGTCCTGCCCCAGGCCGTGGCGGCGCAACAGGTCGGTCAGGGATTCGGTCCAGGCGGCCGAAGGACCGCCGCCGCCCAGGGTCGCGAGGAACCCGGACGCCGCCGCGCGAAGTCGAGGGCCGCTCACGCTGGCGCTCGTGGAAGCGCCCGGATCGCCGCGGCACGGCTCGCCGTCATCGGAATCGCCGGCCGCCAGGAGGGCCGCGGCCGCCTCGGCGACGGTCGCGCACTCCGGCAGCGGCGGCTCGCCGAGCCGGCTGCGCAGGAACCAACCGACCACGACGCTGGGGGCGACGACGGCCATCCGCGCGCCGCCGTCGGACAGGCGCCGCCGCAGCAGGGCGATCTCGGCCGCCAGCTCCCCGCTCATCGACCCGAGGTCCGCCAGGTCCAGCACCAGGCCGCGTGCGCCCGCGCCGAGGCACTCCTCGGCGGCGGCCGCGAAGCGGCGGTGATCGCCGCGCACGACGGTGCCGTCGAGGCGCAGGGCCGCGACACCGGGACGGGGCTCCGGCAGCGTCTGGATCCGCAGGGGCATGTCAGACCATTTCCTTCGCGAGCCAGCCGTCGAGCACCCGCCGCAGGAAACGCCACTCGCTGCCGACCTTCTTGGCGGGGATCTTCCCCTCCTTGGCCAGCCGGCACACCGTCTTGACGTGCATCTTCAGGTACTCCGCGGCCTCGACCGAGGTCAGCACCTGGTTGGACGTCTCCTCCGCGCCGATGTAGATGGTGGCGGTGCCGTGATCACGGGTGTCGTTCATGTTGCTGTGCTCCTTATTCGGGACGGGTGCGGGCGCAACCCGCATCGGTGTAGCGGATCGGGATGCAACTCCCGTGCCGCCCGCGACCGCCTCCCTCCCTCACGGGAAACCGGGAGGAAGCGCGGGAAACGCGGCACGATGGGGCATCGGGGGGAACGCGGGGAAGGAACGGGGCGGCGTCGGGACCGCCGGCCCCGTGCAAAGTGCAACCGGGAAGGTCGCGGCCTGCGCGGCGGGCGTCAGTGCTGGTCGCGCAGGAAATGCAGCAGGGCGTCGTTGAGCGTGGCGTCGCCGTGGGAGGCCAGGATCATGTGCCCGCCCGTCTTGAACAGGCGGAAGCGGGAGGCGCGGTGACGCGTCCGCTTCTGCAGCAGGCGCAGCGAGGCGGGATCGATGCGGGCGTCGTCCTGGCAGTGCGCCGCGTAGATGGGCAGGCGCAGCTTGCCGACCTGGGACTTGGCGCGCTCCATGGCCTCGAAGACCTCGAGGTTCCAGCCGATCCGGCGCCGCAGCAGCGGCAGGCGGTGCAGGCCCAGCAGCATCAGCAGGCGCGTGCCCAGCGGCACGCGCGGCACCAGGGCCGGGGCGAAGAGCGACAGCGTAGCGGGCTGCTCCTGCCGCGTCAGCAGGATCGCCAGCGCGCCGCCGAAGCTGAAGCCGACCACGTGGACCAGCCGGCTGTGCCGGGCGAGCACGCGGTAACGCAGCTGCACCTCGTTCAGGCAGGCCTTCCACTTCACCACCGGCAGGGTCGTCGCCTCGAGGCCGTGGCCGGGCAGCAGCATGTTGTAGACGGTGTAGCCCTGCCCGTAGAGGAAGCGGGCCAGGCCGTCGAGGTCCTGCGGCGTCCCGGTCGAACCGTGGACCAGCAGCACGCTCTCGTCGACCTCCGGCTGGATACCGATGCGCGTGCGGCGCTCCTTGGGCACGCCGAGCCGCGTCTCCATCTCGCCCTGCAGGCGGGCGTGGGCGCGCAGGGCCATCGACCCGGCGCGGGCCGGACGCGGGGGCTGGACCTCCAGCTCCGGGTCGGGCTCGACGTTGTCCAGGGCGTGCTCCAACTCCCAGGCCGTCAGCGTCAATTGTCCGAAGCGCTTGAGATCCTGGTCGTTGGTCGGGTTGTTCACGGACGCGCGTCCTCCTGCGGAGCGGCGGGTGGGGGCGGTTCCAGGTCGGCCAGGGCGTCGACGACGAGGTCAGGCCAGTCTTCCTGGTCCAGGCGGCCCAGGACGCCACAATCGGCGTGCTTGCCGGAAAGCACGAAAGCCGTCCCCATCCCCAGGCGCTTGGCGGTGACGAGGTCGGCGACGGGATCGTCAGAGATAAATAACGTGTCCCGGGGCGCGCCGCCAATGATTTCCAGCCCCCGGCGGTAGATCCGGGCCTGCGGCTTGCCGATCGTCACGGCCGGGTGCGCCGCCGCCTGCTCCAGGGCCGCGGCGTAGAAGCCCGGCCCGAAGCGCCGGCGCCCGTCGGCGTCCAGGAAGAACAGGCCGCGGTGCAGGGCAACAAGTTCGGCGCCGCCGTCGACCAGGGCGGGCAGGGCCCGGTCGAGGTCCGCGATCGCCAGGTCGGGGTTCGCGCCCACGACCACCGCGTCGCAGGGGCCCTCGCGCACCGGCTCGAAACCGGCGTCGCGCCACCAGTCCTGCAGATCCGGGGCGCCCAGCCACAGCAGGCGCCGCTTGCCCCAGGACGCCAGCAGCCGGGCGCCGAGGCCCAGCGCCGTCACCAGCCGCGCCTCGTCGACGGCGAACCCGGCCTCCCGCAGGGCGGCGGCCAGGTCGGACGGCGGGTGGGTCGTGTTGTTGCTGACCAGGCAGTGCGGGGTGCCGCGCGCGACGATCCCGGCGAACCAGGCCGGCGCGCCCAGGACCGGCGCGCAGCTCTTGTCGCGCACCAGCACGCCCTCGATGTCCAGCAGCAGGTTGGCGGGGCGGCGGCTTACGGTCATGAGCCGAGGATCTCCTCGAAGAGTTGGTCGAAGCGGGGCGCCAGGCGCTCCCAGCAGCAGGCGTCGGCGTCCATCGGCAGCGAGCAGACGTGGCCGCAGGCGTCGCCCGTCAGCAGGGCGTCCAGCAGGGCGACCAGCCCCTCCTCGCCGTCGTAGAGGTGGCGGCCGCGGCAGTGCGCGCCGTAGAGGGACGGGTACGCCTGGTCGCGCGGCAGGACCGGGTAGCAGCCGGCGTGGACGGCTTCGGCCACCGAGATGCCGAAGTACTCCTGGGCCGCGCAGCTGACCACGATGTCGGCCTGCGCCAGCAGCTCCCGGTACCGGGCGCGGTCCTGCTCGCCCCAGGCCAGGATACGATCACCCAGGCGATCCCGCAGCGGGGCGAAGACGCCTTCCTGCTGCCGCGGTTCGCCGAGCAGCAGCAGGCGGAACGCCCGTCCGCGCCCGGCCAGGCGCAGCAGCGCGCCGACGAACATCTGCGGCCGCTTGTCGAACTCCCAGCGGTGGTTCCAGAGGATCACGTGCCCGCCGGGGTCGCGGGGCCAGCCGGGGCCGAGGCCGGCGTCGCAGCTCCCGCCCAGATAGGGGGCGAAGGCGTCCGGCGGGTGCGGCGCCCGCGCGATCCCGACCGGCAGCACGCAGCTGCGCGCCGCCAGGCGCTCGCGGATCCCTTTGGGCACCGCCTCGGGCATGCGGGCCAGGTAGTCGGGCAAAGCGTCCAGGAACAGGGTGCGGTGGTACTCCGAGTTGAACACGACGCGGTCGGCCGCCAGGCAGCTGACGATGTTGGTGAAGCCGAAGTGGAAGTCGAAGGCCTCGTCGGGCGACAGCGGGTAGGTCAGCTGGTTCTCGTGCATGTAGAGCAGCAGCGGCGCGCGATCCAGGGGCCGCGGCAAGAGGCCGCGCAGGTCGGCCGCGTTCAGGAAGTCGGTCGCCAGCAGCAGGTCGCACTGCGGGGCGTCCTCGCGCAGGCGGTCCGCGAACCACGGGGCGGCGCCCCGCATGCGCCATTTCCAGAACCGGGGCGGCAGGGTCCAGGAGCGGATCTCGTGCCGCGAGTGGGCGGTCAACCCCTCGCGGAAGGCCCGGTGGGATCCGCCGTCGTAGGGCTCCAGGAACGCGATGCGCAACGTCCGCCGACCTCCCCCGGGGCCGCCGCCGGGGCGCCCGTGTTGAACAATCGGCCGGATTTGACTATCATCATGAGATGCTGCCTCGCCCGTGCCGCGATCCGTTCGAGGATGACCCATCAGAGAGGACGCGTCCATCATGAAGAGACTCGCGCTGACCGCCTGGCTGGCCCTGGCCGCCGTGACCGTCCTGGCCCCCGCCGCCGCCCTGGCCGACAGCTTCGCCGGCTACATCCCGGGGCGCATGCTGCTGGAGTTCGCGGCCGACTACCGCCCCGCGGTCGCCAAGTCCGCCCGCGGCGTGGCCGTGGACGACCCCGCCCTGCAGGCGCTGGCGGACGAGCTGCGCGTCTCGGCGCTCGAACCGCTCTACCCCGCCGTCCGCTTCGCCGCGAAGGCCGGCGCCCCGGACCTGAGCCGGCACTGGGTGGCGGAGTTCGACCCGTCTGCGGACCTGGACGCGGCCGCGGCCGCCTTCGCGGCGGTGCCCGGCGTGCGCAAGGCGGTCAAGGACGAGCTGCGGCGCATGGACATCGCCATCCCCAACGACCCCGGCCTGTCCGGCCAGTGGTACCTGCGCAACACCTCCTACGGCGGCAAGGACGTGCGCTGGCTCGGCGGCTGGCAGGAGGCGCAGGGCGATTCGAACGTGATCGTGGCCGTCATCGACTCGGGCGTGGACTGGCACCACCCCGACCTCGGCGGCCCGCATCCCGACAAGGTCAACGGCGCGCTGTTCACCAACTGGACCGAGTACTACGGCAACCCGGGCAGCGACGACGACCACAACGGCCGGACCGACGACATCCGCGGCTGGGACTTCGTGAGCGGCGCCGCCAACGTGTGGCCCGGCGAGGACGCTACGATCGCGGACAACAACCCCATGGACTTCGGCGGCCACGGCACCGGCTGCGCCGGCAACGTGGCGCCCCTGACCGGCAACGGCGTCGGCATCAGCGGCACGGCCGGCGGCTGCAAGATCCTCGCGATCCGCGCCGGCTACCTCAATTCGGCCGGCACCGGCCTGGTCGGCATGTCCTGGGCTTCCCAGGGCATCATCTACGCGACGGACATGGGTGCGAGGGTCATCAACTGCAGCTGGGGCAGCAGCTCCATCCTGGAGACGGCCGTCGACTACGCCCAGCTCAACGGCGTGATCATCGTGGCCGCCGCCGGCAACGACAACCACGAGGTTCCCGAATTCCTCGGCACCGCCGACGGCGTCCTTTCGGTGGCCGCCACGGGCCCGGGCGACGAGAAGGCCAGCTTCTCCTCCTACGGCACCTGGGTCGAGCTGTCGGCCCCCGGGGCCGGCATCTACACCACCTGGTACGACCACGTCACCGCCAGCAGCACCTACGCCTCGGTGGACGGCACGTCGTTCGCCTCGCCCATCACCTGCGGTTCGATCGCGCTGCTGTGGTCGGCCCACCCGGCCTACACCCGCGAGCAGATCATCGACCTGCTGCTGACCACGTGCGACGACATCGACGCCATCAACCCCACGATCGCCGGCAAGCTCGGCGCCGGACGCGTGAACCTCCTGAAGGCGCTCGGCGACGGCGTGCACCAGGTGCCCGCGGAGTTCGAACTGGTCGACGACGCCATCAACAGCGCCGCCGCCGGCGACACCATCGCCCTGGCGGCCAGCCTCGTGCTGACCGCGCCCTTCGAGATCAAGGACAAGGACCTGACCTACCTCGGCGGCTGGGACGACGCCTTCCTGTCGCGCGACCCGGTCGGGACGCCGACCGTGATCACGGCCCTGCCCACCAGCACGGCGATGAGCGTCGGCAACGAAGCCGGCCCCGGCGTGGTCGTCGACGGTTTCCGCTGTACCGGCGGCGGCGGCCAGCAGTACACGAGCATCCCCTACACCGGGCGCTACGGCGGGGGCCTGATCGTCAACGGCGACGCGGTCCTGCGCAACATCGACGTCACGGGCAACGCCACCGGCAGCAGCACCCAGATCGGCGGCGGCGGCGGCGTCCTGCTCTACGACTCCAACGCCGTGCTGGAGAACGTGCGCGTGCACGGCAACACCTCGCTGCACGGCGCCGGCGTCTACGTCTACCGCGGGGCGCCCACGCTGATCGACTGCGAGATCAATGCCAACACGACGATCGTCAACAACCCGTCCGCTCCCCGCGGCGGCGGCGTCTTCGTCACCGACGCGGCGCTGACCCTGCGCCGGACCGTCGTGAGCGGCCACGCGAACGCCGACCTCGGCGGCGGCATCTACGCCGCCAACAGCACCGGCGCGACGACGGTCGTGCTCGACCACGCCGAGATCTCGGGCAACACGGCCAAGAGCAAGGGCTGCGGCGTCTACGTCAACGGGGGCACCCTGACGGCCGTCGGCGGCCTGATCGCCGCCAACGTCCCGACGCCCGCCGCGACCTTCCTGTACGGCGGCGGCATCTGCGTCGAGGGCGGCGCCGCGAACCTCGACAGCCTCGAAGTGCGCAACAACAGCGCCATGATCGCCGGCGGCGTGGCCAAGCTCGCAGGCGGCACGCTGACCCTCGCCAACTCCGTCCTGAGGGACAACTCGTCCGTCTTCTTCGCGGGCGGCCTCTACGTCGACACGGTGACCGGAGCGACGGTGACCGGCAACACCGTCGCCGCCAACGCGGGCGGCAGCGCCGGCGGCGGCATCTACTTCTCGAACGCCTCGGCCACGCTCACCCGGAACCTCGTCGCGGCCAACAGCGGTTCCGCCGCGGCGTCCCAGGGCGTCTACGCCACGGGCGGCAGCCTCGTCTTCAACTGCAACAACGTCCACGGCAACGCCGGCGGCGACTACGGCGGCGTCACCAACCCCACCGGCGCCAACGGCAACGTCTCGGCGGATCCCCAGTTCTGCGACCTCGCCGCCGGGGACTTCACGGTCTACGACACCTCGCCCTGCCTGCCGGCCCACAGCGGCGGTTGCGGCCAGATCGGCGCCCTCGGCCAGGGCTGCAGCCAGGGCACGGGCGTCGACGACGGCCCCGGCCAGGGCGTGCCGGCGGTCTTCCGGGTCGACCCCGCCTTCCCCAACCCGTTCAACCCCAGCACGACGATCCGCTTCGCGATGCCCGCCGCCGCGCGGGCGAGCGTGCGCATCTACGACGCGGGCGGGCGCCACGTGCGCACGCTGGTCGACGGCGACCTGGGCGCGGCGGTGCACACCGTGGTCTGGCAGGGCGACGACGACGCGGGGCGGCGCGTGGGATCGGGCGTGTACTTCTACAGGGTGCGGGCGGGGACGAACGAGCAGACCGGACCGCTCGCTCTGATCAAGTAGTCCGCACACTCTCTCCGCAACACAGAAGCCCCGGACGCGAGTCCGGGGCTTCTGCATGTCGTCGATCATCGATCGCCCTCTCAGCGCTGCCGCAGAGCCCGCAACCGCTTCAGGATCTTGGTGCGGGTGTCGTAGTGGAGGGTCGGCAGGAGCAGGGCGTAGGGCAGGCACAGCAGGGTGCGCAGGACCAGGTCGGACATCACGTCGGCCCGTTCGAGCAGCAGGGTGACCGCCTTGCCTTCCTTCCAGGTCCCCAGCGGGGTGGCGGACAGAGCGCGGCCGAAGTCCGGCACGGCGACGTCGCGCAGCCAGCGGTAGGCGCCGAACTGCTCGAGGTCCAGCGTGATCAGCACCACGAAGGCGAGCACGCTGGTGATGCCGATCAGCCAGATCTTGCGCCACTCGTAGCGGATGCGGTACCTGCGCTGGGCCAGCGGCGCGCTCCAGAACAGCATGACCGCCTGGATCAGGGCCGCCGAGTAGGCGGCGCCGAACAGGCCCCACAGCTTGATGAAGAGCACCGACAGGGCGACCTTGATCGCCGAGGTGACGCCGCGGATCCAGGACAGCGAGCGCATGTCCTTGGCGTAGTACATGCCGAAGGTGACATGCCAGTAGCAGCCCTGCAGGATCATCGTCAGGACCTCGACGCGCGCGATGCGGTGGGCGTTCCAGAACTCGGGCGGCGTCAGCAGGCGCAGCACCGCCGGGATGTTCACCACGATCACCAGCCCCACCGAGACCACCAGCAGCAGGTACCAGGTGAAGACGCGTCCGATGTGCTCCGGCGCCCCGGGCTCGTCGGCCATCGCGGTGCGCGTGGTGTTCCAGGACTTCATGAAGGGCTGCGTGATCATCAGGCTGATCAGCGAGGGGAACTTGTAGCCCATCTCCAGCACGCCCACACTGGCCAGGTCGAGCTGGTAGCGCACCAGCACGCGCTCGGCCTGGCGCGAGACGAACGAGGCCAGGTTGCCGGGGACCAGGGGCAGCTGGAAGAAGAACAGGTCGCGCGAGATCCCGCGGTCCCAGGCCGTGCCGCAGCGGCGCACGGCGATCACCACGAACCAGGCCGAGGAAACCAGCGTGGTCAGGGTCCCGCTCAGGAAGTAGCCGAACAGGCCCCAGTCCAGGACCAGCACGAACCAGATGCTCGTGGCGACGCCCAGCACCAGCCGCACCAGGCCGTTGACCGAGAAGGCGACCGAGCGCTGCTCGATCAGCAGGATGGCCGAGGCGGCCGCCCCGGTCAGCTCGAAGATGAAGCCCAGCAGGGCCAGCACGAGCAGGTGCCACAGCTTGGCGTCGCCGAGCAGCGCGCCGCTCAGCGGCCCGCTGGCCAGCATCAGCGGCACGCACAGCAGCGTGCTGATCGCGGCCGTCTGCAGCATGCCGGTGCTGACGACGCGGTTGCGCTGCTCGGGCGGGCGGTCGTGGTAGAAGCGGATGACCGCGCTCTGCACGCCGTAGGACATCAGGGTGAACAGGAAGGCCAGCGAGGCCTCGATCATGCCGATCACGCCGTAGCCCACGTCCTGCAGGACGTGGGCGTAGAACGGCAGCAGGAAGAAGCTGATCATCTTGCCGGTGACGGCCGCCAGCGTGTAGATCCAGGCGTGTTTGAAGGTGGAGCGGGTCGACGTCATGCCGCTCCGAGCGGTGCGAGGTCGCGCCCGGGCGGGGCGTCGCGCAGGAACTGGCCGTGCCAGACCACCGTCGTGTAGACCTGGGCCAGGGCGTGGAAGTGCCAGTCGGCGCCCCGGTCGAGTTCGGCGCGCAGGACGTCGACCCCGGACTGGTCGAACCAGTCGCAGCCGGTGGCGCGGACGTCGGACAGCACCCCGTCGAACTCGCGGCGGAACTCCCGGTTGCGGCGCAGCCAGGCGGGCCGGTCGTTGTAGGCGTGGCGGTCGCGCAGGTTCACGCGGCCGCGGGTCAGGCGGCGCACCCGGCGGTTCAGCAGCAGCAGGCGGCGGCGGCGCTCGACGGTGCGGCGCACGGCCTCCTCGGAGGCGAACAGGTCGTGGCCGGTGCGGCTCCAGGGCACGCGCGCCAGCGCGGTCAGGCGCGTGCGGTAGAGGTCGAGGTACAGCTCGTTCTCGAACTTCGCGCGCAGCGGCAGCCGCAGCCAGAAGTCGAAGAGGTCCTCGTCCACGAACGGCAGCAGGTCGTGGAAGAAGAACTTGTGCACGTCCACCGAGGCCTGCATGCGCCGGCCGAGGTTGAAGTGCATGTGCAGCATCTTCTGGTCGCCGAACAGCGGCGCGTGGCGCCAGTCGGCGAAGGCGTCCCAGACCTGCTCGCGGGCCAGCCGCCGCAGCTCCGCGGCCGCGTCCGGCTTCATGATCGCGGCGAAGCCGGCGCTGCCCGAGGCGACGCCGGAGAAGTCCAGCACGCGGCGGCGCAGCTCGTCCTCATCGGTGATCGTCCGCAGGTCGTCCTCTCCGCAGAAGTGCCCGGTGCCGATGGACAGGTACGGGCCCAGGATCCCGTTGCAGAAGGGGACGGGGCCGTCGCCGAGCGCCTTGCTGATGCCGATGAGCGTGGCGTTGCGCAGGTTCATCTGCCCGTCGTTGAGCCACACCGCGCGGCGCGCGTGGCGGCCCGCCCAGGCGGGATCGATCTCGATCAGGCGGTGGCGGTCGCGCAGGCCCAGGACCTCGGCGGTCTCGCGCGCGATCGCGACCTCGCTGCAGTCGGGCTGGCCGTGGGTGAACAGGTCCAGGCCGGCCCGGTCCTTCACCTGGTGCAGCAGCAGGCGCGAATCCAGGCCGCCGGACAGGGCGACCACCACGCGCCCGTCGTAGCCCGCGGGCAGGCGCTTGGCCGAGGCGCGGGCGTACAGGGCCTCGGCCTCGTCGAGCAGGTCGTCGCGGGCGCGGCCCTCCTCGGGGCGGGGCTCGGCGCGCCAGCGCCGCGAGACCGTCACGGAAGTCCCGTCCCAGACGACGCGCTCGGCCGGGCCCAGCATGGTCACGCCCTGCAGCAGCGTGGCGCGCCCGTAGGGGCACTCCTTGGCCAGGAAGGTGGCGGCCGAGGCGGCGTCGACGCGGCGCGGCAGGCCGCGCCAGGCCAGGAAGGCCTTCAGCTCGGGGCCGAACAGGAACACCTCGTCGTCGGCGTACCAGTAGAGGTGGGCGAAGCCGAGCTTGTCGTTGAGCAGCTGGACGCGGCCGTCGCGGCGGTCGGCCACCACGAGGTTGAAGTGGCCGCCGATGCGGTCGATGAAGCCGTCGCCGTCGGCGAGGTAGAGATCGAGCAGGCGGCGGGCGAGGCCGGGCGTGTCGTCGGGCAGCGGAACGCCGTCGAGCGTGAAGGCCGTGCCGTCGACGAGCAGCAGGGCCTGCGGCGTCTCGGCCAGGCGGTCCGCCTCGCGGAACCAGGGGCTGGTCGAGGTCGCGCCCAGGGCGCGCGGGCCGTCCCGGCGCAGCAGGGTGCGGTACCAGTCGCGGTGCCGCAGCAGGTCCAGCATGGCGTCGGCGACGGGCGACGGGTCGCGGTCGGGCCGCGCGGCGGCGGCCCCGAAGATCCCTGGCATACGAGTACGGCTCCTTCCGGATCGGGTTGCGGGACGGCACGCAGGATAGCACAGCGGGCGCCCGGCGCCAGAAGGGAAAGACGAGCCGGCGCCTCCCCTTGCCCGCCGTCACCCGGCGCGTTATCGTGCTTCCGGTCCCGAAACGAAAGAGGATCCGCGATGACGAGCCAGCCGTCCCGCGACCTGCAGACGTTCCCGAACCCCCAGCCGGGCCGGGACTACGAGATCCGCTTCGACTGCCCGGAGTTCACCTGCCTGTGCCCGCTGACCGGCCAGCCCGACTTCGCCCACCTGCGGATCCGCTACATCCCGGACGCCTCCTGCGTCGAGCTGAAGTCCCTGAAGCTCTACCTCTGGTCCTACCGCAACGAGGGCGCCTTCCACGAGAAGGTCACCAACGCCATCGCCGACGACCTGGTCGCCCTGCTGGCCCCCCGCTACCTCGAGATCGACGCCAAGTGGTTCGTGCGCGGCGGCATCACCACGTACGTGCGCGCCGAGCACCGCTCCCCACCTGGGCCGGATCCCCATCGGAGCCCGGCGCCCCCTGGTGAGCTTCGGTTCGCCACCGACGGCCCTTGTCCGATCAGTTCACCCCGGGGGGGGGCCCAGGTAGCGGTAGATGGCGATCCAGTGGCAGGCGCTGCCGGCCATCACGAAGAGGTGCCAGATGGCGTGGTGGTAGGGCAGTTTTTTCCAGAGGTAAAAAACGGAGCCGCCGGTGTAGGCGATGCCGCCGGCCAGGAGCCAGATCAGGCCGCCGGCGGGCACGGTCTCCAGCATCGGTTTCAGGGTGATCACCGCGAGCCAGCCCATCCCGATGTAGAGCAGGGTCGAGGCCCGGCGGAATTGGCCGGCGTATTTCGACTTGAAGACCACGCCGATGATCGCCAGGCCCCAGATGACGCCGAACATGCTCCAGCCCCAGCCGCCGCGCAGGCTCACCAGCAGGAACGGCGTGTAGGTGCCGGCGATCAGCAGGTAGATGGCGGCGTGGTCGAGGGAGCGGAAGACGCGCTTGGCGCGCCGCGGGATCATGGCGTGGTAGAGGCAGGAGACCGTGTACAACAGCACCAGGGTCGCGCCGAAGACGGAGAAGCTGACCATGCGCCAGGGGTCGCCCGAGACATCGGCCCGCAGGACCAGCAGCACGAGACCGGCCACGGCCAGCGCCGCGCCGATCCCGTGGGAAACGCTGTGGGCGATCTCCTCGCCGCGGGTGTAGCGGTGGCGTTCCGGCGGCGGCGTGGCGGTCATGGCGGCTCCCGGCGGGTCCGGCCCCGGGCGTGGGCCGGGGGGTGATATCTTCACAACTCATTTTCGATCATCAAGATACGAGATTTTACGGTCGGGCAACCCCCGCAAATGACCGGCAGGTATCAACTGGCCTTCCTGCAACGCCCGCAACGTGTTAGGATCCGACCCATCGGACGGTGCGTCCCATTCCTGATCCCTTTTCCTGGGAGATTGACATGAAGCTCCTCGTTTGGGTCCTCGTGGGCAGCCTGACACTGCTGGTTGCGTGTTCGAGCGACGATCCGGTCGGCCCCGATCCCGCCTCCCCCGACGAAATCGAGCAGATCCTGGAGGATGCTGGTCTGCTCGCGCCGCTGTCGGCGGAGCAGGACGAGATCATCGAATCCTGGGACGAGGAGGACGGCGGCTACCGCTACACCTACGAGGTCCACGACGTCGTGGACAACATCGAGAGCATCGCGTTTCCTGGGCCTCAACGACGACGTCATCTGGCCCGGCAGCCTGATCCGCGGCAACCAGGCCCACCAGTTCGTCTACGTGCCGGTCACCGTGGCCCGCGCGCCCATCACCCTGTCGGTCTCCCTCGAGGGCTCCTCCACGCCCGGCGACATCTCCCGGGTCGTCTCCGACCCGCGCCTGTCCACGGTGCGCCAGGGCATCTCCGACCTGCTGGAGACGGCCGTCGGCGAGGACACCCACGTCCCGGCGCGCGTGGAGTTCACGATGGACCAGGTCCACAGCGAGTCGCAGATGAACCTCTTCGTGGGCGCGGACGTCTCCTACGGCGCGGGCTCGTTGAGCACGGCCTTCAACTGGGACGAGGGTTCGACCACCAACAAGATCATGGCCAAGTACATGCAGATCTACTACACGATCGACATGGACACGCCGTCCAGCCCGTCCGCGCTGTTCGCCCCGACGGCGACCGCCGACGAGATCGCCGCCGCCCTGCCGCCCGGCTCGATGCCCATGTACGTCTCGAGCGTGAGCTACGGCATGATGGCCCTGACCTGCATCGAGACGGAATTCTCCGAGGAGCAGATGGGGCTGGCACTGAACGCCGCCTACAACGGCACCGTCGACGTGGAGCTGGAATTCGGCTACACGGCGCGCGAGGTGCTGCAGAGCGCCTCGATCAAGACCATCGTCTACGGCGGCTCCACCCAGGGGCTGGACGACATCGAGCTGGGCTTCGAGGGATTCATGCAGGTCATCGACGCGAGCACGGACTTCACGCCGGAGTCGCCGGGCGTGCCCCTGGTCTACCGTTTCCGCCACGTCGCCGACAACACGCTGGCCCTGGTGACCCTCACCTCGCAGTACACGCTGGTGCGGCCCCTGCAGATCGAGCAGCTGGTCAGGGTCCAGGTCGACCAGTTCGTCTGCCTGATGGCCGACGACGAGGGCACCGACAACGCCGTGGACATGAACTGGTTCTTCGTCCGGGCCAACGCCTTCAACTGCCTGAACGGCGCGGATTCGGGCACGCAGTGCAACCCCGTGGACCAGTACGCCTACAACTGGACAGCGGCCGACTGGGTCGAGATGGGCGACGGGTCCCCCGTCATCCACGATGCCGGGGGCGCCTCGATCATCATCGCCTACAACACCGAGAGCTACGACTTCAACTACGCCAAGCTCAACCTCCACGCCTACGCCCGTGATACGGATGACGGGTGGTCGGACGACGAGTACGCCAACGGGTACCTCAACCTCGTGGGCAACTCGATCTGGGGCGAGAAGACCATCACGCTGTCCTGCGCGGACTTCGTCTTCCGCGCGGAGCTGACGATCTCGCCGGCGAACTGACACGCCGCGCAACCTCGCCAGCGGCGGGCGGCGGTCGATCGGGACTCGCTAGACGTTCCCGAGGTGGACGTGGTCCAGCTTCTCGCGGCCGATCCGCGCCGCGCGCTCCAGCGTGGCGCGCGGCGTGGGCGGCGCGTCCAGCTTCCAGGCGGGGTGGTAGGCCGAGAAGTGCAGCGGGATCCGCCGGTCCACCGAGGCCACGAAGTCGACCAGGGCCCTCAGCTGCGCGTCGGCGTCGTTGTGGCCGGGGATCACGAGGTTGGTGATCTCGAGGTGGACGCCGGCGGCGTGCAGGCGGCGGATCGTCGCCAGCACCGGCGCGAGGCGGGCCTTGCAGACCTTCCGATAGAAGGCGTCGTCCATCGATTTCAGATCGACGTTGGCGGCGTCGAGCCAGGGGACCAGCTCCTCCAGCGGCCCCGGCTCGAGGAACCCGTTGGTCACCACCACGTTCTTCAGCCCGGCCGCGCGCGCCAGCCTGGACGTGTCCCGCACGTACTCGAACCAGACCAGAGGCTCGCTGTAGGTGTAGGCCAGCCCGAGCGACCCCTCGTCCAGGGCCAGGGCCACGGCCTGCGCGGGCGCGACGCGTTGCACGGGCCGGTCCAGTTCCTGGCTGATGCCCCAGTTCTGGCAGAACGCGCAGTGCAGGTTGCAGCCGCGGGCGGCCAGCGAGAGGATCCGCGAGCCGGGGTGGAAGTGCAGCAGCGGCTTCTTCTCGATCGGGTCCATGGCCAGCGCCACGACCTCGCCGTACTGCAGGGCCTCCATGCGGCCGCCGCGGTTGCCGCGGGTGCCGCAGGGGCCGTCCCGGCCCTCGCGCAACCGGCAGCGCAGGGGGCACAGGCCGCAGAGCACCGCGCCGTGCGGGGCGGGGCTCCACCAGGCCGCTTCGATGCGCCCGCTCACGACGGCGCCTCCCCCAGGACTTCCAGGGCCCAGCGCGCGACCTCGCGGACATCGGCGTCCGGATCGCCGGCGGCGGCCGCGCGGATCGCCGGCAGCAGGTCGCGGCGGCCGGTGTTGGCCGCGACGACCAGGGCGTTGCGCCGCATCCCCTCGGGGTGGGCCCGCCACAGCGGCGTGCGGCGGAAGCGCGCGCGGAAGGCGTCGGCGTCCAGGCCGATCAGGTCGCCCAGGTCCACTTCGGCGTGCTCGGGCAGGGCCGCGTACTCGGGACGGGGCGGCTCGCCCGCGGGTCGGCGCAGGGCCTTGTGGTTCCAGGGACAGACCTGCTGGCAGACGTCGCAGCCGAACAGCTGGTCGCCCTGCAGGGGGCGCTGCGCGGCAGGGACGCGGCCCTGCCGTTCGATCGACCAGGTCGCCAGGCAGAGGTGCGCGTCCAGCGCGAAGGGCGTGTCCAGGGCGCCGGTGGGGCAGCTGTCCTGGCACAGGCGGCAGTTGCCGCAGAGCGAGGCCATGCCGTCGGGGTTCGCCTGACGCTGCGCGGGCGGACCCACCAGCGGCCGCGGCGCATCGGCGAGACCGGTCACCTCCAGCTCGAGCAGGGCCACGCCCAGGAACAGGCCCGAGCCCAGCTGGGGATGGATGAGCAGCGTGTTCTTGCCGAAGAAGCCGAGGCCTGCGAGCCAGGCGTACTCGCGCTCCAGGAAGGGGCCGGCGTCCACGGCGTCCGACGGCGCGCAGGTCGGCCTCGGCGGCGATCACGCCCGTGCGGTGCAGCTCGCGGCGCAGCGGCGCGGTCGTGCGGCGGATCGCGCCGCGCAACACCTCGTGGTAGTCGAGGCCGCGGGCGTAGCGCGCGACGCCGAAGATCCAGCCGTCGCCCTCCCCCTCGTCCTGCGGCGACCAGCCGGCCGCGTAGCGCTGGCCGAAGACCAGCAGCGTCCGCACCCACGGCCGCTCGCGGGTGGGATCGGCACGGTCGTGCGGCGCGCGCAGCAGGTATTCGAGATCGCCGTGCTTCCCGGCCTCCAGCCAGTCGAACCAGGCGGCGGCGTGCGGCAGATTGCGGGGCAGGCTCACCACGCCGCAGAGGTCCACATGGTGGGCGCGGCAGGCCGGCGCGAGGATCTCGCGCAGGCGCAGGGCCGTGACCCGGGGGACGTCCACGTTCAGCCTCCGAACCTGGCCGCCGCCGCGTCGTACTGCGCGAGCAGCCGGGCCACGAGTTCCGCGACGCCGGGCACGTCGTCGATCAGGCCGGCGACCTGGCCGATCTCCAGCTCGCCTTCTTCGAGATCGCCCTCCAGCATGCCGCGGCGGGCGCGCCCCTCGCCGAGCAGCGCCGCCAGCTCCTCGCGCGGGGCGCCGCGCGCCTCCAGCTCCTCGACGCGTTCGCGGAACGCGTTGCGCAGCAGGCGCACCGGCACGTGCTTCTTCAGGACCAGGCGCGTGTCCTCGCCGTCGACCACGGCCTGCTTGAAGGCGTCGTGGCCGGCGGATTCCCGCGTGACGGCGAAGCGCGAGCCGATCTGCACGCCGGCGGCGCCGAGGGCGAACATCGCGGCGATCTGGGCGCCGGTCGCGATCCCGCCGGCGGCGATCACCGGGATCGCGACGGCCTGCACGCAGGCCGGCACCAGCACCAGCGTCGTCAGCTCGTCGCGGCCGTTGTGGCCGCCGGCCTCGAAGCCCTCGCAGACCACCGCGTCGCAGCCCGCGTCCTCGCACTTGCGGGCCAGGGCCGCGGTCGCCACCACGTGGACGAAGACGGCGCCGGCCGCCTTGATCCGGCCCGCCACGCGCACCGGCGAGCCCGCCGAGGTGACCAGGACGCCCACGCCCTCCTCGAGCGCGAGGTCCAGGCTCTCGTGCGCGTGCTTGTCGATCAGGGGGATGTTGACCCCGACGGGGCGCGAGGTCAGCGCGCGGGCGGCGCGGATCTCGGCGCGCAGGTCGTCCGGGCGGCGGCCGCCGGCGCCGATCAGGCCCAGGCAGCCGGCCTCCGCGACCGCCGCGGCCAGGCGCGCCCCGCTGTTGTAGACCATGCCGGCCTGGACGATCGGATGCTCGGTGCCGAAGAGGGAGCCGACGTGGGGTTCGGGCCAGCGGCGCATGTCCATCTCCTGACTGATCACTGAACTCGTTATTAATCAGGAGGCTAGCACATCCGGCCCCCGATCACAGACCCGACTTAGTTGTTATATTTATAATATTCGATTTTCATTGACTAATATACCATCAACATAGTATGCATTACCTGCCCCTGAAGTCCCGACCCGTCGGCAGACATTCCGGCCCGGAGGTTCGACATGATCCTGCACCTCGCTGCGAAGAGATCGCCCGTCACCCTGGCCCTGGCCATCCTGCTGCTCGCCGCGGCGGCCCCGCCCGCCGGCGCCGCCGTCACCGGCGACACGGTCGTGCTGAGCTGGAACGACCTCGGCATGCACTGCATGAACCGCCTGCACGCCGTGCTGTCGGTGCTGCCGCCCTACAACAACCTGATCGCCCAGGTCGTGCACCGCGGCGACGCCACCCACTCGCCGCAGCTGGTGACCACGGGCGTGACGCTCGAGTACTCGGTGCCCGGGAACACCTACTCGGTGGGCAAGACGGACTTCTGGACCTACGACCAGGCCCTGTTCGGCGTCGACCTGCCGCCGAACGTGGGGCTGACCGGCAAGGGCCTCACCGGCGTCTTCGACCCCGCGGGCGACCACTTCAAGGCCGAGGGCATCCCGGTCACGCCGTACACCGACGCGGCGCCGACGGTCGAAGCCCCCTACCAGAACGCCCTGGTGATCGCGCGCGACCTGCAGGGCGCGGAGCTGGCGCGCAGCCGGCCGGTGATCCCCGTCTCGACCGAGATCACCTGCGTCACCTCGGGCTGCCACAGCAGCGAGCAGGCGATCCTCAACGCGCACGAGCGCGAAGCGGGCTTCGACCCGAACGCGCGGCCGGTGCTGTGCGCCGGCTGCCACGCCAGCCCGGCGCTGGGCACCGTCGGCATCCCGGAGGCCGGCTACCTGTCCTTCCGCATCCACGACCAGCACCAGTTCCTCGACGAGGAGATGCCCGGCCCCGCGGGCTGCAACATGTGCCACCCCGGTCCGCAGACCCAGTGCCTGCGCGGGACCATGGCCACCGACTTCGGCATGGTCTGCCAGGACTGCCACGGCGACCTGCAGCAGATCGCCGGCTCGATCGAGCACGACGGGCGCATCCCCTGGCTGGACGAGCCCGCCTGCCGCACCTGCCACACCGCCCAGTACGGGGAGCCGGTGGGCCAGCTCTACCGCTTCAGCACCGGGCACGGCGGACTGATGTGCTCCGCCTGCCACGGCTCCCCCCACGCCATCTTCCCGAGCCGCGAGGCCGCGGACAACGTCAACAACATCGACCTGCAGGGCCACGCGGGCACGCTGCGCGACTGCACGGTCTGCCACGGCGTGGTGCCGGCCGGCCCCGGCCCCCACGGCTACCACCCCGGCACCACCGGCGTGGTCGACCTGCAGCTGGACACGGGCGCGGGACGCCTGGAGATCTACCCGTCGCCGCTGCGGCGGGGCGCTTCCGCGACCATCAAGGCGCGCGGCGTCGTGGGCGCGGCGGGCCGGCTGCTGGTCTTCGACGCGCGGGGCCACACGATCCGGCTGCTGCAGGCCACGTCCGGCTCGGACGGGACCGTCACGGCCGCCTGGGACGGGCGCGACGGGCGCGGCCAGGACGTGGCCGACGGCGTCTACCTGCTGAAGTGGGACGACGGGGAGCGCACGGCCAGCGGCAAAGTCGTCTACTTGCGCTAGTCTGCGGCGCGACGATCGCAAGAGCCCCGCCCCGCTCCGGGGGGCGGGGCTTTCGCTTGCGGTTCAGGCGGGGTGATCGGCGGACGGGGCCGCGACGATGCGCACCTGTTCGAGCGTGATGAGACCGCCGCCCGTCATCTCCCGGATCAGCGGCAGCAGGCGCTCGATCTTCTCGGCGACGTCGACGATCTCGACCACCACCGGCAGGTCGGCGCTGAAGCGCTCGAGGCCCACCTTGTGCAGGCGGTGCCGGGCGCCGAAGCCCGCGATGCCCCGCAGGACCGTGGCGCCGGCCAGCCCTTCCTTCAGGCAGAGCCGGACGATGGCCTCGTGCACCAGCTTGCCGTCGTGCTTGGCGCCCTCGTCCACGTAGATGCGCAGCAGTTGACCCTGGACCTCGGGAATCATGGCCCCTCCTTCAGTCGACCGGCGCGGGATCGCCGGGCAGCGGGAACCAGCGCAGGCGTTCGGCGTCGGGCGTCAGCGCGGGCGCCGCGCCGGACGGCGCCGGCTCGGCGGCCGCCGCGGCGAACAGGCGCCGCGCCTCCTCCAGGTAGTCGGCGTAGGCGCTCTCGGGCGCGGTGAGCCGGCGCGACGGGTACGACAGCCGGCCGTCGGCGTAGCTCAGCTCGTCCAGGCTCAGCCCCGCGAAGGGACGGCGCCCGCGGTGCCGCCACAGGCCGGTCTCGAGCTGGAACTCGTAGTGCGGCAGCAGCCGCCAGCCCTGGTCCGCGATCAGGCGCACGGCCTCCAGCAGGTAGGCGAACACGGCCTCGCTGATGAAGTAGTTGAAGTTGACCCGCACCCAGCCCGGCTTGATCCCCTCGGAACCGTGCAGGATCGCCGCCTGGAACTGCAGGGAGCGCGCCCGGTCGATGCCCAGCAGCCGGTGGCCGTACGGGCCGGCGCACGAGCAGCCGCCGCGGGCCTGGATGCCGAACAGGTCGTTCAGCAGCGCGACCACGAAGTTGTGGTGCAGGTAGCGGCCGCCGTGGCGGACCATGAACGAGACGATCGACAGCCGTTCCGCCTGCTGGTTGCCCAGGATCTGCAGGCGCGGACTGGCCGACCAGGCGGCGATGGTCCGCCGCACGAAGTCCGCCTCGCGCTCTTCGATGTTCCGCGCGCCCACGGCCTGCTTCAGGCCGAAGACCAGGCCGGCGCGGATCGACTCGACGATCGCCGGCGTGCCGCCCTCCTCGCGCGCCGTGGGGTCGGCGAGGTAGTCGTGCCGGTCGGCGCCGACGTAGGCCACCGTGCCGCCGCCAGGCACCGTCGGCACGCGGTTGGTCAGCAGGCTGCGCTTGACCACCAGCACGCCGGGGGTGCCCGGCCCGCCGATGAACTTGTGGGGCGACAGGAAGATCGCGTCCTTGTGCGCCGCGGGGCCGTGCTCCGGGCCGGGGTTCATCTCGATGCGCACGTAGGGCGCCGCGGCGGCGAAGTCCCAGAAGGCGAGCGCGCCGTGCTCGTGCAGCAGCCGCGAGACGCCGAAGGTGTCCGAGACGATCCCGGTGACGTTGCTGGCGGCCGAGAAGCTGCCGATCAGCAGCCGCCGCCCGGCGCACGCTTCCAGCGCGGCACGCAGCGCCTCGAGGTCGATGCGGCCGTTCTCGTCCTCGGGGATGGTCACCACCTCGGCGATGGACTCGCGCCAGGGCAGCTCGTTGCTGTGGTGCTCGTAGGGCCCGATGAAGACCACCGGCCGGTCCTGCGGCGGGAGGTGCGAGGAGAGGCCGTAGCGCGCGTCGAGGTCGGCGGGCAGGCGCAGGTTCAGGATCTCGACCAGCTTGTTGATGGCGCCGGTGGCGCCGGCGCCGCAGAAGATCACCGCGTCGCGCTCGTCGCCGCCGCAGGCCCGCAGGATCAGGCGCCGCGCGTCCTCGCGGAAGCGCGAGGTCTGCTGGCCGGTCGCCGAGCTCTCGGTGTGGGTGTTGGCGTAGAGCGGCAGGACCTCGTCGGCGATGAAGTCCTCGATGAACTTCAGCGAGCGCCCCGACGCGGTGTAGTCCGCGTAGGTGATCCGGCGCAGGCCGTAGGGGCCCTCGACGGCGCGGTCGGCGCCGATGACGTTGTCGCGGATGGTCTCGATGAGGCGGGCGGTGCTGGGGTCCAAGGGGGAAACCTCTTTCGGCGTGACGGCGGTGTCCGACGCGATCCCCAGCTGGAAGGACCCGGCCGCGGCCTCGACAAGCGGCGAGCGGGTCAGGAGGAGCCGGGCCCCGCCAACGACGCCAGCGCCGCGCCCGCCCAGGCCGCCCCCAGCCCCAGCACCACCGACAGCGCGACGTTCAGCGCCGCCCGCAGCTCGCCGCCTTCGCGCGCCAGGGCGAGGGTCTCGTTGGCGAAGGTGCTGAAGGTGGTGAAGGCGCCCAGAAAGCCGATCAGCAGCGCGGCGCGCGTGGTCGGCCCCACGGGCCAGCGGTCCAGCAGCAGCGCGGCCAACAGGCCGGCCAGGAAGCAGCCCAGCGTGTTGACGACCAGCGTGCCGCCGGGGAACGAGGGCGGGAACCAGCGCTGAGCGACCCCCGACAGGCCGTAGCGGGCGACGGCGCCCAGGGCGCCGGCCGCGGCGATGGCCAAGAGGCGCGTCACGGCGCGGCTCCGGCGGTGGTCGGTGGCGGCGGCAATGACGGAGCCTTGGGCACCCGGATGCGCAGGCAGACGAAGAAGCCCGCCACGGCGATCGCGCCGGCCAGCAGGAACACCCACTGGAAGCCGAAGCGCTCCCAGATCCAGCCCGAGAGGATCGGCAGGCTCATGGCCACCACGTGGTCGATGGTGATGCCCAGGGCGATGGTCGGGGTGATGTCGGCGGGGTCCTCGGCGATCTTCTTGAGGTAGGTGGTGCGCGCCACGCGCAGGGCGAACAGCACGCTGTCCAGGACGTAGGCCGCGTACAGCAGCTTCACGTCGCCGGCGAAGGCGTACACCAGGCAGACGCCCAGCAGCAGCAGCTCGTCGGCCGCCAGCACGGTCCTCTCCCCCAGCCAGTCGATGACGTCGCCCAGCAGCGGGCGCAGCACGATGCCCAGGGCCGCGGCGATCACGTACAGCAGGGCGATGGTCTCGACCGTGACGCCGTGGCGGCTGACCAGCACCCAGCCGCCGAAGGCCAGGAAGATCTGCTTGCGCACCCCGAACAGGGCGCTGATGGCGTAGAACAGGTGGTAGCGCCGCTTGTAGACCAGCCGCCGCGAGCGCGAGCCGGTGCGGCCGATCTGCAGCCGCAGGTAGAACCAGCCCGCGGCCGCCGCGCAGACCGCGGCCAGGCCGTAGAACAGGTCGTAGCGGTCGCCCACCTGCCGCGCGATGAGCCAGACGCCGGCCACGCCCAGGATCGTGCCCAGGTTGCGGGCGCCGCCCAGCTGGCCGAGGCGGCGCCCCTCGTTGCCGCTGCGGGCCAGGGTCAGGCCCAGCGGGCCCTCCACGGCGAAGATGATGTGGTCGCCGAGGCTCCAGATCATCAGGAAGGCGACCAGGGGCAGGGTGCCGCCCGCGAGCAGCCCGAGGCCGAGCGCGCCGCCCGCGGTCAGGATCATCGCGGCGGCGGCCATGCGCGCCTCGCACATGTAGGTCAGCAGCGCGGCCGAGATGAACATGATCAGAAAGCCGGGCAGCTCGCGCGGCAGCTCGATCCAGCCGCGCGCCCCGGCGTCCAGGGCGTGGACGTCGCTGAGGTAGTTGTTGAACGTGGACTGGAAGACGCCGGCCGCCGCCCCGAAGCAGAGCGTGGCCAGCAGCATGCGGCGGAAGTCCGGACTGATCCGGGCCAGATCGAGGCCGGGCAAGCGCATCAGACGCGCGTCCCGTAGTTCGGGGCTTCCTTGGTGATCAGCACGTCGTGGGGGTGGCTCTCGCGCAGGCCGGCGGCGGTGACGCGCACGAAGCGGCCCTCGCGCTGCAGGTCGGCGATGGTGCGGGTGCCGCAGTAGCCCATGCCGCTGCGCAGGCCGCCCACGATCTGGTAGAAGATGTCCTGCAGGTGGCCCTTGTAGGGGACCCGGCCCTCGATGCCCTCGGGCACGAGCTTGTCGGCCTCGGTCACCGTGTCCTGGAAGTAGCGGTCCTTGCTGCCCTGCTGCATGGCCGCCACCGAGCCCATGCCGCGGTAGCTCTTGTAGACGCGGCCCTCGAACAGGATCTTCTCGCCCGGCGCCTCCTCGGTGCCGGCGAAGAGCGAGCCGAGCATGACGGTGTCGGCGCCGGCGGCGATGGCCTTGACGACGTCGCCGGAGTACTTGATGCCGCCGTCGGAGACCACCGGCACGCCGTGCGGCCGCGCGGCGCGCACCACGTCCAGCAGCGCGGTGATCTGGGGCACGCCCACGCCCGACACCACGCGCGTGGTGCAGATCGAGCCGGGGCCGATGCCCACCTTCAGGGCGTCGGCGCCGGCCTCGATCAGGGCCAGGGCCGCCTCGGCGGTGGCGATGTTGCCGGCCAGCACCTGCTGGCCCGGGTGGCGCCGCTTCACCTCGCGGACCGCCTCGATCACGTTGCGCGAGTGCCCGTGCGCGGTGTCGACGACCAGCAGGTCGACGCCGGCCTCGACCAGCAGGTCGATGCGCTCGCGCCCGGCCTCGCCGATGCCCACGGCCGCGCCGCAGAGCAGCCGGCCGCGGCTGTCCTTGCTGGCCTGCGGGTAGTCGAGCTTCTTCTGGATGTCCTTGACCGTGATCAGGCCGCAGAGGTTGCCGGCGGCGTCGACCACGGGCAGCTTCTCGATGCGGTGGGCGTGCAGCTTCTCGGCGGCCTGCTCGAGCGTCGTGCCCTCGGGCACGGTCACCAGGTTGGCGCTGGTCATGACCTCGCGCACCAGGCGGCTCGTGTCGCGCACGAAGCGCAGGTCGCGGTTGGTCAGGATGCCCACGAGCCGGCGCCCCTCGGTGATCGGCACGCCCGAGATGCTGTAGCGGGCCATCTGGGCCAGCGCCTCGGCGATGGTGCGGTCGGGGCCCATGGTGATCGGGTCGGTGATCATGCCCGACTCGCTGCGCTTGACGCGCTGCACGTGGTCGGCCTGGTCGTGGGGGCTGAGGTTCTTGTGGATGACGCCGATGCCGCCCTGGCGCGCCATGGCCATGGCCAGATGGCACTCGGTGACGGTGTCCATGGCTGCGGAGATCAGGGGCGCGTTGAGCGACAGGCCGCGGGTCAGGCGCGTGCGGGTGTCGATGTCGCGGGGGATGACCTCGGAATAGCCGGGGACCAGCAGGACGTCGTCGAAGGTCAGGGCCTCCGGGAAGACGATGTTCCCGGCGGGACCGGCCCCTTCGGCCGGCGGATTCGGTCGGTCGCTCATAGTCGCCCCCGGGGGATGCGCCGCCGCCCTGACGACTCGGTCAGGGCTTCAGCACGCCGATGAACGGCAGGTTGCGGTACTTCTCGTCGTAGTCGAGGCCGTAGCCGATGACGAACTCGTCGGGGATCTCGAAGCCCCGGTAGTGGATCGGCACTTCCTTCTGGCGGCGCGAGGACTTGTCCAGCAGCGTGCAGACGCGCAGGCTGCGCGGCCCGCGGGTCTGCAGCAGGTCGAGCAGGTGGCTGAGGGTCAGCCCGGTGTCGACGATGTCCTCGACGATGATCACGTCGCGGCCGGTGATGTCGGTCTTGAGGTCCTTCTCGATCTTCACCACGCCGGTGCTCTGGGTGCCGCCGTGGTAGCTGCTGATGGCCATGAAGTCGACCTCGTGCGGCGCGCTCATGCCGCGCGTCAGGTCGGCCAGGAACACGAAGGCGCCCTTGAGGATGTTGACCAGCACGGGGGTGCTGCCGGCGTAGTCGCGGCTGATCTCGGTGCCGAGCTGCTGGACCCGGCGCTGGATCTCGTCCGAGCCGATCAGCACGCGCTCGATCAGGGGGTCGCGCTGGCAGATGTCCGCGTCGTCGTACTGCAAGGTCGCCTCCCGTCGCGGTCTCAGGCCCGGAAGGCCCGCCGCTCCTGGATGATGCTCTGGATCCTGGCCGCGATCAGGTCGATCGCCACCTGGTTGTGCCCGCCCTCGGGGATGATCAGGTGGGCGTAGCGCTTGGTCGGGCTCACGAACTGCTGGTGCATCGGCCGCACCACCTTCATGTACTGCTCGATCACCGAGGTCATGCTGCGGCCGCGCTCCTGGATGTCGCGCTGCAGGCGCCGGATGAAGCGCTCGTCGGCGTCCACCCCCACGTACAGCCGGATGTCCATCAGCCCGCGCAGGACCTCGGACTCCAGCACCAGGATGCCCTCGACGAACACGATGTCCGCCGGCTCGACCCGGCGCGTCTCCGAGCAGCGCGAGTGGGTCGTGTAGTCGTAGACGGGCACGTCGACCGCCTGGCCGCGCTTCAGCTCGGCCAGGTGGGCCACCAGCAGCTCGGTCTCGAAGGCGCTGGGGTGGTCGTAGTTGATCGCCGCGCGGTCCTGGAGGTCGAGGTGGGCGTTGTCCCGGTAGTAGGAGTCGTGGTGGATGATCTGGACGGTCTTGCCGGGGGCCGCCTGCTGGACGCGCAGGGCCACGGTGGTCTTGCCCGAGCCGGTGCCGCCGGCGATGCCGATGATGACGGGGGGCGGGGCTGCCGGTGAGGGGTTCATGGGCGGGAACGATACCATATGGGGGGCGGGAGTCAATGTTGGGGGTGGGAATCGTTGAAAATGAAGGACATCCGGGCCGGGTTCAGGTAGTCTCCTCGGATCGCAACCCGATCCGAGGAGCGCGCCCTGCCCCGGCGCGCCGATACCAGTGTTTCAGATCCATCGATGGTCCGCTAACCAGCCGCGAAAGCGAGTGATCGCATGAAAACCTACCTGATGCTGTTCATCCTGGCCGCGGCCACGGCCACGGCCGGCGACGAGGCCCGGCAGGCGTCAACCGAGGAGCTGCGCCTCCCTGAATCCTGGTTCTCCCAGATCCAGGACTACGAGTTGAGCGCCGAGATCGCCATCGGAGCGCAAGGCCTGCAGATGGTGGTGAGCGTGAGCTGCAGCGCCCTGCGCCCCGGGTACTGCACGACTACGACCGACTTCCTCGGCATGAACAAGCACGTAGTCTGCAGCCTGGACTCGATGTGGACGACGAGCGGCACGTCGGATCGGTACTCCGCGGAACCCCGGTCCGGAGCCGGCACGGCTGAGCACGATTCGGAGTCCCCGTTCCTGCAGATGTTCCAGCCGCCCTTCCCCTTCGAATCGCCCTTGCGGCTTCTGACTCTCGATCCCGATGAAGATATCGACCGTTTCGCCTACGACGGCCGCGACACCCTGGAGACGGCCGACGGCCCGGTCATCTGCGATGTCTGGGATTCCATCCACGAGGAAGGTGTCGATGTCGAGGCCAGGATCTGGCTGGACGCGATGTCGAACATCCTTCGACGAACGGAAGGCCGCAAGACGAAACCCGGCGCACCGGCGGGCACGTTCGGGTTGACGATCAAGTCGCTGAAGATCAATCCGGGGCTCCAGCCCGGCGACTTCGTCTTCCGGCCGGCACCCGGCAGCAAGCGCGTCTCCGGGCCCGGCAAGCTGATGGTCGCCGATTCCCTCGAGGGCGAGACACCCCCCGATTTCACGCTTCAGGACAGCGGCGGCGGAACCGTCGCCACGGGCGACTGGCGGGGCAAGACCGTGGTGATCGACTTCTGGGCCACCTGGTGCCAGCCCTGCCTGAACGCCATTCCCGACCTCGAGCAGTTGAGGCGGCGGTACGGCGACGAGGTCGTGATCGTCGGGGTGAGCAGCGAGCAGCCGGCGAAGATCGCGAAGTTCCTGGCGGAGCGGGAGATCGGCTATCCCATCCTGATGGACGAGAAGGGCGGAGATGGCAAAGAACCGTAATATGTGCTGATCACGAGTCGTCTGACAGCTATTGCACCCAGATGTATTATAATCATAATATACTTATTTGTATATATTTACAACAATTAGAGTAATGAGTCCAAACACAGCCACGAGCCACGCAAAGACTAAATGAAGATGAATCACGGTTTCCACATTTCTCCTGCTGATAGATTGTATCCATTTTCGTCTCGAATTTGGAAACAACAACAGAATGGCACCAAATAGAAAACTTAATACCCCGATCAATTGGATGAGAGTGCGGATAATAACATCAGCCACTTCTCAAGTCCTATCTTTTCTGAAACGGTAATCCTACTATTTAATCAGCGCCATTCGGATGATCTGTACGAAATTCGCTGCTTCCATCCTGCAAAAGTACACCCCGGATGCCAACCTCCGGCCACGATCATCAGTTCCGTCCCAGGTCAAGCGATAACGACCCGCATCCAATTCTCGGTCAACCAGGAGTCGAACAGCTTTCCCTCGAACGTCAAAGACACGCAATGTAACACGTCCCGCTGAGCCAACTTCATAGTCAATTTTCGTCCGAGGGTTGAACGGATTAGGGGCATTTGCATTCAGTCGATTCGCGAACTTCGGTACATCCTCGATAGGACTGGCTGCCGTCATGATGCTGAACTCTCCAGTATTTAACGCACCAAGGCTCGGCACAGCGGGGTCGTATACCCGTATCCGAGCATGCAGTGTTGCTGGTCCCGATACAGTCTCAGACCAAATGACCCCCGACCCGATCAGTTGCAATCGGCGCCCAGTGCTGACCTCCGTCACGCGAAAGTGACACCGCCACCTTTGGTATTCCTTCGCCTTTCGTCCATTGTATGACTTGTTGCTGCCCCTCGCCATACTGCACCCGCTTGTGGGGCAGTAATCACAACATCCACGGGCATGGTGCTTGGGCGAGTGCCGTTCAACACCCTGTATTCCGGAGCCCAACCGTGCGCGCCAATCGCGATATCAGCAATGCCGTCATTCTCGAAGTCGCAGCGAAGTGGCGATTCCAAAGACATCGGCGCTAGGTACCGACAACTCCTCCAAAGGTACCTTCAGGTATGCCGTTTGACGTTTCGCCGAGTCTGAACCAGATGCGCGGCCCAACTCCTAAATCATCGTAGATGTAGTTCTTGCCTCTCACCAGCAGGTCACTGACTCCATCCCCGTTCCAATCATGCACGCCATCAACAGAGGACCATTGGCGGGGTGCATGACAGGTTGAGAAAGTCCGTCCGCTGTTTCTCCATCACCATTGCCAAATAATAAAGTGATTCCGCTTATGCCTCCGGTCACGAGATCGGCAATCCCATCGTAGTTGAAATCCCCTATATCGCAGCTGACGCCAAGCTGCTGGCCGCA
>JADJIV010000014.1:0-111446 GCA_016706845.1 bacterium
GACCTTCGCCAGCCAGAGCGCCGCGCCGGGCGAGCGGCCGGGATCGACCACGCGGCCGGGGTAGAGGCTCGCATAGAAACGGTCCGAGAGGGGATCGTTGTAGATGACGTAGCTGACCTGCGAGGCGGCGATCGCCCCGATCGCGCCGCCGCCGGGCTGCGACACGAACACCTCAGCCATGCTCTGGCGGACGGCCGAGTCGTAGATGCCCACGTCGCAGCTGAACGCCAGGAAGATGCCGCGGCGCAGGTCGTTGTTCAGGCCGTAGATGTCGTCGGTCAGGAAGAGCTGCTCGTCGGCGAGGGTGTGCTCCGAGCCGTGGCCGATGTAGTGGAAGACCGTGGTCCCCTCGTTCAGGGCGCGCTTGGCCGCCAGGCGCGCCAGGGGCTTGTAGACGCCGCTCGGGGCGGGGGCGTAGTCGATCATCAGCAGCTTCTCGGCGTCGACGGTCGGGGGCACGAAGCTGTCGACCAGTTCGATCGCCTGCAGCGTGTGCACGCGCTCGTAGCTGCCGGGGCTCGAGGGCTGCGTGAAATCGTCGGCCGCGAACACCGCCCGGTTGCGCCAGGCGCCGGGCGGGGTCGCCGTCTCGTAGGCCACGATCCGGTCGACCATGCCCGCGGCCTCGTCGAGGTCGCGCGCGGTCAGGCGGCCCACCGCCAGGTCGGGCACGTCGAGCCCCCGGACCGGGGCGTCGAAGGAGACCAGGGCGTCGTCCGTGGCGTAGGGGTAGCCGGAGTAGTCGGTCAGCAGGTCCGGGAAGAACGTGCGCGTCCAGGTGGGCAGCAGGTCCTCGAACTGGTTGCGGTAGCCGCGGTAGTCGCGCGAGGCGTCGCCGGCCAGGCAGACGTAGGCCAGCCGCCCGGAGCCGCGCGTCCAGAACCATTTCAGGAAGTTGCGCAGCGCGAACGGGTCCTTCACGCCGGCGCCGAAGGCGTCGTACACGTCCTCCTCGTCCACCGCCACGGCCGCCGGCGCGTGGTCGAGTCCGGGCAGGTGGAGCGAGCGGTGGGCGGCCAGCCGGGCGGCGGGCGCGGCCAGGCGCGGGTCGTGCAGCACGACGTAGTCGACGTCGCCCGACAGGCGCAGCAGGTCGCCCGGCGTGCGGCGGCCGTGCGCGGCGGGAGCCAGGGGCTCCGCGGCGGCGAAGGCGACGAGGTGGGCGTCGGTCGCCGGATCGCGCTGCAGCCCCAGCGCCATGCGGTTCGGCGCGAGGGTCTGCCCGATCAGCGCCCGCGGCAGGTCGGGATCGCTCACGTCCCAGCAGAAGGGCGGAGCGCCGGCGGGGTGCGTCAGGACGAAGTCGACGGCCTCGCCGGGGACCGCGACCTGCTCGCCCCAGTGCGCGACGTCGAGCTGGCCCGTCGACTTGACGAGCCGCTCCCAGGCCAGCACGTCGATGCTGTCGAGGATCAGCGACGGCGACCCTTCGGGACTCTCCTGGGAGAGGGTCAAGCTGTTGAAACCGTTGCGCACGACGTCCGTCCAGCCCGCCAGGCGGATCCGGAGGCTGTCCTGCTCCTGCCGCACGGTCCAGCTCGCCGTGAGATCCTGACCCTCCGCGTCGCCGCCGTTGAGCCAGGCGCGGGCCGTATTGATCTCCGAGCCGCCCTCCCCGAAACGGTGGTTGGAGCGCACGTCGATCTGCAGGAAGGCCTCCCGCCCGGCGAGGGCCGAGGGTAGCGAGAGCGGCACGATCTTGCGGTCGAAGATGGCGGTGTCCCAGGCCCAGTTGTCCTGCAGGCGGCCGTAGGCTTCCAGGATGTTCTGCTCGAAGTGGTGGCGCGCCCGCTGCAGCGTGTCGGCCTCGGCGGCGGCCGGCGGCGCGGCGACGGTCGCGACCCGCAGGGGCGTGCCCGGCAGCGGCGACTCGTCGGCGTAGCCCTCCCAGGTCAGCCAGTAGACGCTGCGCCCCGCGTAGGGATGCTCGCGCCAGGCGAGCCGCCCGGCGCCCGCGACGCTGCGGTCGCTCCAGGCGTCCGGACCGACGGCGTAGAACAGCAGGGCGTCGCCGGAGTCCCAGGTGCCGTCGGCGTCCTCGAGCTTCAGGGCGACCTCGCTCAGGGCGTGCCAGCCGTCCTGCCAACTGCCCGGCAACGAGCCGTCTTCGGGCAGGGGATCCATGTCCGCGCGGTAGAGGCGCAGCTTCCGGGCGTCGATCGACGCGGCGCCCACGCCGTCGAGGGCCAGGGAGAGGGCCGTGACGCGGTGCACGCCCGAGGCGCCGATCTCCAGCTTGATCCAGTGGTCGGTCAGCAGGAAGGGGTGCTCGACGTCCTTCTCCCCCGCCTCGGCGAGCCGGGCGGCCCGGCCCCGGGCGAGCGCGGCGAACAGGTCGGGATTGCGCACCGCGGCGGCGCCGAAGGTCGGCCCGGCCTGGGCGTCGGCGGCCGCGGCGGCGGTCAGGACCGGCGCGAACTCGCCCGTGGGCGTGTGGTCCACGACCACCGTGACCTCGGCCAGCAGGCCGTCCCCCGCCAGCGGGTTCACCGAGAGCGCGGCGACCGGCACGCCCCGGAGCAGGCGGACGGCGTCCAGGTTCACGGCCGCGGCCACGTCGGGCGCGGTCGTCGCGGCGATCGACCAGGACGCGTCGGTCACGCGCCAGCGCGGGCTCAGCGTCGGCAGAGCCAGCAGGGCGGAGGCCGTCGGCGCCAGCACGGAATCCCCGCGCGCGGTCCTGACGACCGGGCCCGGCCGCCGCCACTGCAGGTCGGCGAGGCCGCCCGCGGCGCCGTCGGCCGCCTCGAACGGGAACACGAAGCGCAGCACGGTCCGCTGCGCGTCGGCCGACAGCACGTCGACGCGCGGCTGGCCGACCGTCGACGATCCGGGGCGCCGTCGGCGGCCGCGCCTGAACCGGGCGTTACGCCCGCCCAGCAGCAGCGCGCCGAGCCACAGGAGGCTCCGGCCGGATCCCGCCCCGGGGCGCCTCACGGGCGGTCCTCCCGCGTCGCGGGCAGGGGCGCGGCTTCGTCGATCAGCAGGATCGGGATGTCCTGCTCGACCCGGTAGCGCAGGCGGCAGGCGGCGCAGTCCAGCCAGGCGTGATCGGCGGGCACGGTCAGGGGCCCCTTGCAGCGGGGACAGGCCAGGATCTCCAGGAGCTTCGGGCTCAGCACGGCGTCCTCCTCGGGACGGGGCGCACCGTCGGCCGGGCGAGCCGGGCGGGCGGTGGGACGATCTCCAGGTTCGACAGGACCGGTTCCCATGACAATGCCGGGGGAACGGAAAGCGACGGCGGGTCCACCCCGGCGCGTCCGGACATCCGTCCAATCCGCGTCACGGGGTAGGATACTTGAAGAGGTTGGCATGACAAGGATAAAGCAAGCCGGCCAGCGTGTCAACGCCGGGGCCGCGGCTCAACCGCCCTGGAAGATCCCCATGGCGAGGAACTTCTCGAGCCGCTGGGTGCGGAGATCCTCAGCGGGGACGGGGCCCAGCTCGTCGAGGTCGGCGATGATGCGGGACTTGATGACGGCCGCGGTCGCGATGTGGTCGCGGGGGCGCCGCCGGTCGGTTCCGGCAGGACGGCGTCGATGACGCCGAGGCGCAGGGCGTCGCGGGCGGTGATCTTCATGGCCCGCGCCGCGTCGGCGGCCTTGGTCCGGTCGCGCCAGAGGATCGCCGCGCAGCCCTCGGGGCTGATGACGCTGTAGATGGAGTTCTCCAGCATGTAGACGCGGTTGCCCACGCCGATGGCCAGGGCGCCGCCGGAGCCGCCCTCCCCCGTGACGAAGACCAGCACCGGCACCGGCAGGGCGGCCATGTCGCGCAGGTTGCGGGCGATGGCTTCACCCTGGCCGCGCTCTTCGGCGCCAATGCCGGGGTAGGCCCCGGGCGTGTCGATGAAGGTCACGATGGGTCGCCGGTTGCGGGCCGCCAACTCCATCACCCGCATCGCCTTGCGGTAGCCCTCGGGGTGGGCCATGCCGAAGTTGCGGTGGATGTTGCTCTTGGTGTCGCGGCCCTTCTGGTGGCCGATCACCATCACCGGACGGCGACCGAGGAAGGCCATGCCCGTGATCAGGGACGGGTCGTCCCGGAAGGAGCGGTCGCCGTGCAACTCGTTGAACCCGTCGAAGATGAGGCGGAGGTAGTCCTGGGTCGTCGGCCGGCGGGGGTGGCGCGCCAGCTGCACCCGCTGCCAGTCGTCGAGGCTGTCGAAGATCTCGCGCCCCAGCGTCGTCACCCGCTCGCGCAGCCGCTGGACCTCGTCGGTCACGTCCAGGCCGCGCAGGCTGGCCGAATCCTCGAGGGTGCGGATGCGCTCCTCGAGCTCCACGATGGGTTTCTCGAATTCCAGCCAGGGTGTCGTCTTGGGGATCATCGGGTGTCGTTGCGTCTCCGGGCTGGCCCGGGGACATTCCCGGACGGCGAAGCGCTGAATCTATCGGCACGGGCCGCCGGGTGTCAAGACCGCCGCCGCGGTCAGGCCCCGGCCGACTGGCGGCGGTAGCCGCCGCCGGGGCGGCGCGCGCTGCCGGCGGGGACCGAACAGCGGAACACGGTGCCGGCGGCGCCCGGCAGGTCGCGCAGGCGCCGCAGGGCGCCCAGCGAGAGCACGACCCGGTGGCTGCGCGACCTCAGGAGCCAGCTCTGCCCTCCCCGCGTGACCTCCACGAGCAGGGGCACCGCGGGGGTGTCCGCGCCCGCGGCACCGGCGTCGTCGCGGGCCGCGCGCACGAGGTCGTCGAGGGCGTCGGCGGCGGCCTCGGCGCCGGGCGCGTCCAGGTCCAGGCGCAGCAGGACCTCGTGGGTCCAGGCCCGCAGCGCCTCGTCGACGGTCACGGCGCGGTCGGCGATGACGATGCGCGTGCCGTCGTCGTTGACCCGCATGCGCCCGCCCACGATCAGGATGCCGTCGCCCTGGATCAACGGCGCCGACTTCTCGTAGAGGTCGGCGTAGGCGATGACCTCGATCATGCCGCGGCGGTCCTCGAAGTGGGTGCGGGCGTAGAGGCGCTTGTTGCGGTCACGGGCCTCAGTGAAGGACGTGACCACGCCGGCCAGGTCGACCCAGGCGCCCTCGCCCAGGACCTTGGCGCGCCGCGTGTCGGAGACCGGCAGCGCGTCCATGAACTCGCGGTACTCGTGGAAGGGATGGCCGGACAGGTAGAAGCCCACGGCCTGCCGCTCCAGGCTCAGCTCGTCCAGGGGGTCGTGGGGCGCGCAGGCCTCCAGGGCGGGCACGACTTCCGCGCCGGTGGCCGCGCCGAAGAGCGAGGCCTGCCCGCGCGTGCGCTCGCGCGCGACCCGCGCGCCGTACTGCAGCGCCCGGTCGAGGTTGTGCAGCAGCTGGCGGCGGTGCCCGCCGAGCCCGTCCAGCGCGCCGGCGTTGACCAGGCTCTCGACGATCTTGCGGTTGAGCGCGTTGAGGTCGGCCCGTTCGAAGAATTCGTAGAGGTCCCGGAAGTCGCGGCCCAGCTCCGCGCGGGCGCGCACGATCTCCTCGATGGCCTTGCTGCCGACGTTCTTCACCGCGCCCATGCCGAACAGGATCTCGCCGCCGCGCACCCCGAACTCGCAGCTCGGGCTGTTGACGCTGGGCGGCACGATGCGCAGGCCCAGCGCCTTGACCTCGTCGATGAGCTGGGTCACGCGGTCGGACTTGCGCATCTCGGTGCTCATGGTCGCGGCCATGAAGGCGGCCGGGTGGTGCGCCTTGAGCCACGCCGTCTGGACCGACAGCACCGCGTAGCTGGCCGAGTGCGACTTGTTGAAGCCGTACTCGGCGAACTCGGCCATGGTGTCGTAGACGGATTCCGCCAGCGACTGCGGGTACTCCCGCGCGCGCGCGCCCTCGACGAACAGCACGCGCATCTGGTCCATCATGTCCTTGTTCTTCTTGCCCATGGCCTTGCGCAGCGTGTCCGCCTGGCCCATGGAGAAGCCGCCCATGATCGCCGCGATCTGCATCACCTGTTCCTGGTACAGGATGACGCCGTAGGTCTCGCGCAGCACGGGCTCGAGGTCCTTGTGCGGGAAGACCACCCGCTTGCGGCCGTGCTTGCAGTCGACGTAGACCTGGTCCATGTGCGCGTTCAGCGGGCCGGGCCGGAACAGGGCGTTGACGGCGACGATGTCCTCGAAGGCCTCGGGCCGCATCTTGCGCAGCAGCTCCTGCATGCCGGAGCTCTCGAGCTGGAAGACGCCCACGGTCCGGCCCTGCTGCAGCAGGAGGTAGGTCTCGGGATCGTCCAGCGGCAGGTCCGCGGGCGCCAGGCGCTCGCCGGTCGCCTGCGCCACGAGGTCCAGGGCCTTGTCGATGACCGTCAGGGTGCGCAGGCCCAGGAAGTCCATCTTCAGCAGGCCCATCTTCTCGACCATGCGCATGTCGAACTGGCTGGTGATGTCGTCCTTCGCGGACTTGTACATCGGGATGTGCTCGATCAGCGGCTGCGGCGTGATCAGCACGCCGGCGGCGTGGATGCCGGGGTTGCGCGACAGCCCCTCGAGCACCAGCGCGTTGCGGATGAGCATGTCGTGGCGCGGCGACTCCTGCCGTACGGCCTTGAAGCCGGGCACCTCCTCCAGCGTCGCCGCCAGCGAGACGCCCGGGCCCTCCGGCACGAGCTTGCTGAGCCGGTCGGCCTCCGCGAAGCTGAAGCCCAGCACGCGCCCCACGTCCTTGATCACGCCGCGCGCGGCCATCGTCCCGAAGGTGATGATCTGCGAGACGTTCTCGCGGCCGTACTTCTCCTCGACGTAGCGGATGATCCGCGGGCGCTTCTCGAAGCAGAAGTCCACGTCGATGTCGGGCATCGAGACGCGCTCGGGGTTCAGGAAGCGCTCGAACAGCAGTTGGTTGCGGATCGGGTCGATGTCGGTGATCCCCAGGCAGTAGCAGACGAGGCTGCCGGCGGCCGAGCCGCGGCCCGGGCCGACCGGGATGTCCATCTCGCGCGCCGCGCGGATGAAGTCCCAGACGATCAGGAAGTAGCCCGCGTAGCCCGTCTGCCGGATGACGCCCAGCTCGTAGTCGAAGCGCGTCTCCAGTTCGGGCGTGATCTGCGGGTAGCGGCGCCGGAGGCCTTCGCGCGCGAGGTGCACCAGGTAGGCGCACTCGTCCGGGAAGCCGTCCGGCAGCGGGAAGGCCGGCAGCAGGAGCTGGCCCAGCTCGAGCTTCAGGTCGCACATGCCGGCGACGCGCAGCGTGTTCTCGCAGGCCTCGGGCCAGTCGCGGAACAGCTGCAGCATCTCGTCCGCGGACTTCAGGTAGATCTGGTCGGTGTCGTAGCGCCAGCGGCCGGGATCCTCGAACTGGCGGTTGGTGCCGATGCAGAGCAGCAGGTCGTGGGCCTGCGCGTGCTCGCGCTCGAGGTAGTGGCAGTCGTTGGTGCAGATCAGCCCGACCCCGGTCTGGCGCGCCACCTCGGGCATCAGGCGCCGGACCCGCGCCTCGTCCTCGATCCCGTGGTCCTGGATCTCCAGGAAGTAGTTGTCGGCGCCCAGGATGTCGCGGTACTCGGCGGCGGCGCGCGTCGCGCCCGCGACGTCGCCCTGCCGCAGGTAGCGGCTCGGCTCGCCCGACAGGCAGGCGCTCAGCGCGACCAGCCCCTCGCGGTGGGCGTCGAGCAGCTGCTTGTCGATGCGCGGCTTGTGGTAGAAGCCGTCGAGGTAGCCCCGCGAGGACAGCTTCATGAGGTTGCGCCAGCCCGTGCGGTCGCGGGCCAGCAGCACGGTGTGGTGGGGGCGGCCGCCGGCCTCGGCGCTGCGGTCGCGGTGGTCCGGGACGACGTAGGCCTCCATGCCCAGGATCGGCTTGATGCCGGCCTTGCCGCAGGCCAGGTAGAACTCCACGGCGCCGAACAGGTTGCCGTGGTCGGTCAGCGCGACCGCCGGCATGCCGAAGGACGCCGCGCGCTTCGCCAGGGACTCGGCCTTCATGGCGCCGTCGAGCAGCGAGTAGTCGGAGTGGTTGTGCAGGTGGACGAACGTCGTCGGTGTCATCGGCCTCGGTCCGGGTCCTCTCGGTTGGTGCGGTGTCGTTCGTGCCGCGCCAGGATCGCGCGCCCACCATAGCAGCACCGTCGGGACGCGTCCACCGGGCGGCGCCGCGCCGCCCTAGGGCCGCAGATCCAGCCGGTAGACGCGCTCCACGGCCAGCCCGGCGCGGTCGCGGGCCGCGACCTCGAGGCGGTGGGGGCCCGCCGGCAGGTCGTCGGGCAGCTCGACCAGCAGGCGGTCGCGCAGGGGGTCGGGCTCGGGCGTGAGCGCGGCGCCGTCCAGCGCGACGGTGATCGAGCCGGGATCGATCCCGCTGCCGCGATCGTCCAGCGGCAGCACCAGGATCTCCCAGCGCGGCGGCGTGACCGCGGGGTCGACGCGCCGGCCCGGGACCGACGATCCCCTCGGCGGGCCCCGGGCCCGAGGTAGGGCGGCGTGCGGTCGACGAAAAGGGCGTAGCGCCCCGGCCCGCCGATCGCGACGGTCCACAGGGCGCCCTCGCGCCGCGGGCTGCCGACGCGACCCCAGGTCTCGTCGTCCCGCGCGACGTAGAGCCCGACGCCCGCGTCCAGGGAGTCGGCCGCGCCCGCGGCGAGGGGCAGCGTCACCGGCTCGTCGCGGCACCAGTCGGGGCTGTGCACGTCCAGCGCCCAGCCGAGGTGGACCAGGCCCTGGGACCGCAGGGCCCGGCGCGCCTCCGCCGCGGCCAGCGTCGCCGGGACGGCGGCGTAGGGGCCGGGGGCGACGGCGGCGACGCCCGCGGGCCCGTGCTCGCAGAAGGGCGTGAGGCGCCGGCCCGGCCCCGCCCCCGGCGATTCCACCGGCGCCGGGCGCCAGCCCGCCGATTCCCCGCCCGCGGTTCCCGGCGCGGCCACCGCGAGGCGCCAGGCGACCTGCGCCACGTTGCCCGCGCGATCCTCGACGCGCAGGCGCACGAGGTGGTCGCCCGGGGTCAGGACCGCGGGGTCGCGCGACCACTCCCGCCCAGGCGTCCCGCGAGGTGGTTGCCCGCGCGGCGCATCAGCCAGCGCTCGCGGCCGTCCGCCAGCTGGAGCCACTCCAGGCGCATGAACCCCTGGGTCGTCAGGTCGAAGACGTCGTTGCGCGCCTCGTAGACCAGGGAATCGTCCAGGGTCACCGACAGGCGCCAGGGCTCCAGGCGGTGGCCCGCGGCGTCGGCCGTTTCCAGGACGCGGGCCGTGAAGGCGACCGGGCCGTCCACCGCGAGCGGCGGCAGCGTCCCGTCGAGCGGCGCCCCGGTGGCGACCAGGCGCGCCCCGTCGCTACCGGCCACCCGCACGCCCGGCGCCGCGGGGAGGCAGCGCACGGCGAGGATCGCCGGGGCGATGGTGTCCGGCGGCGCGAAGCCCCAGGCCAGCGGGTCCAGGGGCAGGTTGCCGGCGTCGCGCACTCGGGAGTGCAGGTGCGGGCCCGGGGTGCCGCTCTGGCCGGACAGGGGCCAGCACCTCGCCCCGGCGCACGCGGCAGGCGCCCGCCGGCAGCGCGAGGTCGGCCTCGTTCGCGCCTCGGCGGCGCAGATCGGCGCGCACCAGCTCGCGCCAGGGGTCGGCCAGGCGTTCGAGGTGGGCGTAGACGTAGGTCCGGCCCGAGTCGCCGTGCAGGTACACGACCCAGCCGTACCCGAAGGGGGCCACGCGCAGGCGGCTGAGCCAGCCGTCTTCGGCGGCGCGGACCGGCAGCCCGCAGCGGCCGCCCGTCTTGAGGTCGATGCCGGCGTGGAAGCGGCCGAGGCGGTGCTCCATGAAGTTCGAGGTCAGGTAGCGGGTCGGCAGGTCCAGGGGCCAGACGGGGGCCTCGCCGTCTGCGGCCAGCGCGCGCGGGGCGCCGCCGGCGGCGGCGAGGGCTGCGACGAGCGCGGCGGCGGGAACCAGGCGGGCCAGGCGACGGGACATCTCCACCTCCGGATGCGGGCCGCAACGGTAGCAGCGGCCGGCGGCGCTGTCCAGCAACCGCGTTTTTCCTGGCCCGTGGGGCCCCGCCGTGCTAGATTTCTGAGTTCGTGCCACCCGGCGAGCCGCCCGTTGCCCGGGGCCGGCGGTCGGGTCGCGCCGCTCACCGTCGTTCCGATACCAGAGATCCACGATGTTCCAGCTTCTGCGGTCCCGGGCGAAGTTCTTCTACTGGATCATCGCCATCAGCTTCATCCTCTTCACCTTCGTGGTGTGGGGCGCCCAGTGCAACGACACCAACATGGGCGGCGGCTCCACGCCCCAGGTGCTGGGCAAGATCAACGGCGAGAAGATCTCCGTCACCGAGTGGGACGACGCGTACCGCGGGTACCTGGCCCAGATGCGCCAGCAGTACGGCGGCGCCGCGCTGACCGCGAACCAGGAGGCCGTCGCCGCGGAGACCGTCTGGCAGTCGCTGCTGCGCTTCAAGCTCGCCAACCTGGAGATCGAGGAGCGCGGCCTCGGGCTCAGCGACAAGGCGCTCGAGGACCTCATCTGGAACGACCCGCCGCTGGAGCTGCGCGCCCAGTTCACCGACAGCACGGGCGTGTTCAACCAGGCCGCCTACCGCGGGGCCCTCGAGGATCCGAACTTCAACCTCGACGGCCTGCGCAACTACCTGCGCACGGCGATCCCGCAGCAGCGGCTGATGACGGCCCTCGCCACCGACGCCACCGTCAGCGAGTCGGAGCTGCGCGAGGAATTCACGCGCCAGACCGGGCGCGCCGTCGCCGAGTACGTGGGCGTCACGCTGAGCGACCTGACGCTGGCCGTCCAGCCCACCGACGCGGAGATCGCGGCCTACTACGCCGCCCACCCCGACGAGTTCGAGGAGCCCAAGCGGGTGAACGTCCAGCTCGTGCAGCTGCCGATCGCGCCCAGCGCGGCGGACGACGCCGAAGTCCTGACCATGGCCGGCGAGGTGCGCCAGGAGATCCTCTCCGGCGAGATCGACTTCACCCGCGCGGCCGCCCTCTACTCCGAGGACGAGGGCTCGAAGGCCAACGGCGGCGACCTGGGCAGCTTCGACCGCACCCGCATGGTCCCGGAGTTCACCAACGCCGCGTTCGCCCTGCCCGTCGGCGAAATCAGCGCCCCGGTCAAGACGCAGTTCGGCTACCACCTGATCGAGGTGCTCGAGCGGCCGGCGGCGGACCAGGTCCGCGCCCGCCACATCCTGTTCAAGGTCACGCCCGGCGCCGACACCGCCGCCTCCCTCTACGAGAAGGCCGAGACCTTCCGCCAGAACGCCCTGGACAAGGGCTTCGCCTCGGCCGCGGCCGCGGCCGGGCTGGCCGTGCAGACGCCGCGCCCCTGCCGCGAGGGCCGCGACATCCCCGGCTACCAGAACACCGTGTCGGGCACGCAGTTCGCCTTCTCGTCGAAGTCCGGCGCCATCAGCCGCGTCCTGGGCGGCGAGGACTCCTACTACGTGGTTACGAACACCGGCATCCTGCCGGCCGGCCCCGCCCCCCTGGCCGACGTCCAGCCGCAGATCGTCGTGAAGGTGACCCGCGAGAAGAAGCTGGTCCTGGCGGACGCGAAGCTGACTCCCGCCGTGGCCGCCCTGAACTCCGGGCGCACGTTCGCCCAGGTCGCCGCCGACTTCGGCCTGACCCACGCCGTCACCGACACCTTCACCGCCACGGGCAACGTGAGCGGGATCGGCTACAACACGGATTTCAACAAGGCGGCCTTCGCCAACCCGATCGGCTCGCTGGTGCCCCGGGTGGACACGAACCGCGGCCTGTACGCCCTGCGCGTGCTCTGGCGCACGGCCTTCGACGAGATGGGCTTCCTGGCGCAGCGACCGGCGCTCGAGCAGAGCGTGCTCGGCCCGCAAGCGCCAGGAGGTCATCGACGCCTGGTACACGGAGCGGCTGGAGAAGGCCAAGATCGAGGACAACCGCTCGGCGCTGTTGAACTGACGTCCGCACCGCTGCCGACGACAAGAAGGGCCCCGGTCGCCGCTGCCAGGCGACCGGGGCCCTTCCGCGTGAGCGCCGCGGGAATCAGCCGTCGTCGAAGGGATTGCGGGGCTTGCCGCGTTCGAACTTCAGCAGCCCCTCGCCCATCCCCTTGAGCTTCTCCTGCTGCTTGCGGTCGTGGTCGCCGTCCGCGAACAGGCGGCTCATCCGCTCCGCCTCTTCGCGCTTGCGCTGTTCGAATTCGGCCAGGGCCTCGCTCATGGCGCCGCCCTGCTCCTGGTCCAGCTGTTCGAGCCGCAGGTGGTCGCGGATCTCGAGGTGGTTCTCGTAGGCGCTGGACACCAGGTGCAGCATGCCCAGCTCGTGCAGGGCCGACACCTTCAGGCGCAGGGCCTCCGGCGCCCAGCCCAGCAGCTCGGCGGTCTGCTCCGGCGTCGGCGAGCCGCCGTTGAGGTGGGACAGCACGCGGACGGCCGCCACCACCAGATGTCCTTCGTCGCGGGTCACGTGGGCCACGGCATCCTCCCGTCCGGTTGTCCGCCGCCATGATGACGCCGGCGCCCGCCCGGCGCAACCCCGCCGTCGCCGGCGGACGGGCTCAATCGCCGAGCCGGGCCCGCAGCCGCGCCGCGCGGTGCCCGTCGCCCAGCTCCAGCGCGTGCGCCAGCGCCCGGCGGGGGTCGCCCAGCCGGTGTTCGTAGAGGATCGCCGCCTCGAGGTGGGCCCACGGCGAGGGGCCGTGCCGATGCGCACACTCCGCCAGCAGCGCGCCGACGCGCTCCCAGTCGCGCACCCGTTTGAGGATCCGGACGGCGTCCGCGTAGAAGCGCGGCGGCGCCTCCTGCCGCGCAGCGTCGGGCAGCGCGGCGACGATCCAGGCCGCGGCGGCGGTCCGGCCCTCCCCCGGCGCGACGGACCGTCGCTCGCAGAGACGCGCCAGGGACCAGGCGTCCTGCCAGGGCAACGACCGCGGCGTGGGCTGCTCGTCCAGCAGGCGCGAACGCGCGATGGCCGCGTCGAGGATCGCGGCCATGCCCTGCAGGTCCCAGAGGTTGTGCTCGCAGACCTCGCGCAGGGTCCCGGTCTCGCCGCGACGCACGAAGTTCCACCAGGCGGCCGGGATCAGATGGCCGGGGATGTCGTCCGCGCCGCGGTGGGTGCAGCCGGCTTCGGACCTCGACGGTCGCCTGGCGGCAGTCCGGCAGCCGGCGGCCCCAGAGACGGCGCGCGACCGGCAGGAGGTCCAGGCCGGCGAGGCCGTCCAGCAGGCCGCGCCGCCGGCACAGGATGCCGCGGGTGCGCAGCAGCGGCAGGTCGAAGGTCTGGCCGTTGTAGGTCACCACCACCGCGAAGCGGGCCGCGAGCTCCGCCAGGCTCCCGAGCAGCGCGTCCTCGGCCGACGGCGAGGTCAGCAGGTACTGGCGGACGCGCAGCCCGTCCCCGTCCCACCAGGCGGTCCCCACCAGGAAGGCCAGGGTGCCCGTGCCGCCGGACAGCCCGGTGGTCTCGGTGTCCAGCAGCAGGATGCCGCCGGCGGGGACGTCCGCCGGGACCGGCGCGGTCAGGACCCGGGTCAACGGCGCGAGGGAGCCCGGCGGTGCGACCCGAACCAGGGCCGAGCGCAGGCAGACGGGGCCCGCAGCCGTCGCTTCCGTCGCGAAACCCAGGGCCGCCAGGGCCGCCTCGTCGGGCGGGTTCGGGGCGCGGTCGTCGTCGCGGGGCTTGTGCAGGGGCTCGAAGCGGGCCAGACGGCTGCGCAGGTCCACGTCAACCCGCCGGCGAGGCCGCGGCCAGCAGGCGGCGGGCGCCCTCGCGCGCGGTCGCGCCGGCGTCGGCCGGCACGCCGACGCAGGCCGGGCAGCCGTGCCCGCAACCGCAGCGGTCGAGATGGCGCAGGGCCGCGGCGGTGATCTCGTCGAACTGCAGGAAGATGCGGCGGGCGTAGCCGACGCCGCCGGGGTAGGCATCGTAGAGGTGGAGGGTCGGCCGGTCGGTGAACGGCGACTTGACCATCGGCAGGGCGTGGATGTCCGAGGGGTCGGCCATGATGAACGCCGGCGCGACGTGCCCGAGCAGGTGCGCCAGACCCTTCAGGGCGTCGCCCAGGTCCAGGCGGGACTCCGCGAGCCAGGCGTGCGCGTCCTCGGGCAGCTCCCACCAGAAGCTCGTGGTGTGCAGCTCCATCTCCGGCAGGTGCACGCGCCCGGCGCCCACGTTCTCGTGGGTGCCCAGCTTGATCTTCTTGTAGACCGTGACCTTGCTCACCAGCCCGATCTCCCCGAGCCCCTTGCGCCCGTACGGCGCGTCCGACGACTCGTCGTCGCTGAGCGTGCGCAGCTCGGTCTTGCGCTGGGCGTCGGTGTAGTAGTCGACCTGGACGGGCTTGACGTAGGCCTTGCGCCGCTCCCAGTCCAGCTTGTCGACGTGGTACTGCCGCCCGCCGTGGATGTAGACCGCCTCGTCGTGGAGCATCTCCTGGGCCCCGAACAGGTCCATCTCGCCGATGACCAGGCCGCGGAGCTGGTCCGCGTCGATGATCACGACGTTCTCCGGCGCGGCGCTGCGCAGGCTGACGTCCTCGGCGGGGTACGTCTCGGCCATCCAGTGGTAGCGGGCGGCGTCGCGGTGCAGGATCCCCTGCTCGGCGAGGTAGTCCAGGATCTCGCCGACGTCGCGGCCGCCGAACTGCTCGCCCGCGTCGAAGGGCAGCTCGAAGGCCGCGCACTTGAGGTGGCTGACCAGGATCACGAGGTTGTCGGGATCGACGGCCGCGCTCTCGGGCGCGCGGGCGAAGAACCACTCCGGGTTGGCCACGACGTACTGGTCCAGGGGGCTGCTGGTGGCGACCAGCACGGCCACCGACAGGTTCTGGCTGCGCCCGGCGCGGCCGGCCTGCTGCCAGGTGCTGGCCACCGTGCCGGCGTAGCCGCACATCACGCACACGTCCAGCCGCCCGATGTCGATGCCCAGCTCCAGGGCGTTGGTGCTGACGACCGCCCGCACCGTCCCGTCGCGCAGGCCCTGCTCGATGGCGCGCCGCTCGGTGGGCAGGTAGCCGCCGCGGTAGCCGCGCACCTCGCCGCTGCGGATGCCGGTGCGGCGGCCCGCCCGCGCCAGGTAGGTCAGCAGCAGCTCGACGCGCGTGCGGGAGCGGGCGAACACGATCATCTGGGCGTCGGCGGCCAGGAAGCGCTCGGCCAGCGCGCGGGTCTCCTTGACGGCCGAGCGGCGGATCCCGAGCTCGCGGTTGACCACCGGCGGGTTGTAGAAGATGACGTGCTTCTCCCCCTGCGGCGCGCCGTTGTCGTCGATGACGCGCACCGGGCCGCCGGCCAGCTGGGCCGCCAGCTCGCCGGGGTTGGCGATGGTCGCCGAGCAGCCGATGAACAGCGGGTCGGCGCCGTAGAAGCGGGCGATGCGGCGCAGCCGGCGCAGCACGTTCGCCACGTGGCTGCCGAACACGCCGCGGTAGTGGTGCACCTCGTCCACGACCACGTAGCGCAGGTTCTCGAAGAGCTTGACCCACAGGGTGTGGTGCGGCAGGACGCCCTGGTGCAGCATGTCCGGGTTCGTGACCACGATGTGGCCGCTGCTGCGGATCGCGCGGCGGGCCGTCTCGGGCGTGTCGCCGTCGAAGGTGTAGGTCCGGATGTCGGCGCCGAGGTCGGTGATCACGCCGTGGACCTCGTGCATCTGGTCCTGGCTGAGCGCCTTGGTCGGGAAGAGGTAGAGGGCGCGGGCCTGCGGGTCGCGCAGGATCGTGTCCAGCACCGGCAGGTTGTAGCACATCGTCTTGCCGGAGGCCGTGGGCGTGACCACGACGAAGGGCTCGCCCGCGGCGGCGGCACGGACGGCCTCGGCCTGGTGGGTGTAGAGGGCGGGGATGCCGCGCTCCCGCAGCGTCGCGACCAGGCGCGGGTGCAGGCTGTCGGGGAAGTCGGCGTACCGCGCGGCGCGCGGCGGCAGCACTTCCCACCGGGTGACGTTGTCCAGGAAGGTCGGATCGGCGCGGAGCCGGTCGAGCAGCTGCGCCAGGTTCACGGCGTCCGCCGATGCGTGCCGACTGCCGGTTGCCTCATCACGACGGTTGCCTCCGGAGCGCGGCCGCGGGCGGTCAGTTGTCCTTGGGCGACGCGGAGCCGCCGTTGCCGGCGTCGGCGCGGGGCGGCTCGCTGCGGGGCGTCTCCGCGCGGGCGACGTCGATCTCGCGCTTGACCTCGTCCTTGGCGTCCTGGGTGGCGCGACGGAACTTCTTGACCGAGGAGCCCAGCGCCTCGGCGATCTCGGGCAGGCGCTTGGGCCCGAAGACCATCAGGACGACGAACGCGATGATCAGCAGTTCGCCCCAGCCGATGCCGCCGAAGACGGCGAGGAACGGTGCCATGTCCCACCCTCCGATCGGTCAGCGGTACCAGCGCAGCATCTGCGAGGCCACGAACACGCCGACCAGACTCATGAAGTTGAAGTGAAGCTTGAAACCGAAGGAGATCTCCAGGATCACCAGGTCCCACTTGTTCAGCTCGGGTCCGAAATCGACCGAGCGCACGAACAGCTGGTGGGCCACCGAGCCCTCTTCCAGGAAGAGGCCGATGATCTCGCTGAAGATGGCGCCGATCAAGATACCCAGGAACAGGGTGAGCAGCACCGTTCCCATCGACTTGCGCATCCGTGCCCTCCCCTGGCCCGATCCGATGCCCGCCGGCGTGGGGTGCAATATACCCCGTCCCCCCCGCGAAACCAATGGGGAATCGCGGCGCGCGGCCGGCCTAGAGCCCCGTGCCGGCCAGCGCCCGCGCCAGGGCCGGCCGCAGGCCGGCGTAGGTCTGGTCGAGGGTCTCGGGGATCACGCGCGCGTCCCCGATGACGGTCATGAAGTTGGTGTCCGCCCGCCAGCGCGGCAGCAGGTGGACGTGGAAGTGACCGGGGATGCCCGCGCCCGCGGCCGCGCCGCCGTTGTAGCCGGCGTTGACGCCGTGGGGCCGGTAGACCTCGCGCACCGCCTGCTCCGCGGCCGCGAGCAGCCGCGCCAGGTCGGTCACCGCCTCCGGCGCGCAGGCGGTCAGCCCGCCGACGTGCTCGTTGCACACCAGCAGCAGGTGGCCGCCGTTGTAGGGGTAGCGGTTGAGGATCGCGAACCAGTGGCGGGAGCGGTGCAGGATGTACTCCTGCTCGTCGCCGCCGTCCCGGCAGGCGCAGAACACGCACTCCGGCCCCCGCCGTTCGCCGTCGCGGACGTAGTCCAGTCGCCAGGGTGTGTACAGGCGATCCATCGGCGCCCCTCCCGTTCAGCCGCGGCGGCGCAGCAGCGTCTCGGCCGCGGCCAGCTCGTCGACCGTGTTGATGCCGACCACCTCGTCGGGATCGTCGATGGCCACGGCCTGCACCGCGCGACCGTCCGCCACCAGGTGGGCGATCGTGTCGGTGAGGTAGTACTCGGACTGGTCGTTGTCCGCACGGAGCCTGGCGAGCGCGGCGATGAGGTCCGCGGTCCGGTAGCAGAAGACGCCCGTGTTGTACTCCCCGATCGCCAGCTCCGCGGGCGACGCGTCGCGGGCCTCCACGATGCGCTGCAGGCGGCCCGCCGCGTCCTTGACAATGCGGCCGTAGGCGCCGGCGTCCGCGACCACGCAGGTCAGCACCGAGGCGCTCGCCCCGGCCGCGACCGTCGCGTCGACCAGGCGGCGCAGCGTGGCCGGACGCAGCAGCGGCACGTCGCCGGCCAGGACCAGGGTCCAGCCGTCGGCGGCCAGGCCCGGCACGGCGACCTGCACGGCGTGGCCGGTGCCGAGCTGCGGCCGCTGCAGGGCGAAGGCCACGTCGGGCGCCCGGCAGGACTCCTCCACCAGTTCGGCCTCGTGGCCCACCACGACCACGGTGCGGGGCACGCCCGCGGCGCGCACCGCGCCCAGCACGTGGTCCAGCAGGGTGCGCCCGCCGATGCGGTGCAGAACCTTCGGCAGATCGGACTTCATGCGGGTGCCCTTGCCGGCGGCCAGGACGACGGCCTGCAGGGCGGGCGGGGCGTCGGTCACGGTTGTCCTCCTTCGAGCAGGGCGGCCGCGCGCACCTCGCGCGGTCCGACGTCCAGGACCAGGTTGTCGATGAGGCGCGCCGGCCCGACGCGGGCCGCGATCGCGAGCAGCAGCCGGCCCTCGGCCCGCTGCGGGCGGTCGAGATCAGGCACGCGCCGGACTTCGGCGTATTCCACGACATCGGCGTCGGCGAGGTGCAGGGCCAGCAGGTCCTCGAGCGCGGCGACGGCGCGCTCGCCCGCCTCCAGCTCGCGCCGCGCCGCCTGCAGGGCCCGCGAGAGGCATGTTGCGCGCCGGCGGTCGTCGCCTTCCAGGTAGCGGTTGCGCGAAGACATGGCCAGGCCGTCGGGCTCGCGCAGGGTGGGCGCGTCGACGAGGCGCACCGGCAGCGCGAGGTCGCGCACGACCTCGTCCAGGACCAGGCACTGCTGGGCGTCCTTGCGTCCGAACACCGCCACGGCGGGTCCGACCAGGTTCAGCAGCTTCACGACCACCGTCGCGACGCCGCGGAAGTGCCCGGGCCGGCGCGCACCGCAGAGGACGGCCGCCCGCGGACCGGGTTCGACGGCCGTGCCGTCGGGTCCCGCGTACATCTGCGACACCTGGGGCGCGAAGACGGCGGCGGGCGCCAGCGGGCGCAGCAGGTCCAGGTCGCGCTCCAGGTCGCGGGGGTAGCGCCCGAAGTCCTCGCCCGGCGCGAACTGGGTCGGGTTGACGAAGATCGACACCACGACCGGCCCGAGCTCGGCGGCCTTCTCGACCAGGGACAGGTGGCCCGCGTGCAGCGCGCCCATGGTGGGCACCAGCACCAGCCGGCCGCCGGATCTCAGGGGAGCGAGCCGCGCGAGGTCGGCCCCGGGTGTGCAGGGAGTTCCACGCCGTCAGCCTTCCCCGTTGTCGCGAGCCGGCTCGGGATCCGTTTGGGGCACGTCATGGAACTCTTGCGGCTCGTCGTGGAAGCAGTGTTCGGGAGCCGGGAAGACACCGCCGCGCACCTCCTCGGCGTAGCGCCGCAGGGCGGTCGTGGCCGCGTCGCCCAGGTCGGCGTAGGCCTTGACGAAGCGCGGGCGGCGACCCCGGTACAGCCCGAGCAGGTCGTGGAAGACCAGGATCTGGCCGTCGCAGCCGGGACCCGCGCCGATGCCGATGGTCGGGATCCCGACGGCGGCGGTGACGCGCGCGGCCAGCTCCGCCGGGATGCACTCCAGGACCATGGCGAAGCAGCCGGCCTGCTCCAGGAACGCGGCCTCGTCCAGCAGGCGGGCGGCGGCGTCCTTCCCGCGACCCTGCACCCGGAAGCCCCCGAAGCGGTGCACGGACTGCGGCGTGAGCCCGAGGTGGCCCATGACCGGGATCTCCGCCGCCAGCAGCGCCGCCAGGATCGCGCCGCGGCTGCGTCCGCCCTCGATCTTGACCGCCGTGGCGCCGCCGTCCTTCACCAGGCGGATCGCGTGGCGGACCGTGTCGTCGGGCGAAACGTGGAAGCTGCCGTAGGGCATGTCGGCGATCACCGGCACGCCGGGGCGCGCGCGCACGACCGCCGCGGTGTGGTGCACCATGTCGTCGATGGTCACCGGCAGCGTGGTCTCGTGGCCCAGCACGACCATGCCCAGGGAGTCGCCCACCAGCAGCGCGTCGATCCCGGCCTCGCGGGCGATCTGCGCCGAGGCGAGGTCGTAGGCCGTGACCATGACGATCCGCTCCCCCGCGCGCTTGCGGGCGGCGAAGACCTCGAGGTTCGGCTGCGGCTCCATGGCGGCTCCCGTGGTGGCGAAAAGGTCAGGCGGGCGCGAAGAACCGGGTCCCCTGGAAGCTCTCGCGCAGCTGCTCGAACAGGCGCTCGAAGTCCCGGGGCACGTTCACGTAGTCGAAGTCGTTCGTGTTCACCACCAGCAGCGGCGTCTGCCGGTAGTGGTGGAAATAATAGCTGTAGGCGCCGTTGAGCGCATCGATGTAGTCGCGGTTCATGTCGCGCTCGAAACTGCGGCCGCGCCGCGCGATGCGCTCCATGAGCACATCGGTCGAGGCCTGCAGGAAGATCACCAGGTCGGGCTGCAGGATGCGCTGCTCGAGGATCGTGGCCAGCTGGTCGTAGAGCACCAGCTCGTCGTCGCGCAGGTTCAGGTTGGCGAAGATGCGGTCCTTCGCGAACAGGTAGTCCGAGACCACCGTCTGCGCGAAGAGGTCGCCCTGCAGCAGCCCCTGCTGCTGGCGGTAGCGGCTGAGCAGGAAGAAGAGCTGGGTCTGGAAGGCCAGGGCCGAGCGGTCCTGGTAGAATTTCACCAGGAAGGGGTTTTCCTCCACGACCTCCAGGTTCACCTGGGCGCCGATGTGACCGGCCAGGCGCTTGGTCAGGCTGGTCTTGCCCGCCCCGATCACGCCCTCCACGACGATGTACCGCCAGGGCAGCGTCGCCGCCGCCGCGCCTCCGTGCTCAGCCATCGCTCCCGTCCCAGGCCAGGGTTCCTCCGGGCAGGGGGCGCACCGCCGGCCCGCCTGCGGCGCGGATGATCGCACGAACGGTCCCCACTGTCAGCCCCGAATCGGGCAGGACCAGGTCCGCCGCCAGCTGCGCCAGGGGCTCCAGCACGAAGGCCCGCTCGCGCAGACGCGGGTGGGGGATCACCAGGTCCGGCTCGGCCAGGACCAGGTCGCCGTAGAGCAGGATGTCCAGATCGAGGATCCGCGGCTGCAGATGGGTGCCGGGCGGACGCCCGCAGTCCCGCTCGATCCGCTGCAGGCTCGCCAGCAGATCACGTGGCGCGAGGGTCGTGGCCACCAGGGCGCAGGCGTTCAGGTAGGGAGGCTGCGGCCCGCCGGGGCCGACGTAGGCGGTCTCCCAGATCCCGCTGCGGTCCAGGGGCCGCACCCCGGGCAGGGCGCCGACGGCTTCCCAGCCCCGCCGCAGCGCCGACAGCCGGTCGCCCAGGTTGCCGCCCAGGCCCAGAGCCGCCGTCGTTTCGCCCGGCCGGGGCCCCGCCGCCACGGGGCCGCCCGTCACTGGATCGACTCCCCGTGGCCGTGCCGGTGCAGGGGCTTGCGGGCTTTGCGGGACAGCAGGTCCTCGCGCGTGCGGTCGATGGTCACCGAGACGCTGCCCAGGAAGTTCTTGATCGGCGGGTTCGGCTTGTGGACCGTGACGGTCGCCGCGTCCAGAGCGAACTCGGTCAGCAGCATGTCGCAGATGCGGCCGGCCAGGGCTTCCAGCAGCTGGAAGGACTCCCCCGCCGTCAGCTCGATGATCCGCTGGTGGACCAGGGTGTAGTCCAGCGCGTCCTGCATCGAGTCGCTGATCGCGGCGCCCTGCACGTCGGTCCACAGCTCCACGTCGATGACGAAGCGCTGGCCGAGTTCGCGCTCGGCCGGATGGGCCCCGTGGTAGGCGTACACGTCGATGCCGGTGAGTCGGATGCAATCCATCACAGCCTCCTGAATCTTGCCGCAGCTTCGGCCAACCGCTCGTCCGCGGCCGTCAGGGACAGCCGGAACCAGCCCTCGCCCCCGCTCCCGAAACCCGTGCCGGGAGTCACCACGACCGCCTCGTCGTCCAGCGCGCGCCGGCAGAAGCCGAGGCTGTCCTCGCCCCGCGGGACGCGCGCCCACACGTAGAACGTGGCTTCGGTCTCGTAGACCTCGAAGCCCGCGGCGCGCAGCGCGCCCGCCATCAGCCGACGGCGGGACGGGTAGACCGCCATGACCCCGCGCAGCAGTTCCTCGCCCGCGGGGGTGAGCGCCTGCGCGGCCACTTCCTGGACCGCCGAGAACACCCCGCTGTCGATGTTCTGCTTCACCTGCTCCAGGGCGGCGATCACCTCGGGGTGGCCCGCCGCGAAACCGACGCGCCAGCCCGTCATGTTGAACATCTTCGAGAGGCTGTGGAACTCCACGACGCGCTCGCGCGACGCGTCCGCCTCGCGCAGCAGGGACGCCGGGCGGCCGCCGGCTCCCGGGACCTCGGGCACCACCTCGAGGTAGGCCGCGTCGCTGGCCACCACGGCGCCCGTGCCGCGCAGGGCGGCGACGGCCGCGGCGTAGAAGCCGGGCGCGGCGGTGGCGCCGGTGGGGTTGTTCGGGTAGTTCAGGAACAGCAGCCGCGTGCGCGCGCCGGCGGCGGCGGCCAGGTCCGCGGGGTCGGGCAGGAAGCCGCGCGCGGCGGTCAGCGGGAAGTACCGCGGCACGCCGCCGGCCAGCAGCGTGGCCGACGCGTACACCGGGTACCCGATGTCCGGCACCAGGACCTCGTCCCCCTCCTCCAGCAGCGCCAGCGGCAGGTGGGCGAGCCCCTCCTTGCTGCCGATCAGGGCCAGGACCTGGGTGTCGGGGTCGACCGTCACGCCGTGGCGCCGCCGCAGCCAGTCCGCCGCGGCCCGCCGCAGCGCCGCCGAGCCGCGGTTGGCCGGGTAGCGGTGGTGCTCCGGGCGGCGGATCGCCTCGGCCATCGCGTCGAGCAGGGGCGCGGGCGTCGGGCGGTCGGGGTCGCCGATGCCGAGATCGATCACGTCGCGGCCGGCCGCCTGCGCGGCGCGCTTCGCGCGGTCGATCTCGGTGAACAGGTAGGGCGCGAGGCGCTGCAGTCGGGACACGGCGCTCCAGTCGGGATGCGGCGGCGCGGCGGCAGGGAAAGCCCCGCGCCGCCGGTGCGGTCGCGGGGCTGTTCGACGGCGGTGCGGTCAGCGGCCGGCGTTCTGGCGCTGGCGCTGGCGGATCTCCTCGAGCTGGTCCTGCCGCTGCATTTCTTCCTGCGACCAGTACTTGTAGTCGCCGGTGGCGTTGCCCGCCACCCAGCGGAACTTCTCCTTGGCTTCCATGTAGCGGCCGGCGGTCTCGAGCGCCTTGCCCTGGGCGTAGACCAGGTAGACCCGCTGCGATTCGTCCTCGAGGTGGGCGAGGTGCTGCTCGGCGACCGCGAGCGCTTCGTCGCTGCGGTTGGCCTTCGACAGCAGCTCGGAAAGTTCGCCGGCGCTCTTGCCGTCCGACGGCTTCAGCTCCAGGTACTGACGGTAGGCGGCCACCGAAGCGTCCGTCTGGCCCAGGCGGCTGCGGCAGCGCGCCAGGTTCAGCATCACGTTGTCGCGGCGGCTGCTCTCGGGGTTGTTCTTCAGGAAGGCGTCGCAGAGGTCGGCGGCGCCCGTGAAGTCGCCCGCGCGCATCTTCTCCACGATGAGCTGGTAGCCCGTGCTGCCGCCGGCCTGCGAGCCGTACTCGGAGGCCTTCACCGCGTAGAGGTCGGCTTCCTTCACGTTGCCGAAGCCGCGCTCGCGCTCGGCCGCGGCGCGGCAGGCCTTGGTCAGCTCGGGCAGGACCTTCTCGCGCAGGTTCGGGCAGCCGTCCAGCACCAGTTCGAAGGCCTCGACGGAGCGGGGGAAGTCCTTCACCGCGTTGTGCATCACGGCCAGGTTGAACAGGATCGAGCAGTCCTCGGGCGCCAGGCGGCTGGCGTTGACGTACGCCTGGCGGGCGAGGCGGTACTCCTTGAGCTTCGCGTAGGTCTTGCCCAGGTCCATGTAGTCGCCGGACTGGGCGTCCTTGCCGCGGACCTCGATCAGGCGCTCGAAGGTGGTGCGCGCCTGCGCGAAATCCTCCGTGGCGAAGAAGGCCTTGCCCAGGTACTTCAGGGAATTGGCGTGCTCGGGGCAGATGCTCAGCGCCGACTGCAGCTGCGGGATCGCCTGCGCCCAGCTCTGGGCCTTGATGAAGTCGCCCGCCTGGGAAAAGGCGAAGTCGGCTTCCTTCTGCTGGCCCTCGGGACAGGCGGCGGCGGCGAGTCCGGCCGTCGCCAGAAGCAGGAGACTCAAGGCGAAAGTCAGCGGCGAGTTCTGGGTCCGTCTCGGCACGGGACACCTCCGTCGCGACCCGCGGGTCGCGGTGCAGTGATCGTGGGGGCGCTGGTCCGGGATCTGACGCGGACACGGGAACATAGAACATCCCCCGGATCGTGTCAATGTAGCCCGGATCCTTGCGGAACGCCGTCGGGACCGGTCCCGCTCCGCTCGTCGCTGGTCTGTTTCAAACCTCAATGCCGCCGCGAGTTCCCCCGCCGCCGGTCGCGACGGCCGGTCGAAGTCCTGCACCACACCCGCATCCTGCACGGGCAGTCGCAGGACGCGGACCTCCGTCGCCTCGATGAGGTCGCGCATGGGGCCGTCGTGGTCGGCGGGATCGTGGTCCAGCCAGGGCGCCAGCGGCGCCACGACGGGGTGACCGCGTCCCGTCCCGAACACCGGGACGATCACCGCCGCGGGATCGCGCGCCGAGGCTGCGGCCAGCAGCCCGCACGTCGCGGCGGCGACCAGGGGCACGTCGACCGGGTGCAGCCAGAGGTGCGTGGCGCGACTGCGCAAACGGGCGACCGCCGCCAGGACCGAGGCGGCGGTGTCGCCGCCGGCCGGGTGCAGCGCCCACACCGGCTGCAGGCGCCGCGTCAGCGCGCCGGCGTAGGCCGCGGCCAACGACGGCGTGGTGACGATGCAGAGCGGCCGGCCGCAGGCGTCGTGAAGTTCCGCCACCCGCAGCAGCAGGGGACGCGGATCGTCCGGCAACACGACGAGACCCTTCGGCGCGCCCATGCGCCGCGACTCGCCGCGGGCCAGGATCACGGCCCAGTCCCGCCGGTCGTCGCGGTTCACGAGTTCTTCCCCACTGAGGGGGCGGGTCGCGGCGGCGGCCCCGCGGCGCGGAAGGCCGCGCGCAGCCGCGGCTGCGGACCACGCACCTCGCCCAGGATGAAGATCGGCACGCCCCGCTCCTCCATCAGCCGGTCGAGCGCCGCGAAGAGGCCGATGCTGTCGAGGCAGTCGTCGAGCCGCAGCAGCGCCGGAGCCGCGGGCGTGCCTGCGGCCGCCCGCGCGAGCAGGCCGGCCGGCCCGCAGATCTCGTCCAGCAGCGCGTCCCAGCCGCGCTCCGCGGCCGGGGTCAGCGGCACGACCGGCAGGGCCAGCGACGTGCGGGCGGGCAGGTCAGCGACCGCCGTCGCGGCCGCCACGAGCACCACCCGGTCGGGATGCTGCGCGGCGAGGGCGTCGACCGCCGCCGCGTCGAGATCTGCCGGTCCCATCTCGCAGCAGAGGCAGGGAACGCTGGCGTCGGCAAGAGTCGTGTCGTCGAGCGCCGCGGCGACGGCGTCGCGCAGACGCAACGCGTCCTGGTGGCCGTAACACACCACGACGTGGCCGCCCTCACGGGGCAGGAAGGCGTGCCAGGGCACCAGGAACTCAAAGCCCACGCTTCCCGCCTCCCGTCCGGTCCATGAGCCGCGCGTACCAGTCCGCCAGCTCCGCGACCATGCGGTCGCGGTGGAAGCGGGACTCCACGCGCCGCCGACCCGCCTCTCCCCTGCGCGCGGCCTCCACCGGGTCGGCCAGCAGTTCGGCCAGCGCCGCAGTGAGCGCCGCCGGATCGCCCGGCGTCACGAGCCATCCCGTCTCGCCGTGCACCGTCACCTCGGCGACGCCGGTCGGCAGGCGGGTGGCGACGACGGGCAGGCCGGCGGCCATCGCTTCCAGCTGGACCAGGCCGAAGGTCTCGGCCCGCAGCAGGCTCGGCAGCACGAGTCCCGCGGCGCCGGACATCACCGACCGCAACGCGCCGTCGTCCAGCTCGCCCCGCAACCGGACCCGACCCGCGAGGTCCGGCTGCGCCGCGCGCGCCGCCAGGCGGGCGCGCAGCGGGCCGTCGCCCACGATGTCCAGCTGCGCGCCGGGCAGACGCGCCACGGCTTCGAGCAGCACTTCGATCCCCTTGTAATAGACCAGCCGGCCGACGAACAGCAGGGGCCCGCGCCCGGGATGCGTGCCCACCCGCCACGGGCCGGGATCGATGCCGAACGGGATGACCGCCGTGCGCGCCGCGTGCGGCGCCAGCAGGGGCGACTGGTCGCGCAGGCTCGCCGACGACACCGCGACGCCGTCGCAGCGCGCCAGCAGCCGGCGCACGAGCGGCCGCAGCAGGGCGGCGCCCAGCCGCTGGCGCGTGATGTCGGCGTGGTACCAGACGGTGAGCCGGCCCGCGCCGGGCCCGCGGGCCGACGCCAGCAGCGCGGCCGCGGCCAGGGGGTTGGGCCAGTGGAGGGTGACGACGTCGGGGCGGCGGCGCAGCAGCCGGCGCAGCTCGGCCGCCAGGTCCGGCATGAGCGGCTGCGAGGCCAACGTCGCGGCCACGCCGCAACGCACCAGTTCACCGCTCCCGCCGCCGGGCGCCGGCAGCGGCCGGCGGATCGTGCGGCGCGCCTCGCCCGCCACCAGCACGTCGACCTCGTCGCCGCGGGCGAGCAGGCCGTCGGTGATGGCGGCCAGGACGGTCTCCATCCCGCCCTTGGCGGGCGGATAGTACTTGCCGATCTGCAGGATGCGCATGGTCCGCCTACAGTAGCCGATGGCGGCGCACCGGCCAGCACAAAAGACCGTTCTGGTTTCGAGAAGAGGCGAGGCCGGGTGCCAGAACGCATACTTCAGTTGCGTTCACCTACCATCACGACTCTTATTTTTTTCTTTTTGAACGTGATACAGCCTCGCTTTGTCAAGTTTACTCAAACGGGTGGGACATGTGCATGTGGCGTGGAAAAGGGTATGAACATCTGGGAGCCCATGGAGGGGCCTTTTGTTGGTGAAGGGCGGGGACTGGGAACCGCCCTCGCATCGCGCGGAACGCGACGGACTACATCATGTCCATCCCGCCCATGCCGCCCATGCCGCCGCCGCCGCCGGCCATCGGCTTGTCCTTCTCCGGCTCGTCGGTGACGCAGGCCTCGGTGGTCAGCAGCAGCGCCGCGATCGAGGCGGCGTTCTGCAGGGCCGAGCGGGTCACCTTGACCGGGTCGATGATCCCGGCCTCGAACATGTCCTCGTAGACCATCTTGGCCGCGTTGAAGCCGACGGTCGCCTTCTTCTCGGAGCGCAGGTGCGCGACGACCAGCGAGCCCTCGACGCCGGCGTTCTCGGCGATCATGCGGACCGGCTCCTCGACCGCCCGGGCCACGATGTCGCGGCCGACGGCGGCCTCGCCCTCGAGCTTCAGGTCGGTGATGGCCTTGGCCGCGCGCAGCAGCGCCACGCCGCCGCCGGCGACGATGCCCTCCTCGACCGCCGCGCGGGTGGCCGACAGGGCGTCCTCGACGCGGTGCTTCTTCTCCTTCATCTCGGACTCGGTCATCGCGCCGACGCGGATGACCGCGACGCCGCCGGCCAGCTTGGCCAGCCGCTCCTGCAGCTTCTCGCGGTCGTAGTCGCTGGTGGTGTCCTCGATCTGGGCGCGGATCTGCTGGATGCGGGCCTTGACGTCGGCCGACTTGCCCTTGCCGCCCACGATCGTGGTGTTGTCCTTGTCGATGGTGACCTTGGAGCAGCGGCCGAGGTCGGCGGTCGTGGTGTTCTCCAGCTTCAGGCCGGCGTCCTCGCACATGACGCGGCCGCCGGTCAGCACGGCCAGGTCCTCGAGCATGGCCTTGCGGCGGTCGCCGAAGCCGGGCGCCTTGACCGCGGCGACCTGCAGGGTCCCGCGCAGCTTGTTGACGACCAGCGTGGCCAGGGCCTCGCCGTCGATGTCCTCGGACACGATCAGCAGCGGGCGGCCCATCTGCGCGACCTTCTCGAGGATCGGCAGGATGTCCTTCATCGTGCTGATCTTCTTGTCGTGGACCAGCAGGACGGGCTCGTCCAGCTCGACCTTCATCGTCTCGGGGTTGGTGATGAAGTACGGGCTGAGGTAGCCGCGGTCGAACTGCATGCCCTCGACGACGTCCAGCTCCATCTCGGTGCCCTTGGCGTCCTCGACGGTGATCACGCCGTCCTTGCCGACCTTCTCCATCGCCTCGGCGATGATCTTGCCGATCGACTCGTCGTTGTTCGCCGAGATGGAGGCGACCGAGGCGATGGTGGCGCTGTCGCGCACGACCTTCGACTGCTTCTTCAGCGAGTCGACGGCGGCGGCGGTGGCGGCCTCGATGCCCTTCTTCATGTACATCGGGTTGGCGCCGGCGGCCAGGTTCTTCATGCCCTCGCGGATGATGACCTGGGCCAGCAGGGTCGCGGTCGTGGTGCCGTCGCCGGCCACGTCGTTGGTCTTGCTGGCGACTTCCTTCAGCATCTGGGCGCCCATGTTCTCGAAGGGATCGGCCAGCTCGATCTCCTTGGCGATGGTCACGCCGTCGTTGGTGACGATGGGCGAGCCGTATTTCTTGTCGAGGATCACGTTGCGGCCGCGGGGGCCGAGGGTGATCTTCACGGTGTTGGCGAGCTGATCGACGCCCCTCTTCAGCTTGTCGCGCGCATCGGCGTCGAACTTGATCATCTTGGCCATGTCGAAATCTCCTTTGCGGTCGTCCGGATGCCTAGAGGATGGCGAGGACGTCGCCCTCGCGCAGGATCAGGTAGTCGTTGTTGCCGACGGTGACCTCGGTGCCCGAGTACTTGCCGTACAGCACGACGTCGCCCTTCTTGACCTCGGGAGCGACGCGCTTGCCGTCCTCGGCCACGCGGCCGGGACCCACCGCCACGATCTTGCCCCGCTGGGGCTTCTCCTTGGCCGTGTCGGGGATGATGATGCCGCCCTTCATCGTCTCGGCCTCCATCGGCTCGACGATGACGCGATCCGCAAGGGGCTTGATGCTGAGAGCCATCTTCTCCGCCTCCTTCTGCCTGTGAGGGAACAAGGCCGACCATTAGCACTCTCGGCCCGGGATTGCCAGGGCGGCAATATAGCACCGCCACGGACCCCGGCAAGACCGATTCCCCGCCTCTGACATTCGTCGCGCCAGAGGTCTGTCATCTTGTCATGTTGAAACCGCGCTTGCACTCGGCGCGTGGTCCATTACCCTGAACCCGTCCATTCACCGACCCTGATGGGAGCCTGCATGTCCGACCGGATCCGACTGTGTGACCTGTTGCCGCCCGCCGCCCTGGGCGATCCCTTCGGCCTCGCCGCATCGGGGGACGAGCTGCTGCAGAGCGACCCCGGCCGCGCCCTGGGCGCGGCCCACGCCGTCGCCGCCCGTTTCAACGAGACCCGGCGCGAGGCCGGCGGGCCCTGGATCCACGCCGGGCAGATCCAGGCGCTGGTGCTGCTCACGGCCGCGGCGGCGGTCCTGCTGCGCCGCTTCGCCGCCCGACGCGACCCGAGCCTCTGGCAGGCCGCCCGTCGCTGGCTCGAGGACGATCTCGGGCGCGATGACGTGGCCGCGCTGCGGCGCGCGCTGGGCGCCGACGTCCCGGCCGCCGGGCGCGATGGGAACATCGGGCTCGCCGGAACGGACGCCGACGCCGGCTGGCTGCTGCCCCTGCTGCTGCTGGGCCTGGCCGGCGGGAACCGCGCCCTGGATCCGCTGCGCGGCCTCATCGACGACACCCCGTTGCGCGCCCGCCCGGGCTACGCCCGGGCCTGGCCGAGCCTGCTGTCCTTCCTCGGCCGCCTGCCGGCCTTCGATGCGCAGGTCGGCAGCCTAGCCGAGTTGCTCGTGCTGCCGCAACGGCTCGCACCGGACGATCTGCTGTCCCAGCTGCTGCGCGCCCACGAGGCGTGGGCTCCCTGGCTCGGCGAGGGGGCCCCCCCCCTGCTGCTGGCCGCGGGCGTGCTGCACGAGGAACGACGCGCGCGCTTCGAGGGGACCGGTCCCGCGCCCGAGATCAGCTTCACCGAGACGGCGTCCCCCGCCGCCGGCGCAGCGCCAGTTGCGCGTTCCGAGGAGCAGGAGCCCGTCCGCTACAGCCACGACCGCGCCTGGATGCCGAGCCTGGTCCTGCTCGCCAAGAACACGCACGTGTGGCTCCACCAGCTGGCGCGCCGCTACGGCCGGCCCGTCGTGCGCCTGGACCAGGTGCCCGACGAGGAGCTGGACGAGATCGCCTCGCGCGGCGTCACCGGCCTGTGGCTGATCGGCATCTGGCAGCGCAGCCGGGCCTCGCGCACCATCAAGCAGCGCCGCGGCAACCCCGAGGCGCTCGCCAGCGCCTACGCGCTGGACGAGTACCGCGTGGCCGACGATCTCGGCGGCGAGGCGGCGCTCGAGGACCTCAAGCAGCGCGCCGGCGCGCGCGGCGTGCGGCTGGCCGGGGACATGGTGCCCAACCACACCGGCCTCGACGGGCGCTGGGTCATCGAGCGGCCCGACCTGTTCCTGGGCCTCGATCACCCGCCGTACCCCGCCTACTCCTTCACCGGCGAGGACCTCTCGCCCGACCCGCGCGCGGCCATCCACCTGGAGGACCACTACGCCGACCACAGCGACGCCGCGATCGTCTTCCGCCGCACCGACCGCGCCACCGGCCGCGCCCGCTACATCTACCACGGCAACGACGGCACCAGCATGCCGTGGAACGACACCGCGCAGATCGACTACCTGAACCCCGCGGCCCGGGAGGCCGTGATCCAGGAAGTGCTGGCCGTGGCGCGGCGCTTCCCCGTGATCCGCTTCGACGCCGCCATGGTGCTGGCCCGCCGCCACGTGCGGCGGCTCTGGTACCCCGCCCCCGGCGAGGGCAGCGACATCCCGGGACGCGCGGCGCATGCCCTGTCGCAGGAGGCGTTCGACGCGGCCATGCCGCGGGAGTTCTGGCGCGAGGTCGTGGACCGCGTGGCGCAGGAGGCGCCCGACACGCTGCTGCTGGCCGAGGCCTTCTGGCTCATGGAGGGCTACTTCGTGCGCACGCTGGGCATGCACCGCGTCTACAACAGCGCCTTCATGCACATGCTGCGCGACCGCGACAACGCCAAGTACCGCCGCTCCCTCAAGAACGTCCTGGCCTACGACCCGGCCATCCTGCAGCGCTTCGTGAACTTCATGAGCAATCCCGACGAGGCCACCGCCGAGAGCCAGTTCGGCAAGGGCGAGCACTACTTCGGCGTCTGCGCGCTCATGGCGACGCTGCCGGGCCTGCCGCTGATCGCGCACGGGCAGTTCGAGGGCTACACCGAGAAGTACGGCATGGAGTACGCGCGGGCCTACCGCGACGAGACGCCCGACGAGGGCTTCCTGGCCCACCAGGCGACGATGATCTTCCCGCTGCTGCGCGAGCGCGCCCTGTTCGCGGGCGCCGATCTGTTCCGGCTCTTCGACCTGGTCGACGACGACGGCAACGCCCAGGAGGACGTCTTCGCCCACGTGAACGGCCGCGACGGGCGCCGCTGCCTCGTGCTGTTCAACAACGGGCCGGCCACGCTCACCGGCACCCTGGTGCGTTCGGCGCCCTGCCGCAACGCCCGCGGCGACCTGCGGACGGGCACCCTGGCCGAAGCGCTGGCGCTGCCCGCCGCGGGCGCGGGCGTGCTGCGCCTGCACGACCCGCGCACCGGCTTCACGCAGGAAGCCCCGCTCGCCGAGGTGCGCGAGCGGGGCCTGCGGGTCACCCTCGCCCCGTTCGAGTGCCGGGTCCTGCTCGACCCGGTCGTCACGGGGCGGAACTGATCGTCAGCGGTTTCACCTCACGTCAGCGGGCGCACTGGGCCACGAAGCCCGCGATGCGCTTGACGACGCCCTTGCCGCATTCCGGCGCCGGCTCGCCGCCCGCGGCCGGGACCTCCTGCAGACTGTGGTTCAGCCCGACCGCCACCGTGCAGGCCACCTTCAGGTGGCCCTGCGCGTTGAGCCACTCCTTCAGCGCCGTCGCCTCCGTGGACGGGACCGCGTCGTCGCGATCCCCGTGCAGCAGCATCAGCGGCAGGCCCGCCGCCAGCAGGGCCGGTCGCGGGTCGCGGGCCAGGGTCGGGCGCCAGGGGCGTCCCGGGCGCGCGGGCGGCCCACCAGGATCAGCCCCTTCACGGGGCGTCCGGCCTGCGCGCAGAGCGCGGCCGCTTCGCCCGCCAGCATGCCGCCCTCTCCCTGGACCAGCAGCAGGATCTTCGCGGGATCCACGCCGGCGGCCGCGCCCAGCGCGGCGGCGGCCGCCGCCGCGTCGCGGGCCATGTCCTCCAGGGCCAGCGCGCCGCCGGCGGGCGGACGCGGCTCGTAGCGCAGCGTGGCGATCCCGGCCGCGGCGAGTTCGGTCGCCAGGTGTTCGTAGAAACGGAAGCCGGCGGACTCGGCGTCGCGGCCGTTCTGCGCGGGACCGGCGACGAGCACGACACCGGCGGCCTTGACGGCCGGATCCTTGCCCGGTGGGGGCACGGTCAGGACGGCGGCGAGCGCCACGCCGTCGCCGGCGACGGTCATCTCGGCGCTGCCGGCGCCCGCCCCGGCGCCGGAGGGCGCCGCACCTGTGGTGGAGAGGATCCGCCCCTGCGGCGTCTCGACGCCGAAGAAGCTGCCGTCGGGGTGCTGGTGGATCTTCAGGACGATCGGCTGCTTCAGGTCCTTGTGCGTCACGGTCAGCTCGAAGCTGCGCACGGGCACCTCGGCCCCCTTCTGCGCGAGCGTGCCGACGCCCAGCCCCCGCACCGCCAGGTCCAGTTTCTGCATGCCGTTGGTCGCCGCGAGCGTCGCGGCGTAGGACGCGGCGTCCTGCGACGCGAGCAGGTCGCTGAGGGCCATCAGCGCGGTGGCCGCCCCCTGCGGCAGGTAGACCGCCTGCGCGGGCAGCTTCTCGGCGGGCACCGGCATCTTCGTGCCGTTGACCGTGGCCGACACCTCGGGCTTCCCGTCGGGGACGTGGACGCTCGAGATCTCCAGCTCCTGCTGGGGCGTCTTCAGCCAGGTCGTCGCGCGCACGAAGCTGCGCAGGTCGGGCGTCATCTCCAGGGTCCACTTCAGGCTCGTGGTGCCCCGGATGGTGCCGGCGCCGTGGTAGACCACGCGCCCGTCCGCGTGCACGACCCTGACGGCGGACATCCAGCCGGCGTTGGCGCCCTCGGACTCGATCAGGAAATGGAGCGAATCGACGGGCGCCTTGCCGGGCAGGGCGGCGGCGGCGCGCGGCGCCGGGCAGGCCAGGACCAGCGCGAGCAGCAACGGCGCGCACCAGCGGCGCGCGAGGGAGCGGGAACGGCGCATCTCGGACCTCCGGACGGGTGGACGGGGACGGCGGGGAGCGGCAGCCTGGCGGCTCGCCCGCGATCAGCAAAGGGGATCGTCAGGCGGGCGTCAAGCAAGGATCGGGCGCGGTCAGCGGACGGACGCGGCGCCGAGCAGGGCCGCGCCCTTGAGCGTCCAGAGCGGGTCGCGGCGCCAGGCCGCGGTGCCGGGGAAGGGCGTCGCGGCGTCGCCGAGCAGGCCCGCCTGCCCGCCGGTCAGCACGACGTCCAGCGGACCGTGGCGCGCCTGCAGGGCGGCGACCGTCCCGACCACGCCGTGGACGCCGACGAGGTAGCAACCGGCGACCAGGGCGCCGTGGGTGTCGGGCTGCGCCTCGGCGGCGACCGGCGCGGGCACGACCGGGTGCAGGCGCGCGGCCCGCTCCCCCAGCGCGCGGGCCGCGAGTTCGGCGCCGGGGGCGATCAGCCCGCCGACGAAGACGCCCGCCTGCAGCACGTTGAACGTGGTGGCGGTGCCCATGTCCACCACCAGCGCGTCGCGCAGGCCGTCGCCGGCCGCGGCCGCCATGTCGCAGAACCGGTCCGCGCCCGTGGCGGCCGGCTCGGCGAGGGCCGTCACGAAGGGCAGCGGCGCGGTGTGATCGGCGGCGACGGCGCCCGGCAGCTCCGCCAGCAGCAGGCCGGTGATCTCGGGCACGACCGAGGCGACCGCGGCGCGCCGCAGGCCGCGGCGGCGCGCGAAGGCGGCCAGCGCGTCGCGCAGGGCTTCCCGGCCGGCCGCGTCGCGCGGCGTGGGCAGGTGCTCGATCTCGCTGAACCGGATGTCGCCCGTGGCGGCCGCCGCGGCGGGGACCAGGCCGCCGCGCTGGTGCGCGTGTTGCCGACGTCCACCACGAGCATGGTCATCCCCTCCCCGGCGCCGGCGGCGAAGCCGGGCCGACGCCGAGCACGTGCACGTCCCCGGCCAGCGCCGTCGAGACGCGGCCGTCGCCGTGCCGCAGCAGCAGCGCCCCGGTGTCGTCGATCCCGATCGCGAGGCCTTCGCGACGCTCACTGCCGCTGGCGAGGGCGACGCGGCGGCCGGCCAGCGCGTCGACCCGTTCGTAGTCGGCGCGGTACTCGTCCCAGCCGGCGTCCAGGAATCGCTCCAGGCCGCCCTGCCAGCGGCGCAGCACGGCTGCGGCCAGTTCGCCGAGCGTCCGCCACCGCGCGGGGTCCGGGGGCAGGACCGCGGCGCGCGCGCGCACGTCGGGCGGCAGGTCCGCCGGCAGGCGGCCGACGTTCAGGCCCAGCCCGGCCACCAGCCGGGGCCGCGGCGTCAGGACCATGAAGTCCAGCAGGATGCCGCCGAGCTTGCGCCCGCCCAGGAACACGTCGTTGGGCCACTTCAGGCGGACCGGCAAGCCTGTCAACTCCTCCAGCGCCAGGACGGCGGTCAGGCCGGTCCAGACCGCCAGGCCGGCAACCGGCGGGGACGGGACCGGGTCGATGTTCCAGGACATCAGCAGGCCGCCCTGCCCGTGCCAGCGGCGGCCGAGCCGGCCGCGGCCTGCGCTCTGGCGGCGCGCGACCGCCACGCTGCCCGGGCGCGCGTCGGGCGGCGGCTGCAGGAGCTGCCGCTGTCCGGCCTGCCAGCCCCAGCCGTCCCAGCGGCAGAGCCGCCCGGTCGCCGGCGCGCCGCGCCCGAGCAGGAAGTCGCTGGTGGAGCCCACGTCCTCCAGCACGTAGAGGAACCCGTCCTCGGTGCGGCCGCGGCCGGGATCGAAGCTCGTCAGGCCGAACCAGTCGCGCCCGAGGCGGGAGATCACGGCGTTCCCCCCCGCGGCGCGAAGTCGAGCCCCAGGTCCCAGGCGGGGGCCGAGTGCGTGAGGCGTCCCACCGAGACGGCGTCGATGCCGGTCTCGGCGAAGGCGCGCACCGTGCCGAGGTCCACGTTGCCGCTGGCCTCCAGGCGGGTGGCACGTCCGCGCGCTGGTCCGGTGTCCCGCCGGCGCACGGCCTCGGCCGCGAGGTCGGGCGCGAAGTTGTCCAGGAGGATCCACTCCACGCCCAGCGGCAGCGTCTCGTCCAGCTGGGCGAGCGTGTCGACCTCCACCTCGACGGCCAGGCCGGGGAACTCCGCCCGGGCGCGGGCCACGAGCGCCGCGAGCGGCGCCGCGCGCGCCGCCCAGTGGTTGTCCTTCAGCAGGATGCGGTCGTAGAGGCCGAAGCGGTGGTTGGCGCCGCCGCCGCAGCGCACCGCGTACTTGTCGAGCAGGCGGAAGCCGGGCAGCGTCTTGCGGGTGTCCAGCACCGCGCAGCCGGTGCCCGCCACGCGGTCGACGTACTGCGCGGTCAGCGTGGCGATGCCGCCGAGGTGCTGCAGGAAGTTCAGCGCCGTGCGCTCGCCGGTCAGGATGGGCGCCGCCGGCCCCGCGAGCCGCGCCAGGCGCCGTCCCGCCGCGACGCGCTCGCCCTCCGCGGCGAGCGGCTCGATGTCCACGGCCGCGGACAGCCGCCGGAACAGCAGCGGCAGCAGCGGCAGCCCGGCGACGACGCCGTCGCGGCGGGCGACGATCCAGCCCTCGGCCGTCAGGTCCGGCGCGACGGCGACGGCGGTCGTCGCGTCGCCCGTCCCGACGTCCTCGGCGAGGCTGGCCGCCAGCAGCGCCTCGAGCCAGTCGCCGTGGGGGAATCCGAAAGCGTCGCTGCGGTCCGTCATGCCCCTCCTATCCCGCCCGCCGCTGCGGCAGGCCCCACTGGGCGCGCAGGTCCTCGAGCCGGTCGCGCAGCTCGGCGGCCAGCTCGAAGTCCAGCCCCGCGGCGGCGGCCTCCATCTCGGCCTCCAGCATCTCGACGATCTCGCGCGGGCTCTTCGCCGGCCCGCCGGTGCGGTCGCGCAGCGAGGCCAGCGCGGCGTCCCGGGCCTGCGACGCCCCGCCGCCCGTCTCGGCGCCGGCCGCCATCGTGGCCTGCAGGATCTCCTCGCGCGTCTTGAGGATCGTCCGCGGCGTGATGCCGTGCTCGGTGTTGTAGGCGATCTGCTTGGCGCGGCGGCGCTCCATCTCCCCGATCGCCCGCTTCATCGAATCGGTCATCCGGTCGGCGTACATCACGACGCGCCCCTCGGCGTTGCGCGCGGCGCGGCCGGCGGTCTGGATCAGCGAGCGCTCCGAGCGCAGGAACCCCTCGCGGTCCGCGTCCAGCACGGCCACCAGCGCCACCTCGGGCAGGTCCAGCCCCTCGCGCAGCAGGTTGACGCCCACCAGCACGTCGCACTCGCCCAGGCGCAGCTTGCGGATGATCTCGACGCGGTCCAGGGCCGCGATGTCGGCGTGCATGTAGGCGACGCGCAGGCCCAGGCGCTGCAGGTACTCGCTGAGGTCCTCGGCCATGCGCTTGGTCAGGGTGGTGACCAGGACGCGCCCGCCGGCCGCGACGACGGCGCGGGCGCGGCCGATCAGGTCGTCCACCTGGTTCGCCACCGGCATGATGTCCACCGGCGGATCGATGAGCCCGGTGGGCCGGATGACCTGCTCGACGAACTCCCCGCCGCAGGCCGCCATCTCGTAGTCGCCCGGCGTGGCGGAGACGAAGATGGTGCGCGGCATCAGGCCCTCGAACTCCTCGAAGCGCAGGGGTCGGTTGTCCAGCGCGCTGGGCAGGCGGAAGCCGTGCTCCACGAGCGTCTCCTTGCGCGAGCGGTCGCCGCGCCACATGGCCGCCAGCTGGGAGACGGTCACGTGCGACTCGTCGATCACGAGCAGGAAATCCTCCGGGAAGTAGTCGAACAGGCAGGCGGGACGGTCGCCGGGAAGGCGGTCGTCGAAGTAGCGCGAGTAGTTCTCGACGCCGTTGCAGTAGCCGACCTGGCGGATCATCTCCATGTCGTAGCGCGTGCGCGAGGCGAGGCGCTGGGCCTCGACGGCGCGGCCCGAGGCGTCGAACTCGGCGAGGCGCGCCTCGAGATCCCGCCCGATGCCGTCGAGGATCTCCTCGAGGCGGTCCTTCTCCACCACGAACTGGCGGGCGGGGTGCACCTGCGCCTCCTCCACGCGCAGCTGGGGCCGGCCGGTCAGGCCGTCGACGAAGCCGAGGCGCTCGACGGCGCCCCCGAAGAACTCCACGCGCAGCACGCGCTCGTCGAAGGCGGCGCGGACGTCGACGGTGTCGCCGCGCACGCGGAAGGTGCCGTAGCCGCCCTCGTCCCGGCGCTCGTAGTGGATCTCCACGAGGCGCCGCAGGAAATCGTCGCGTTCCAGCGGCTGCCCGGTTTTCAGGGGCAGGATGTTGCGGTGGAAGGTGGCGGGGTTGCCGAGGCCGTAGATGGCCGACACGCTCGCCACGACGATGACGTCCTTGCGCGTCAGCAGCGAGGAGGTGGTGCGCAGGCGCAGGCGCTCGATCTCCTCGTTGATGCTGACGTCCTTCTCGATGTAGGTGCCGGTGGAAGGCACGAAGGCCTCGGGCTGGTAGTAGTCGTAGTACGAGATGAAGTACTCGACGGCGTTGTCGGGGAAGAAGCCCTTGAACTCGCCGTAGAGCTGGGCGGCGAGCGTCTTGTTGTGGCTGAAGACGAGGGCGGGCAGGCCGGTCTCGGCGATCACGTTGGCCAGCGTGAAGGTCTTCCCGCTGCCGGTCACCCCCAGCAGGGTCTGGCGCGCGCGGCCGGCGAGCACGCCGTCGGTCAGGGCGCGGATCGCCGCCGGCTGGTCGCCGCGGGGTTCGAAGGGGGCCTGCAGGCGGAAGACGCTCACCACGGTTCCTAACGGTCCAGCAACGAGCGGTCCAGGACCCACTCGCGTCCCACGAGCCGGGTCGGGATGGGCACGGGACGGCCGTTGAGGGTGACGGTGACGTCCTCGGCGGCGGAGAGCTTCAGCAGGAAGTGGTCGCGGGCCCCCCAGTAGGAGACGTTGCGCCAGCCGAGCGAGTAGACGACGCCCGCGGTCACGCCCTCGACCGGCAGGCCCGACGGCCGGGCGAGCCACGTCACGTTCGGGGCGTTGCGCTGCCCGTCGGCGCCCACCGCGTAATCGACGCGGCCGCGGGTCACGACGCGCAGCACCAGGGGCCAGCGCGAGCCGTCGGCGAAGGGCAGGTCGTGATCGCCCGCGGGCAGGGACGCCAGCACGGCCAGCTCGTCGGCCGAGGGGACGATCACGCGGGGCGGCGCGGCGAGCGCCGCCGGGACCAGGGAATCCGCGGCGGCCGCGGCGCTGTCGGCCGAGGCCGCGAGCGCCGCGAGGCTGGTGTCGGCGACGCCTGGCGCGGCGAGGCTGTCCGCGGCGGCGGAATCGCCGCCGCCAGCGCCAGGGAATCGGCAGCGGCCAGGTTCGTCAGCGGGCTCCAGGCCTCGCGCAGGGAATCGCCGAGCGCTTCGCGCCGCTGGCGGCCCGGGTCTTCATCCGCCGACGGCCTCCGCCGGCCCTGCTCTGGCCCGCGTCGCCGCCGCCGGCGAGGCGGACGATCACCAGCACGAGCAGGGCCACGGCCAGCAGCGCCGCGGCCGGCAGGACGGCCCGGCGCCAGGGGAAGGCGGCCGCGCGGCGGACCTCCGTCTCCTGGGACCAGACGGGCACGACCACGGGGGGCGCCGCGGCCGCGGGGCAGCGGCTGTCGTAGGCGGCCAGCAGGTCGTGCGGGTCGAGATCCAGGGCTTCGGCGCAGGAGCGCAGGAAGCTGCGCACGTAGAGGGGGCCGGAGAGCTGGTCGTGGTCGTCGGCCTCGAGGGCCCGCAGCTGGGCGACCGGGATGCGCGTGGCGGCCGCCAGATCGGCCAGCGACAGCCCCGACGCCTCGCGGGCCGCGCGCACCATGGCGCCCGGGGTCGTCGAGGCGGGACGGTCGTTCTCCACGGCGGGCACCTCGCGGTTCACTCCCCCAGCGCGTCGAGCCGGCGGCGCAGGGCCTCCGCGCGCGCCTCGCTCTCGGCGAGCATTTCCTGCTGCCGGGCCACCACCTCGGCGGGCGCCCGGGCGACGAAGCTCTCGTTCGTGAGCTTCCGACGGTTAGCTTCGACGAAGGAGAGCGCCTTGTCCAGTTCCTTGCCGAGCCGCGACCGTTCCCGGTCCAGGTCCACGAGCCCCTTCATGAGCAGGAAGACCTCGACCGCACCGGCCACGCCCGCGCCCGCAGGGTGGGGATCGGGCCCGCCCTCGACGACCTCGACGGTCTCCAGCTTCGCCAGCAGGGCGATCAGGTCGGCGTCCCGCGCCAGCTCGGCGCGGCGGGCGGGGTCGGCGGCGCGCAGCACCGCGGTGCCGCGCCGGCCGGGCGGCACGTCCAGGTCGGTGCGCAGCGAGCGGATCACGCCCACCGTCTCGACCACCTGGGCGAAGCGGGCCGCGGGCGCGGCCCAGGGCAGGCGCGCGCCGTCGCAGACCGGGAAGGGCGAGACCATGAGCCGGCCGCGGGCCGGCGGCAGCCAGCTCCACAGCTCCTCGGTGATGAAGGGCATGACCGGATGCAGCAGCTTGTAGCTGGCGCCCAGCGCGACGACCGCGAGGGCCGCCGCCTCGCGGCGCCGCTCCTCGTCGCGCAGGCGGGGCTTGACCGCCTCGAGGTACCAGTCGCACAGCTCGTGACGGAAGAAGTTGTAGGCCGTATAGGCGGCGTCGTTCAGCCGGCGCTTCTCGAGGTTGCCGTCGACCTCGGCGGCGACGGCCGCCAGGCGGTTCATGATCCAGAGATCCGCGAGCTCCAGATGCGAGGCGCGGAAGGCGAAGGCCGGCGGCGCGCCGAAGACCTGGCCCCACAGCGCGGCCGCGGCCGCAGCGGGATCGTCGGCATGGTCCGCCATCACGCCCAGATCGCAGGTCGCCGCGACGTCCGGAGCGTTCCCGCCGCTCCCGGCGTCCAGCCCGGCCTCGTCCCAGGCGCCCAGGACCAGCTTGGAGGCCTGGAAGACCTTGTTGCAGAAGTTGCGGCCGACCTCGAGCGTCTCCTCGCCGAAGAAGACGTCCTGGCCGGTCGGGGTCAGCATGACCATCGACATGCGCAGCGCGTCGGCGCCGTACTTGTCCATCAGCTCGATCGGGTCCGGGCTGTTGCCCAGCGACTTGCTCATCTTGCGGCCGTCGGCGTCGCGCACCAGGCCGTGGAAGAGCACCTCGCGGAACGGCGGCTCGCCCAGGAAGTGGTAGGAGGCCATGATCATCCGCGCGACCCAGAAGAAGATGATGTCCGGGCCGGTCACCAGCACCGACGTCGGGTGGTAGGCGCGCAGGTCCGGCGTGTCGTCCGGCCAGCCCAGCGGCGAGAAGGTCCACAGCCAGCTGGAGAACCAGGTGTCCAGCACGTCGGGGTCCTGCACCAGGGCGGCGGAGCCGCAGCCGGGGCACGCCGCCGGGGCGTCGGCCTGGCAGATCTCGCGGCCGCAGCCGCCGCAGGTCCAGACCGGGATCCGGTGCCCCCACCACAGCTGCCGCGAGATGCACCAGTCGCGGATGTTGCGCAGCCAGTTGTGGTAGACGCCGACCCAGCGCTCGGGCAGCAGCGTGATGGTGCCGTCCTCGACGGCCCGCACGGCCGCCGCGGACAGCGGCTCCATGCGCAGGAACCACTGGCGCGACAGGTAGGGCTCGATGATGTTGCCGCAGCGGTCGTGGTGGCCGACCTGGTGGACGTTCTTCGCCTCGCCGTCGTAGAGGTCCTGCTCCTGCAGGGCGGCCAGCACGGCCTTGCGCGCCGCGAAGCGGTCCAGCCCCGCGAAGGCGCCGGCCGCCTCGTTCATCACGCCGCGCTCGTCCATGCAGACGACCTGCGGCAGGTCGTGGCGGCGGCCGACCTCGAAGTCGTTGGGGTCGTGGGCCGGGGTGATCTTGACGAAGCCGGTGCCCTTCTCGGGATCGGCGTGGTGGTCGCCGATGATCGGGATCTCGCGCCCGGTCAGGGGCAGCTTCACGCGCCGGCCGATCAGGTGCCGGCGTTCGGGATCGTCGGGGTGCACGGCCACGGCGGTGTCCCCGAACATGGTCTCGGGCCGGGTGGTCGCCACGGTGACGTGCCCCTGGCCGTCGGCCAGCGGGTAGCGCAGCCGCCACATCGAGCCCTGGACCTCGCGGTGGTCCACCTCGTCGTCGCTGATCGCGGTCAGGCAGTGCGGGCACCAATTCACGAGGTAGAGGTCGCGCACGATGAGGCCCTGCTCGCGCAGGGTCACGAAGGCGTGGGCGACGGCGCGCGAGCGCGGCTCGTCCATGGTGAAGGCCTCGCGCGGCCAGTCCAGCGAGCAGCCCAGGCGCCGCAGCTGGCTGGTGATGACGCCGTGGGTCTGGTGCTTCCAGGCCCAGGCCCGCTCCAGGAAGGCTTCGCGCCCCATGGCGTGCTTGTCGAGGCCCTCGGCGCGCAGCATCTTCGAGACGACCTGCTCGGTGGCGATGCTGGCGTGGTCGGTGCCGGGGATCCACAGGGTCGGCCGGCCGCGCATGCGCATCCAGCGGATCAGCACGTCCTGGATGGCGTTGCTCAGGCAGTGCCCCATGTGCAGCACGCCGGTGACGTTCGGCGGCGGCAGCGTGATCACGAAGGGCTCGCCCGCGGCGCCTTCCGCCGGCGCGAAGAGCCCCTCCTGCTCCCAGGCCCGCGCCCACTTCTCCTCGATGCCCTCGGGGGCGTACTGCGCCAGCTGGCGGATGTCGTTCACGTCGTCTCCAGGCTGCGGTCGGGGGTGCGCGGAAGACCGGGGAGGCGTCCCCGGGCCGCAGCGGGATAGTGTAGGCGGGGCCGCGGGTCGGGTCAACCGGCGAGGTGGCCGGGCGCCGGTCCGGCCGCTTCCGGGGCTGACGCGCGCCGGCCGGCCGTGCTAGGATCCCCGGCCGATCGCCCTGCCCGGGCCCCGGGCCCGTGACCCCGACGACGCTGGAGCAAGCATGGAATGGCTCGCCGACCCCCAGGCCTGGATCGCCCTGCTGACCCTGACCGTGCTGGAGATCGTGCTGGGGATCGACAACATCATCTTCATCTCGATCCTCTCCGGGCGGCTGCCGCCCGCACAGCGCGCGCGGGGCCGCACCATCGGCCTGGCCGGGGCCATGCTGACGCGCATCCTGCTGCTGGCTTCCCTGGCCTGGGTCGCGCACCTGACGGTGGAGCTCTTCACGGTCGCGGGGCACGCGGTCACCGCGCGCGACCTCGTGCTGGTGGGCGGCGGCCTCTTCCTGCTGGCGAAGGCGACCTTCGAGATCCACCACAGCCTCGAGGGCGAAGCGGCGCACGACCAGGGCCACCGGAAGGTCTCCTTCGCCGCGGTGATCGCCCAGATCATGGTGCTGGACCTCGTGTTCTCGCTCGACTCGGTGATCACCGCCATCGGCATGGCCGAGCACCTGGCGGTGATGATCACGGCCGTGGTCGTCGCCGTGGCGGTGATGATGGCGGCCGCGGGCCCGATCTCGCACTTCGTCGAGTCGCACCCCACGGTCAAGATGCTGGCCCTGAGCTTCCTGCTGCTGGTGGGCATGTCGCTGGTGGCCGAGGGCTTCGGCCAGCACCTCAACAAGGGCTACATCTACTTCGCCATGGGGTTCTCGGTCCTGGTCGAGATGCTCAACCTGCGCCTGCGCGGGCGCGAGACGGGCCGTCCCGTGCAGCTGCGCAGGTCCGAGCCGTAGCCCGGGCAGGGGCGCGGCCGGCGCCGATCGCGGGCTTCCTGGGGCGGACGCCCTCTGCTATGCTGCGGGCGAGGTGCCCGCCATGCAGCCCCACGCGCCGCTTCCGCCCTCCCCTTCGCGCCCGCTGCGGCCGGCGCGTCTGCTGGCCCTCTACCTGCTGGCGCCGCTGCTGCTGATCCTCGAGGTGCCCGTCGCCCTGCACGTGGCCAACCGCCCGGAGACCGGCCTGACGGTCCACAACCTGACCATCCGCACGGTGGCCCCCGGCGGCCCCGCCGACCGGGCCGGCCTGCTGTCCGGGGACCGCCTGCTGGCGCTGGACGGCCGCGTCCTGGACACGCAGGTCGACTACCACACGGCCCTGGCCGACCGCTACGATCTCGCGCCCCGGGCCTACCGCGCGCGGCGCGGCGGCGAGGTGTTCACCGCCCGGGTGGAACCCACCCTGCCGGCCCGCTCGCGGATCATCTGGAGCTACGGCCTCTCCCTGGCCGGCCTGGCGTTCCTGCTGATGGGCTGGCTCATCCTGTCGCGGCGCAGCGACGTGGTGGCCCGCTACTTCTTCGGCCTGTGCGCCACCTTCGCCTTCTTCCTGATGGACGTGCCCGACTGGCCCAGCCCGTGGTACATGACGCTCAAGGAGATCGCCCGCGACCTGGCGGTGATGCTGCTGCCGGTGATCTTCCTGCGCTTCGCGCTGTACTTCCCGGACCGCACGCACCTGACCCCGCGCACCCGCGCCCGCCACCGGCTGCTGCTGCTGCCGGCGATCCCCGTGTTCCTGTTGAGCCTCTACGCCGAAGCCGCCCGCCTCGACCCGGCCGAATCGCGCACCGTCGCGGTGCTGCAGCAGCTCGCCGGCCTCTACTTCCTCACCTACATGACGGCCGGCGTGGGGGTGTTCATCGGCAAGATGTTCGGCCGGGACCGCCCGCTGCGCCAGGCCAAGCTGCGCGTCGCCTTCGGCGGCCTGGTCCTGGGCTTCGTGCCGTTCATCCTGGGCGCGGTCCTGCACAACATCGGGGGCTCGGTGCGCCTCCCCTACCAGGACTGGTACGGCTTCTCGCTGGTGCTCGTGCCGGTGAGCTTCGGCCTGGCCATCCTGCGCTACGGGGCGCTGGACCTCGCCTACGTCGTGCGCCACGGCCTGGTCTACACCCTGCTGACGGTGCTGGTGGTGCTGACCTACACGCTGCTCGTCGGCGTCCTGGGCGGTTACCTCGCCGCCCGCTTCCACGGCTCCGACCTGCCGGTGGTGCTGCTGACGGTCGTGGGGCTGACCCTCGTGCTGAATCCCCTGCGCCGCCGCCTGCACGCCGGGCTCGAGCGGGCCTTCTACCCGTCGCGGCTGGCGACCCGCGAAGCGGTCCAGCGGCTGGTCCACGACCTGGCCGGGCTCAGCGGCGACCCCGAGGCGCCGCGGTCGATGCTGGCGCGCCTGCACGACCTCTACCGTCCCGGCCACGTCGCCCTGTTCCTGGCCGAGGACGGCGCCCTGGTCCTGCGCGCGATCCACCCCGAGCCGCCTTCCCCGCCGACGGCGGCCGCCTCCCTGCCGACGGCCAGCACCCTGGGCCGCGTCGTGCTGGCGGCGCACCGCCCGGTCTACGCCGAGGAGCTCGAGGGCCTCGACACCGCCGACCAGACCGACGCGCCCACCGCCCGGCTGCTCGCCGAACTGGACGTCCAGCTCGTGGTGCCGCTGATCAGCGGCCGCGAGCTGCGGGGCCTGCTGACGCTGGGACCGAAGACCGGCGGCGCGCTCTACACGCAGGCCGACGTCGCCAACCTGCACGGCCTGTCCGTGCAGGCCGCCGCGCTGGTCGAGGTCGCCCGGCTGCAACAGGCCCGCCTCGAGCGGGAGCGCATGGAGACGGAACTGTCCGTGGCCCACCGCATCCAGTCGCACCTGGTGCCGCGCGCGCCGCTGCGCGCGCCCGGCCTGCACGTCATGGGGCGCATGGACAGCTGCCGCGAGGTCGGCGGCGACTACTTCGACTACTTCACGCAGGAGGACGGCAGCGTCGGCTTCGCCATCGCCGACGTGGCGGGCAAGGGCGTGCCGGCGGCGCTGGTGATGACCAGCCTGCGGGTCGCCTTCCGCGCGCGGCCGCCACCCGCGGCGCGGGGCCGGACCGCGTCATCGAGGTGCTGAACGACGCCGTCTGCTCCCTGGGCGACGCCGGCCAGCTGGTGAGCTTCTTCTACGGCGTGGTCGACCGCGAACGCCCGGCGCCTGGAGTACTGCAACGCCGGCATGAATCCGCCCCATCTGCACCGGACCGGCCAGACCTACCGCGAGCGCCTGCGCAAGGGCGGCCTGCTGCTGGGGATCAACTCCGGTCAGCGGTACGCGCGCGGCACGGTGGCCCTGGAGCCCGGCGACCTGCTGCTGCTCTACACCGACGGCTTCACCGAGCAGACCGACCAGCCCGACGGGGTCTTCTACGGCGAGGGACGCCTGGCCGACCTCGTCACCTCGTACCGGGAACGCCCGCTCTCGGACCTGCTCGGCAGGATATTTGCCGATGTCGAGGCCTTCGGGGGCCGGGATCAGACCGACGACCGCACCTTGATCTTGTTGAGGATCAACAGCATGGCCGTTGCGACCGCGGGCGGGCACTCTTCTGGCTAAAGGGGAACCGGGCGCCGCCGACAGAGACGGTGTCCGCAGTTCCACTTTCACCAGATCGGAGGGCAAGCATGGATCCCGTGATGGTGTTCATCAGTCTCTCGGTCGTCGACCTCCTGTGGTGGTTAAGGAAATGATCGAAGGACACGCGAAAAGTCCTGACCCGCAGGAAGATCCGGGGTCAGGGACTTCGCATTTCTAGACCGGCGTCCGCCGCCCCCTCAGTCCTCGTCGGCCACCTGCCCCGGCCCCTCCATCCAATCCTCGCGCACCAGCACCAGCACCGCCGAATTCGGCACGATCAGGTACTGCGCGCCCTCGAACGTGATCTCGACCGCGGATTTGCGCACGAACAGGACGTAGTCCCCCTCCTGCGCCTGCAGCGGCAGGAAGCGGGCCCGCGGCGGGTGCCGGTCCCAGGTGTCGGGCTCGCCTTCGTCGTCCGACCAGTCGGGCACCGGGATGCCGGGCCCCACCGAGACGACCCAGCCGCCCTGCGCCATGCGCGAGCTGAGGGCGGTGGCCGGCAGGTAGAGGCCGGTGTTGGTCTTCTCCTCGCCCTGCTCGGGCCGCACCAGCAGCCGGTCGCCGACGACGATGAGCTTCTTCTTCAGCGGCGACACGGCTCAGCCCCGCGTCCCGGGAGCGGCGGCGCGCGCGGCCTTCACCGCGGCGACGTACTCCTCGTAGGGGTGCACGCCCGTGAGCGTGGTGTGGACCCGGCCGTCCGGCCGCACGATCACCGTGGTCGGGATGCTCGAGAAGTTGCCGAAGGCCGACGCGGACCGCTCGTCGGCCATCGCCACCGCGAAGGTGAAACCGTTCTGGCGGATGAACGGCACGACCACCGACGGCCCCTTCTGGTCGACCGACAACGCGAGGACCGTCACGCCCTGCGTCTTGTAGGTGTCGTGCAGTTTCTGCAGGTGGGGCATCGCGATCCGGCAGGGGCCGCACCAGGTGGCCCAGTAGTCCACCACGACGACCTGGCCGCGCAGGTCCGACAGGCGCAGGGTCTTGCCCTCGAGCGTGGTGACCGTGAAATCGGGGACCCCGGTCGCGGCGGCGGGCGCGGCCGCGGCCGCGGCCTGCGTCGCGTTCGCGGCCGGGGGCGCCTTGGCCTCGCCGCAACCGCCGCCGGTCGTCGCGAAGGCCAGGATCAGCAGCGTCGTCAGCAGGAGCTTCATGGTGCGTACCCTCCGGCGATCCTCGTCGGATCGGAACTGGTTGGCGATCGGATCGGGTTGTCGATCAGATCAAGTTGTCGATCTTGGCGGCCATCTTCTCCTTCGCGATCACCCCGATCTGGGAGTCGCGCACCTGGCCGCCCTTGATGTAGAGGACCGTCGGCACGGACATCACGCCGTACTTCATGGCGGCCTGCCGGGCCTCGTCCACGTCCACGTGGGCGATCTTCACCTTACCCGCGTACTGGGCGGCGAGTTCCTCGACGATGGGCTTGAGCTGCTTGCAGGGGCCGCACCAGGTGGCGCTGAAGTCCACCACGACGGGCAGCGCGCTGTCGAGGACCTCCTGCTGGAAGTTCGCGTCGGTCACGTGGATCAGCTGGCTCATGGTTCCTCCCCTGTCGGACGGGTGATCGCTGGCGGTCGCGCGCGCGGCCTCGCGCCGCACGCGCTCGAGGACGACGCCCAGGTCGCGGGCGTCCATGAAGCCGGAGAAGCGCTCGAGCTCGCGCCCCTGCGGGTCGAAGAACAGGACCGTCGGCATGCCGACGACCCCGTAGCGGCGCGCCAGCGCGTCGTTGGCCGCGCTGCGCTCGGTGAGGTCCATCTTCACGGCCACGAAATCCCCGGCGAGGGCCAGGATCGCCGGCTGGTTGTAGGTGCGCTCGTCGAGCTCCAGGCAGGCCGCGCACCAGGCGGCCCAGAAGTCCATCATCAACGGCTTGCCCTGCTCCCGCGCGGCCGCGAAGGCCGCCTGGTCGTCGTGCAGCCAGGCCGGTTCGTCGTGGCCGGCCGCGGCGGTCTCTCCGACGGCGGCGCCGCCGCCGGCCGGCAGCAGCCCGGGCGCCAGCCCGCGCAGGCCGCCCAGGATGGCGAGCGTCGCGCCGAGCAGCCACAGGAAGCGCAGGCCGCCGAGGTTCAGCCCGGCCCGCGCGCCCGCGCCCTCGGGCAGGGCGCGCCAGGCGCCCCAGGCGCTGACGCTCAGCAGCAGCGCGAGGCCGAACACCGCCGCCAGCAGCCAGACCGGCACGTAGAGGCGCAGGAACCACAGGGCCAGGGCGAAGAGCACGACCGCGAAGACGTGCTTGACGGTCTGCATCCAGCCGCCCGCGCCGGGCAGCGCCGTCAGCAGGCCGCTGAAGGTGCCCAGGGCCACGAAGAGGACGCCCAGTCCCAGCGCGAAGGTGAACAGCAGCCAGAAGCCGAGCACCAGGTTGCCCGTCGTCGCCACCCAGGTCAGCAGCACGATCAGCACCGGGCCGACGCAGGGCGCGGCGATCAGGCCCATCGCCGCCCCCATCAGCAGCGGCCCCAGGAATCCGGTGCGCCCGCCTCCCACCCGGCTGGTCAGCGAACTCGGCAGCTGCAGGTCGAACAGGCCCGCCATGCTCAGGGCCATCGCGCCGATGATCGCCGCGACGATGGCGGCGAACACGGGGGTCTGGGTCGCCTGGCCGAAGGCGCCGCCGGTCGCGGCCGCCGCCACGCCGAGGATGGAGTAGACCAGCGCGATGCCCAGGACGTACCACAGCGACAGCACGAAACCCTTGAGGGGACGGCCGCGGGAGTTGCCGCCGATGTAGCTGATCGTGATGGGGATCATGGGGTAGACGCAGGGCGTGAAGCTCGCCAGGACGCCGCCCAGGAACACCAGCAGGAAGGCCAGCCAGCTGCCCTTCTCCAGGGCGCGCTGCAGGCGCGCCTGCAGGCCGCCGCCGGCGGGGGCCGCGGCGTCGGCGGCGATGTCGCCGGCCGCGGTCTTCGTCGTCACGTCCGCCGTCGTCGCGCTCGGGGCGGCGGCGCGCGGCGCCAGCTCCACCTCCAGCGTCGCGACGGCCTCGCGCCCGGCTGGTAGCAGACCGCGGCGTCCCCCTCGCGGCAGAGCTGGTACTCGGCCCGCAGCGTGACGCGCAGCGGACCGGCGCGGTCCGGCCACGTCACCGGCACCATCGCCATGACCTCGCCGCGGTAGTAGGGGATCTCGGCCGCGACGGGTTTGGGGAACACCGCCGGCCCGAACGCGGCGGCGGGGTCGCTCGCGAAGGCGAGGCCCTGGAACGTCGCCGTCAGGTGCGTGCCGGCCGGCACGTGGTAGACGACGCCGAGCCGGGACGCGCCGCCCGCGGCGGGGTCGCCGCCGAGGAGCTTGAGGGTCACGGTCAGCTGCGGCGGGGTCTCGGCGCCGGCCGGCGGGACCGCCACTCCCGCGAGCGCCAGGGCGCACAGGGCCCCCACCGCCCAGGCCCGCGCCGCGGCGGCCGCGCGCCCGCTGTTCTTGCTTGGTCTGATCACTGGAGGTGCTTCTCCCTGCGGACGTCCACGTCGTAGATCTTCATGACGGCGGCGTCGCTCTCGGTCAGCACCTCGAGGATGCCGTCGCCGTCGACGTCGAGCAGTTCGATCCGGGCGCCGAAGACTTCGTCGCCCCACTTCAGGTCGCCGCTGCGCGAGTTCAGGACCTGGCCGGTGTTCAACACGATGTCGGGCAGCTTGTCCCCGTCGACGTCGCCGACCGCGATGCGGGTCGCCTCGTACTCGTTCAGGCTGGTCCACTCGCGGATGAAGTTGATGCCGTCGATGTAGTAGATGTGCCGGTCCGCGTTGACGACCAGCTCCAGCGCGGCGTCGTCGTCGACGTCGCCCACGCAGAGCCCGTGCAGGACCTGGAAGTCGTTCTGGAGGGTCTCGTAGCGCAGGCGGCCGTCCCCGGCGGTCCAGACGTAGAGGATGGCCGCGCTGGTCCAGGCGATCACCTCGTCCGAGCCGTCCCCATCGAGGTCGGCGCTGAGGACCTCTTGGACCGTGCCGGTCAGCTGCTTGCTGGTCCAGAGCGCCCGGGCGCCCTCGCCGGTGACGTGGACGAGGCGGACCAGGCCGAAGCGGTCGCCCAGGGCCAGCACCGGGCCGTCGGCGTCCTCCAGGGATTCGACCGAGGCGACGTGGTCGAGCCGCTCGGCGGCGCGCATCGCCCGCACGTAGTCCTGGTAGCCGAGGGTTCGCGGTCCGCCGGCGATGAGCCCGAACTCCTGCTGCGCCGCGGCCGGGCCGGCGGCGATCAGCAGGGCGGTCGCGAGCACGGCGGCCGCGAGCGCGGGCGAGCCGCGCCGGGATCGAGTCGTTGTCGTCATGAGGGGCCTCGCGGGTCTCCTGGTGATGCCGGCCGCCGGCGGCCTCGACGCGCGCGGCGGCCGGGTCCGGCTGGACGCCGGCCCGGGCACTCAGGGGGTGGCGATTTCAGGCGTTCAACATAACCGCTGCCCGCCGCCCCGTCCACCGGCGGATCGGCGTTCCGGGCCGGAGGATGCGCCGGCGGCGCGGCGGGTCACCAGGGGATGGGGAAGCCGGCCTGCAGGTGGCAGGACCAGCCGGAGTAGTCGAGGCCCGCGTCGATGAAGCGGCGCCAGCGCACCAGCGCCACGATCAGCGTGCGCGGCGACGGCCGCAGTTCCCAGCCGCCCTCCAGCACGCCCGAGTAGTTGCGCAGTTCGCCGGCGGCGGTCGCCTCGCCGGCGGAATCCGCCGCGGCCACGCCCGGGAAGCTGATCTGGGCGATGTCGAGGCCGAGGCCGACGAAGGCTGCGTATTCCAGTGATTTCGGCCACCCATTCCGATCGATTCCGGCCGCCCAGTCCAGCCCATTACGGCCACCTGTTCCGCCGCATTCCGGCCACCACCGGGCGTAGCGACGCAGGGGTCATTCTTAGCCCCTTCCGCGGTTCGGTCAACGTTTCTCCTTCTTCTTGCGCAGGACTCGCCGGCCAGCTCGATCTTGTGCGCGTTGTGGATCACCCGGTCCAGGATCGCGTCGGCCAGCGTCGGGTCATCCAGGTACTGGTGCCAGGCGCCGACCGGCAGCTGGCTCGTGATCAGGGTCGAACGGGCCTGGTAACGGTCATCCAGGACCTCGAGCAGATCGCGTCGATTCTCCGGCGTCAGTGGCGCCAGCCCCCAGTCGTCCAGCACCAGCAGGTCCGCGCGCGCGAGCTTGGCCAGCTGCTTGCGGTAGCTGCCGTCGGCCTTGGCGATCTCCAGATCGTGGCATAGCCGCGGCAGGCGCTGGTACATGACCCGCAGTCCGTGGCGGCACGCCTGCTGCGCCAGGGCGCACCCGGTACGTCTTGCCACGCCGGTGGGGCCGGTGATCACCACGTTCAGGTGCGCTGCGATCCACTGGCACGACGCCAGGCTGAGCATCAGCGACTTGCCCAGGCCGCGCCGGCTGCGGTAGTCGATGTCCTCCATGCAGGCCGGCAGCCGCAGCCGCGCCTGCGTCAGCCGGGTCTTCAGGCGCCGGTTCGCCCGGGCCGTCTCCTCCCGGTCCACCAGCAGGCCTGGGCGGTCTTCGAAGCTCGGTCGGCCACGTCCGGGGTCGCAGCTGATCGACCAGGCCGTCGGCCATGCCGGCCAGCTGCAGTTCCGCAGCTTCTCCACCGTCGGATGGATCAACATGGCCGCCCTCCTTCGGCGACGAACGGCAACACCGGCGCGTAGTAGTCGGCGCCCCGGATGTTCTCGTGCTCGATCGCCGGCGTCGGCGCCGCCGCCCGCGGCAACGGTTGGCGGTCCAGGCCGCTCTTGAGGATCGAGGCCAGACTCCTGTAACTGCAGGCGCCGGTCGCCAGGGCCCGCTCGCAGGCCGCCTCCAGGCGCTCGTTGCCGTACTGCTTGCCCAGACGCATCCGCCCAGGCACGAACGATAGCCCTGCTGGGGGGGGGGCGGCTCGCGATGATCCGCGTCGCCACCGCCGAGACCGCGCCGCCGGCCTCGCCCAGCGCACCACCGCCGGCGTCCACTTCGCGTACTGGCGATGGTGGTCCGGCATGTGCTGCGGCAGCGTCGTGAAGCGGCCCTGCTGGTGGCTGCGCACATGGCTGGCCACCCGCCGGCCGCGGTGCAGCACCTCCACCGTCGTGGCGGTCACGCGCCTCGCAGCGCAGGCCCGCCAGCGATACGGCACCGAGTAGTAGTGCTTGCCCACGGCCCGTGGTAGTCGATGTGCACCCGCACCTTCGACCCTCGGCGTACTCGTAGGGCGTGCTCGGCAGCGGCCGTAGCGCCGGCCGGTCCAGCTCCTCCCACAGACTGCGCCGGCTGCCGGCTGCTGGAACGGCTTGTTGTTCAGCGCCTCCAGAAGCTCCCCCGATCGTCTGGTTCGGCTCCGCCAGGCTGAAGAACGTCCGGTGCCGCAGCCGCGCCAGGATCCAGCGCTCGGCCAACAGCACCCCGGCTTCGGCCTTCGCCTTGTCCTTCGGACGGCACACCCGCGCCGGCAACACCGCCACCCCATAGTGACTGGCCATCTCCTGGTACGTCGGGTTCAGGTCAGGCTCGTACAGGTGCGGGCTCGTCACACCGGATTTCAAGTTGTCGGGGACCAGCGCTTCCGGCACCCCGCCCAGGTACTGCAGCGCCCGCACGTGGGACGCGATCCAGTCCGGCAGCGCCTGCGTCCACGTCGCTTCGCAGTACGTGTAGTTGCTGGCCCCAGCACCGCGACGAAGACCTGAGCCTGTCGGATCTCGCCCGTCTCGCGGTCGCCACCGGCACCGTCGGACCCGCGTAGTCGATGAACCGCTTCTCGCCCGCCCGGTGCGTCTGGCGCATCACCAGATCCTGCCGACCCCGCCACTGGCCGTACAGATCGCAGAACCGGCTGTACTGGTGACCTTCAGGGTGAACCGCCTTGTGCTCCTGCCACAGCAGGAACAGCGTCACGCCCTTGTGGCGCTTCAGCTCCAGATGAAGCTGAGCCCAGTCCGGCTGGGGCCGCTGCTCCGGCGACAGCGACGGCGACGGCGGGAACACCGCCTCCAACTCCGCGTCGTCCATCTCCTGGGCCGATGGCCAGCTCAGGCTCCCACCGCCGACAACCGCAGGTACTCTGCCACCGTGCTGCGAGCGATGCCGCAGCTGTGGGCGATGACCGATTGCTCAGACCACAGCCCGCTTTAACCTCAAGACCTCTTTGATCTTACGCATGGACAACCGCTCTGGGCACCTGCTCCTTCGGCTCGGCGTGGCGAGAAAAGGAGGACGGTACCCGCTGGGGTGTCCTGCGTCGCTACCAACCGGCTACCCCAGCAGGGGTGGCCGATTTGCGTCGGAATCGGTGGCCGAATTGGATCGGAATGGGTGGCCGATTTCGATCGGAATGGGTGGCCGAAATGGATCGGAATCAGTGGCCGATTTCAGTCGGAATACGCAAAGGCCGCGCGCGGCGTGCTCTCCCAACGCTGGTCGCGGAAGTAGCGGCGCGCGACGAGCCCGGCCGCGACGAGGTCGCGGCCCCGCGCCACGCCGCGGTACTCGCCGTGCAGGACCAGGCCGAGGTTCAGGTCGTACAGCGGCGGGAAGATCTCGGCGCCCGCCGCCGGGCTCAGCACCAGGCCGCCGGAGAAGCCGGGCCGCAGTCCGCCCTCGGCGCGCGTGTCCCCGACGCTGGGGCCGAGCACCAGGAACGGGGGCGGCGCCCTGTCGGGCCGGTCCAGCGACGAACGCACGATGCCGTCGGCGCGCGCGCCGACCGCCCAGGCCAGCAGCAACCCGGCCCCGGCCAGGCAGGCCGCGGCGATCGCCGGCGTCCGCCGGCCTTGCCGTCTCGCTCTCATCGCACCTCCAGGCCAAGCAGCCGACCTCGCGCCTCGACGCCCACGATGCGGGATCGTTGCAAGGACGGTGCCACGGCGCCGATCATCCAAAGCGTTGCCGTGGTTGCGGATGCGCGGTATGATCCCGCGACCGGCGGTCGGATCGCGACCGCCGCGGGCCGCCGGACAGCCACCGGGGAACCATGGCGAGGGTGGATGCATGAACCGAGCGAAGGCATGACGCCCGACTCCCCCCCCACCTCCTACACGACCCTCGCCGGCGTCGGCGAGTCCGAGATCCGGGTGGAGCGGTCGCGCTTCCTGGCCACGGCCCGCCCGTCGCGGACGCCGCCGCGGGGCGCGCGCCGCCGTGCGCAGCGACGCCGGCGAACCCTCGGGCACCGCCGGCGAGCCCATCCTGGGCGTGCTGCGTCACGCGGGGATCACCGACGCCGCGATCGTGGTCGTGCGCTGGTTCGGCGGGGTCAAGCTGGGCACCGGCGGGCTCGGCCGGGCCTACCGGGACGCCGCCGCGGCCGCCCTGGCCGCCGCGCCGCGGCTGGTGGTGCCGCTGGGCCGGCGCTGGCGCCTGGAGTTCCCCTACGATCTCGTGGGCCGGATCGAGCACCTGCTCGGCGCCTGCGGCGGCCGCCGCGACGCCGCCGAGTTCGGGGCCGGCGTCGTCTGGACCGTCTGGCTGCCGGCGGCCCGCGGCGAGGAGTTCGCGCGCGAGGCCGCGTCGCTCGGTCAGGGGCGGGTCCTCGTCGCGCCCGCGGGCGAGCCCCTGATCCCGCGACCGCCTGCCTTCCCCAATGCGACGCGGGCCTTCTTCGGAAGGGGCCCGCGGGCACTCGTCTCGTCTGCCTGTTCCACTCGTCTGCCTGTTGCACTCGTCCGCCGGATGCCGTCGATCGCCCGACCCCTCAGGCGGTCATGTCGCGCATGTCCTGGTAGTCGTGCATGTACCGGAAGGTCTTCGAATTGCGGATCTTCTCGAAGGCCTCCTCCTTGATCTGGCGGATGCGCTCGCGGGTCAGGCCCATGATCTGGCCGATCTCCTCGAGGGTCATCTCCTTGTCGGCGCCCAGGCCGTAGTACATGCGCAGCACGCGGGCCTCGCGGGGCTTGAGGTCGCACAGCATGCGCTCGATCGACTCCATGAGGTCCTCTTCGAGGACCCGCGAATCGGGCGTCTTGCTGCGCGTGTCCTCGAGGAAGTCGAGGTAGGTCGAGTCCTCGTCGTTGCCCACGTAGTCGTCGAGGAAGAAGTTGTCCTGCATCAGCGGCAGGGTGTCCTTGACCTCGTCGAGGGACAGGCCGAGCCGGGCCGCGATCTCCTCGGGCAGCGGCTTGCGGCGCAGGTCCTGCTGCAGCTCGCTGCTGACGCGCTTGATCTGGTTCAGCACGCGGGCGCGGTTCAACGGCATGCGCACGATCTTCGAGTGGTTGGCCAGCGCGGCCAGGATCGACTGCCGGATCCACCACACGGCGTAGGAGATGAACTTGTAGCCGCGCGTCTCGTCGAAGCGCTGGGCGGCCTTGAGCAGGCCGAGGTTGCCCTCGTTGATCAGGTCCTCCAGGGGCACGCCGTAGTGGGCGTACTCCTTGGCGATCGACACCACGAAGCGCAGGTTCGAGTTGACCAGCTTGTGCAGGGCGGCGCCGTCGTTGCCGCGGATGCCGCGCGCCAGCTCGCACTCCTCTTCCCGGCTCAGCAGGGGGAAGGCCTTCACTTCCTGGAAATAGAGGTCGAGGTTGCTCATCAGCCGAGCGCTCTCGCGCTTCACGCGGGCGGCGGGGCGACGGTCCCTGGGGGTCTTGCCGGTTTTCACTGCCATGACTGACGTCCTTCGCTCCGAATCCGTGGGGCTTGATTTTGTATTTGACAATACAAGTCCCGTACCAGGTCCGGGCGGTGAACAACTGATTCTCTCCTGATACCCAAGGCTACTGAATCGCTAGGAGATACGCTTTGACTGCTCGGGCGGTCCCCGGGCCACCGCGGCCCGGCGGGGGGATTTCGACATTCTGTCAGCGAACGCCCGTGAACCGGAGACAGGGTGTCAACGGGACGGGGGGCCTTCCCCCCGTCCGCGCGACCGTTCGCAGGGGTGCGCCGTCAGCTCACCACGTGACGGCTCACCATGTGACGAGGACTCTGTAGGTCAACGCCGTTTCGCCGTCGGCCGGCACCGGCACGTCGAAGCGGAACGTGGCGGCGTCCACCTTCGCGTGCGGGTGGCTCTCCTCGAGGATCGACCACTCGCCGCCCGCGTTCTCGGTGACCTCGACGGTCACCGGCGCCTTCGTGTGGTTCTTCAGCAGGATGCGGTACGCGTACTCGCGGGAGCGGTCGCCGCGCGCGCGCTCGTCGGTCTGGGTCCGCTCGGCGCTGATGTCGAAGGCGTAGCCGGTCAGCAGCTCGACCGTCTCGTTCTTCGGCGTGTGGCCGATGCGGTCCTCCCCGAGCAGCTGGCGGGCGCCGGAGGCCGAGCGGCCGTAGACGCGCACGACGCCGGCGGGCAGCGGCAGGCCGAGCCCGTCGCGCTCGCGGTTCTCCAGGACGTGCCAGACCGCCACGCGGTCGGACCGCGCCGCGCCGCCGTGGCGAAGCGCGGGCGAGCTCCCGAGGCGGTAGTGGCGGGTCACCTTGATCCCGGGCGCCGTGAACAGCGAGAGCTGCTTGACGCTCTGCTCCTTCAGCGTCGTGCGTTCGCCGTAGGTGTAGAGATGGTAGTCCGACACCGTCTCCTCGACCATGCCGCCGTCCATGGCCATCGCCATTCTCCGCGGCCTTGTACATGACCGGGCGCGACGGGGGCGGCGCCTGGTGCACCTCGCCGGCCAGGAACATCAGCTGCGCGTCGCGGTAGGTGGCGCCGCTGCGGTTGTCCACCGACACCCAGGCCTGCAGGTCGCCGGTCGTCCCGCTCTCCCCCAGCTGCAGCACGTAGTCGGCCGACCACGACACGCCGCGCGTCAGGTACGACACGTCCAGGTCGCGGCGGCCGGCGCCGTCGGCCTGCACCTGCCAGACCAGGGTCGGCAGGGCCCGCAGGTCGCCCGGCAGCTCGGGCAGCGCCAGGCGGCCGGGCACCTCGAAGACGACCTGCCCGTCGACGCGGTAGACCGGTCCCTGCGCCATCCCCAGCAGCGTGCCGGTGATGCGCGAGCCGTCCTCCTGCAGCCAGGCCATCTCGCGACCGACGTACTTCTCCAGGATCTTCTCGCGCGACATCAGGTCGCACTCGTAGTTCTGCTCCAGCAGGCGCAGCCCTTTGCCCGCCTTCGTCTCGACCAGCAGCGAGCGCGGCTCGATCTGCGACGGCACGTCCTGGAACTCCAGGCGCGAGCCGCCGCCCGGCAGCTCGATGCGCCGCACCTCGCGCACCAGGGCGAGGTTCTCGTTGTAGATCGTGAGCATGAGCTCCTGGCGATCCCCCGCGCCGCTGAGCACGACCGGGAGGTCGGCCGCGACCGCGGGCCAGGCCGCCGCCAGGACGACCACGGCCGCGGCGAACTTCCGGCCGGCGGTCTTCGCGCACATCTGATTCATCTCGTCCTCCCTTGCACCCGGGTCACCCTTGCGTTCGTCACCGTCGCTCAAGTCCCACCGCCGCCGGCCGATGCTGCGTCGGCGCGGCGTCGCCGGATCCGGCGGTCGCGCCTGAACCCCCCGCCGCGGTCGCGGTTCCGGCCACGCGGCGTTCCCCGGTCCCCCGGAGGCTGACGTGCGCCCCACGCTGTTGATCGTCGACGACACGGAGTTCCTGCGCTTCGTCCTGGGCGAAATCGCCCGCGAAGCCGGCATCGCCGTCGTCGCCGAAGCGGGCAGCGCCGCCGAGGCGCTCGATCTGCAGGCCGCGCTGGAGCCCGGCCTCGCGGTCGTGGACCTGACCGCGGACGCCGTGGTGGGCGAAGCCCTGCTGGGCGCCCTGCTGGCGCGCGACCCCGCCCTGGCCCTGGCCGCCGTCGTCGCGCCCGGCGACGCCGAAGGCGCCGCGAGGGCCCGCGCCCGCGGCGTCCGCGAGGTGCTGGAGAAGCCCTACGACCCCGACGCCGCGCGCGCCGCGCTGCAGCGGTTGTCCTGCGTGCCGGCGAACGCCTGACGGGTTCAGCGGCTGAACAGCACGGTCATCGCCGCGCCCAGGGGCAGGCAGTAGAACGAGAACTTCCAGAAGTGCCGCTGGACGACCAGCAGCGCCGTCAGCCGGATGGCGACCATGCCGACCAGGCAGGCCACGGCGGCGCCCGCCGCGAGCGTGATCGTGCCCGCCTCGCTCCGCAGCCCCCCGTCGAGGAAATGCAGGACCAGGGCGCCGAGGATCGCCGGCACCGCCAGCAGGAAGCTGAAGCGCGCGGCCTCGTCGCGGGGCAGCCCCAGCCAGAGGGAGGCCGCGATGGTCGAGCCCGAGCGGCTGATCCCCGGCGTGATGGCCACGGCCTGGGCGCAGCCGATGAGCAGGGCTTTCGGGAGGGCCGGCGGCACCGGGTGCCAGTCCCCCGGCACCCGCCTCAGCTCGCTGCGGGCGGCGCGGGTCGACAGCAGGATCAGGCCCGTGCCCATCAGGGCGGCGGCCGTGGCGCGAGGGTCGGCGAACAGGCTTCGACCTGGTCCTTCAGCAGCAGGCCCACCGCGACGGCGGGCAGCGTACCCACGACCAGGGCCACGAGGTACTGCACGGCGGCCGCATCGAAGCGCAGCAGGCGGCGGACCTCCCGCCGGTAGACAGCCAGCACGGCGACGAGCGTGCCCCCGTGCAGGATCACGTCCAGCGCGACATCGCCCTCGAAGGCGTGCAGGAAATGCTGGACCAGGACCAGATGCCCGGAACTGCTGACCGGCAGGAACTCGGTGAGCCCCTGCACGACAGCCAACAACATCACTTGCAGGAATTCCACGGGATACCTCGCGTCAGCGTTCCTGGCGGGCCAGGCGGTAGTGCTTGCGGGCCTCCTGGCGCATCAGGAGGGCGTCGTAGGTCAGGGCCAGCTGGTAGTGCAGGCGCCCATCGTCGGGGAAGGCGTCGAGGGCCCGCAGCAGGGAGGCCAGGGACTCCTCGTGCTTCTCCAGCTTGCGCAGGCAGGTGCCGAGATGGAAGTGGGCGCGGACCAGGCGGCCGTCCAGCTCCAGCGTCTTGCGGAAGCGATCGGCCGCTTCGCGGTACAGGCCCTTCTTCTGGAGGGCTAATCCCGTAAAATAAATAGCCGAAGAAGATTGCGGCGCAACCTTCAAGCCTTGCTCGAAGCAGGCCAGGGCCTCGTCGTAAGCATCGTCGCGGAAATGCACCATGCCGAGGTTGAGGTAGCCCTCGGCGTCCGGGCGGGCCCGGATGGCGGCTTCGAAACAGCGCACGGCGTCCCGGGGCCGCCCCTCCTCGGCGTAGAGGGCGCCGAGGTTGTGGTGCGCGTCGGCGTTGTCCTGGTCGGCCGCGATCGCCCGCAGGTACATCTGCATGGCTTCGGCGCGCCGGCCCAGTTCGTCCAGGACGGTGCCGAGGTTGGTCAGGGCCCGGCTGTCCTCCCCGCCCAGGTCGACGGCCTGGCGGAACGCCTCGTGGGCGCCGACGAGGTCCCCCTGCTTGCGCTGCACGCAGCCCAGGCGGTACCACCACTCGGACTGGCGGGGAGCGCCCGCGAGCGCTTCCCGGTAGGCGGCCAGCGCTTCGTCGAGCGCACCCTGCTGCTCGGCCGAGCGGCCGCGGGCGAAGGCCTCGGCGGCACGGGCGTCGGCGGCGGGAGGCCGATGGTTGTCCATTTCCCGGTTCGACATGGGCGCAGACTAGGACCCGCCGCGATCCGGGTCAACGAATTGTTCCACGGGGCTTCAAGATCCGGCGGCGGCTGCCGATGATCCGGAAGAGCCCGGCCGTCAGCCGGGACCAGGCCCCCCCCCATCCGGAGCGTACGATGGCCGTGACCAACACCGACCGCATCCTCAAGGACATGTTCGCGCGGCTGCTGCACCAGGAGCTGGACCACGAACATGTCGACCGCCTGGTGCCCGTCGTCGACGGCGTCCTGGAACGCCTGCAGGGGAGCTACGACCCCGACACCGTCCAGGGCCAGAACATGCTGCGCGCCCTGCTGTGCTCGATGGTCGCCCACGGCTGGGGCCTGGGCATGCACCCGCACAACAATCCCTCGCTGGACCTCGACGGCCGTCCCCTGGAAGTCAGCGTCTGCAAGGACATCCTGCTGCCCATGGAAGACCTGAAATCGCTGCGCTACATCAAGAAGGACGCGGACGGCCGCGTGAAGAAGGCGCTGTTCGAGCCCGACCAGAACCAGCGCATCCGGCAGCACATCGACAACATCCTGTCGGACGTGAGCCAGCGTTGGGACGAGTGATCCGGGGCGGGACATGCGCGCGCTCAGGGGCCTGCGGGCCTTTTGCGTGGCGGCCGGCAAGCGCGGGGGACGACGGGGCGCCGTCGCCGAGCAGGAGTCCAGGGCGCCGCGGAACACGGGCGCCAGGTGGGCGGGATCGTCGCCGGCGAGATCCAGCAGCAGGCGCCAGGCCTCGGCGATCTCCGGCACGAACTCCTCGAGGAGCCCGCCCCGCGCCAAGGCCGCACGCCGCCGCTCGGGATGGTACACCACGATGTCGGACACCAGGGCGCGCGCCAGCCGGTCCGACCAGGCGGCCGCGACGTCGTCGACCGCCGGCGGCGCGGCGCGGCGCGGATCGGGCTCGAGCCGGAACCCGCGACCGCACGCCGGGCAGATCAGCCGCAGCGGCCGGCGCGGCGCCTGGCTCGCCGGCACGGCGTAGTCGGTGCGGCAACTGGGACACGTGACACGCAAGTCAACCTCCGGGGACAGCGGGCACCCCGTTCATCGGCAGCAGCCGGGCCGGCTTGACCGCCGCGAGCGCTCAGCCGGCCGCGGTCAGGGCGAGGTAACGGCCGAAACCGGCGGCCAGGACCCCCCGCAGGGGCCCGAGACCGGGTCCCTCGAGGCGGGGGTCCACCGACAGCAAGCCGGCGGCGTCGGCGGCGGCCAGGGCGACCACGGCCTGGTCGCGCAGGGGGTTGGCCAGCAGGAAGGCCGGCGCGCCGTGCTGGCGCACGCCGAGCACGTCGCCGGGACCGCGCCGCCGCAGATCCTCTTCGGCCAGGCGGAAGCCGTCCTGGGTGGCGCAGAAGACCTGCAGGCGCTCGGCGGCGTCGGGGGCCAGCCAGCGGTCGAGCACGAGCTCGCAGCGCGAGGCCAGCTCCGAGCGGCCGATGCGGCCGCGCAGCTGGTGCAGCTGGGCCAGCCCGAAGCGCTCCGGGTGGTGGATGACCATGGCGGTGGCCCGGGGCACGTCGATGCCCACCTCGACCACCGACGTGGCGACGAGGACTTCCAGTTCCCCGGACGCGAAGGCGGCCATCACGGCCTGCTTGTCGCGGGACTTCATCCGGCCGTGGAGCAGGCCGACCCTGTGGTCCCGGAAGGGACCCGCGGCGAGCCGTTCGTACTCGGCCTCGGCCGATCGCAGGTCCTGGCCGGCGGTCTCCTCGATCACCGGGTAGATCACGAAGGCCCGCTCGCCGGCGCGCAGGCGGTCGCGGATCCCGGCGTAGCAGGCGTCCAGGTCGGCGGCGGCCACGGTGCCGGTCGCGACGGGCCGGCGGCCGGCCGGCATCTCGTCCAGGATCGAGAGGTCGAGGTCGCCGTAGAGGGTGAGCGCCAGGCTGCGGGGGATCGGCGTCGCGCTCATCACCAGCACGTGGGGCGCGACCTCGTCGCCGGTGCGCCCGGCGCGGCCGCGCTGGCGCACGCCGAAGCGGTGCTGCTCGTCCACGACCGCCAGCCCGAGCCGCGGCAGATCCACGCCGTCCTGCACCAGGGCGTGCGTGCCGACGAGCAGGTCGATCTCGCCCGAGCCGGCGGCGCGCAGGATCTCGCGGCGCTCCCTGGCCGGGGTGGAGCCGGTCAGGGTCGCGGTGCTCACGCCCAGGGGCTCGCAGAGCCGGCGGCAGACCTCGCCGTGCTGGTGCGCGAGCACCTCGGTGGGCGCCATCAGCAGCGCCTGGTGGTGCTGCTCGATCACGAACAGCGCGCCCAGCAGCGCGACCAGCGTCTTGCCGCTGCCCACGTCGCCCTGCAGCAGGCGGTGCATGACCCGGCCGCTGCGCAGGTCGCGCAGGATCTCGGCGGCGACCCGGCGCTGGGCCCGCGTCAGCGTGAACGGCAGGGCCGCGACCAGGCGCGCGGTCAGGTCACCCGGCGGCCCCAGGCGCAAGCCGGGCCGCTCCCCGAACTCCCGCCTGCGGCAGGCCAGGGCCAGCTGGATCAGGAAGATCTCCTCGTAGACCAGGCGGGTCCGGGCGGCCTCCAGATCCCGCCCGTCGGCCGGGAAGTGGATGCCCACCAGCGCATCCCGCAGGCCGACGAGGCCGCGCTCGGCCAGCAGGACGCCGGGCAGGGTCTCCTGCAGGCGGTCGCGGACCGCGGCCAGCGTCTCGTGCACCAGGCGGCGCAGCCAGTGCTGGCCCACGCCGGTCGTCAGGGGGTAGATCGGGACCAGCCGGCCGGTGTGGAGCGTCGCGGCCCCGTCCTCGAGCAGCTCGAAATCGGGATGCACCATCTGCAGGCGGTGGTTGTAGAACTGGGCCCGGCCGCCCAGGAGGATCTCGAGCCCCGGCCGCAGTTGGCGCAGCAGGTAGGGCTGCCCGAACCACTGGCAGAAGAGCGTGCCGCCGGCATCCGCGACCGCGACCGTCTGCACGGTCCGGCCCTGCCGCGAGCGCCGCTCCCCGCAGGTCAGCACGCGCCCCAGGACGGTGGCTTCTGCGCCGACCCGCAGGTCCCGGATCGGGGTGACCCGGCTGCGGTCCAGGTGCGACCGGGGGTAGTGCCGCAGCAGGTCGGCGACCGTGACGATCCCGAGGCGCGACAGGGCCTGCGCCCGCACCGGCCCGACGCCCTTGAGGAACTGGACCGGGCTGTCCCAGGCGATCGCCGACGGCACGGGGGTCCTTTCGGGCGGGGGAAAATCCTTGCGAGGACGCGCCGCCGATGTTAAATTCCCGAGTCCGCGATTGCAAGAATCCCAGGAGGACGAGCGCCATGAGCAGGAAATGCGAGATCTGCAGCAAGGGCCCCCAGTACGGCAACCGGGTCAGCCATGCCCACAACACGTCGCGCCACCGCTGGCTGCCCAACCTGCAGCGGATCAAGTTCGAGCAGAACGGCACGGTCCGCCGGGGCTACGTCTGCACGCGCTGCATCAAGGCCGGCGCCGTGCGCAAGGTCGTCTGAACGCGCGCCGTGACCGCGTCGTCCGCGGTCAGCGCAGCCGCTTGAATCGAAGCGCTTGAACGAAGCCGCGAAGAACCAGCCCTCCCGATGCGACGGGAGGGCTGATCTCTTGCGGGGACAGACTCGCCACCGCCGTGCGCAGCGGCTCCGCCATCTGCCGCGGGTCCAACCAGCCGATGTCCCCCCCGGTCGCCGCCGCGGCCCCGACGCTGTAGGACGTCGCCAGGGCGGCGAAGTCCACGCCGTCCGCGATCTCGCCCCGCACCAGGGCCGCCGCCTCGTCGTCGGGCAACGCGATGTGCAGCAGCAGGACCTGCCCCGCGGCGAGCAGTCCGGCCTCCTGCCGGCGCCGCTCCTTCACCTCGTCGCGCCAGGCGCCCAGCTTGGCGGCGTTCCCGACGCCGTCGGCGAGCATGCTCCCGAGTTCGGCCAGCAACTGACCGTCGTCCCCGAGGCGGTCCAGCAGGCGCGCCTTCAGCAGGCGCGCCTCCGTCACGCGCGGCCCCAGCTGGCAGGCGCGGGTCGCCTCCTGGAGGGCCTCGGCCAGGCGGCTGCGGCTCTCCAGGTGTAGGGCGAAGTTGAAATGGCCGATGGGGTCCTGGGGAGCGCCGGCGACGTAGCGGCGGAACTCGGCGTCGGCCTCCTGCTGGCGCCCGAGCAGTTCCAGGGTGTTGGCCAGGTGGAAACGCGAAGCCGCCTGGCCCGCGTCGCGCTCCAGGGCGGTCCGCAGCGCGGTCTCCGCCTGCTGGTAGCGGCGGGCGGCGAAGTAGGCCTCGCCCAGCACGGCCCAGGAGGCGGCGCTGTCGTCGCGGCGCACCGTCTCGCGGCCGATGGTCACCGCGTAGGCGGTGTCCCCGGCCATGATGCCCAGCTCGACGGCGCTGCGCAGATCGGCCGGAGGCGGCGAACCGTAGGAGAGCGCATCGGCCCAGTGGGCCAGCGCCTGGCGCCACAGGGCGCGCTTCTGGGCGATCCGCGAGAGGGTCTTGTGCACGTTGGGGGTGCCGCCGGTCACGCGCACCAGCTGCGTGAAGAGCCCGTAGGCCGGCTGCTCCTCGCCCTGCTCCAGCAGCAGGCGGGCCAGGGCCTCCAGCAGACCGGCGTGCTCCGAGCCGACGGCGAGGCCCTGCTCCCACTGCGACCGCGCGGCGCCGAGATCCCCGGACGCGAGCAGGGCGCGTCCGTACCAGTAGCGGGCATCGGGCGAAGCCGGGTGGTCCCCGGCGGCGCGGGCGCCCCAGCGCAGCGCGTCCTGACCCGGCCGTCCTCCAGCGTCAGGACCGTCAGGGCGACGAGCACCTCCACGCCGGCGTCGGGGTCCTCGGCGCAGGCGGCGAGACCCGGCTCGGCGGCCCGGCGCTGGCCGGCCTGGTACAGGGCGAGCGGTTCCGCGCACGGCGTCGCCCCGGCGCCGCGGGCGCCGGCGGTGCGGCGGCGGCCGCCGCCGTCAGCGACAGCAACAGCGACAGTGTCAGCGGAACGAGTTGCTTCACGCGCGACTCCGATCTGCGGTGGCGGCGGAACCGTCCGACGCGGCGCGGTTCAGCCGATCCAGCGGCGGATGGGATCGAGCCAGAAGGACGGATCGAGCCACGTCCAACGCAGGTCCTCGGGCGCGAGTTCCCGGCGGCGTCGCAGCAGGCCCATCGCCTGCGCGCTGCGCTCCTGGCGGTGCAGCAGGCCGAGCCTCTCCTGGAGCAGGGCGTCGGAGACCGCGTCGGGCGTGAAGCCCTCCCCCGTGTCGTCCAGGACAAGGTAGGCCTTCACCAGCAGGGTGGCGAGCGGCTCGCTCGCCTCGCCTTCATCGGCGAGCTCGCGCAGCATCGGCAGGGCCGCGAGCCAGTCGCCGGACGCGGCCAGGGCGCGCGCCCGCAGCAGGCGCCAGGCGGGCTCGTCGGCTGCGGCGGCCGGGATGTCCGCCGGCGCGATCGTCCCCCCTGGGCCAGCTTCATCTGCAGGGCCAGGTAGGCGGGCCGCGTGTCCGGCGGGACCCGGTCGGCGCCCGGCCACTGGTCCAGCAGCTTGCCGAGGCGGTCCCAGCGCCGCACCGCCAGCAGGTGGCAACCCAGGTAGTGGTGGTAGTCGGCGTCGAGGAACCACTTGTCGCAGAGTTCCTCCAGGCGGCGCCGGGCCTCGTCCTGGCGGCCGTCGAGCTCGTCGGCGGCAGCGAGCAGCAATTCCGCCATCGGGAAGGAAGCCGCGAGGTCGTGCCAGGCGCCCAGGGCGGCGCGGGCTTCGGCGCGCCGGCCGGTCAGCAACGCCAGCGACGCGTTCAGGTAGGCGCAGAACAGCGCTTCGCCGGGGTGCCCGGCGACCGGATCGGTCAGTTCCGCCTGGGCGAGGATCACTTCGCGCGCATCCCGGAAGCGATGCTGGTCGGCGAGGACCAGGGCCTTGAGGTGGGCGGCGGTGCGGTAGCGGGGATTGAGGTGGAGGGCCTGGTCCACCTCCACGAGCGCCTCGGTGTTGCGGCCGGTCTGGAACAGCGCCGCCGCGAGGCGGACGCGGTGGTCGGGATAGGTGGGGTTCGCGTCGCACAGCTCGCGCATGCGCGCGATGCCCTCGTCCCAGTCGCCGGAACGGCAGGTCTCGACGGCCGCGCGGACGCGGTCGCCGTCGCGGGCCTCGTCCGCGGCTTCGCGCAGCAGGGCGAGCAGATTGTCCGGGAGGTTCGCGGCGGTGAAGCGGCCGACCCCCGCGAGGTGGCGGATCAGGGGGTGCTCGACACGCCGGCCGCTGGACAGCAGCGCGTTCAGGCTGGTCGCGGCCTGGTCGGACGCGTCCAGGCTGCCCAGAGCGGCGGCTTCGAGCAAACGGCCTTCCACGTAGTCGGCATTGAAGTGCAGCGCGGTGCGTGCGGCGTCGCCAGCGCCTCTTCCCAGCGGGCCGTCGAGGCGAGTGCGATGCCGTGCCAGAAGTGCAGGTCCGGAAAGGTCGGCCAGCGCGATGCGGCCTCGGCGAACAGAGGCACCGCGCCGGCGGGATCGCCCGCGCTCACCAGCAGGCGCCCCTGCTGGGTCAGGCACTGGCGCAGATGGAAATCGCTGAGCGGTGCGGCCTTCCCCGCGCGCTCCGCTTCGGCCGCGCGCAGCAGGGGCAGGGCCTCGGCGTAGCGGCCCTGCTCGCAAAGCGCGACGCCGGAGTGATGCGCTTCATCACTCCGGCGTCCCCACCATTTGCCCCACAGCGGCATTTCAGTCCAGGTATTTGCGGGTGTACGCGGGTTCCGAGAGATCACGGCGCGAAGCCTCGCCCACCGGCACGGCGGCGCGGCGTCCGGACGGCGCCAGTCGCTCGGAAAGCTCCCGCACCTCGTGCAGGGGCACGACGTTGGAATCCACGCGGGCGACGCGTCCGGCCGCGGCCGGCGGCGGCGTCCGCACGGCGGACTCCTCGTCGTCGAAACGCAGCGGCGCGTCCATCCCGGGCCAGGCCGGCGTCGTCGCCGCGGCGGCCGGCGCCGCGGACATCGGCGAGACGGACAGGGGCACGGCGCTGCCGGCGGCGGCGGCCATGACCCGCAGCAGCGGCGGCGCGACGGCGGGTTCGTCCGCCGGCGACTCGTCGCGTTCGGCCGCGAAACCGCTGTCGTCGTCCGCGGCCGCGAAGTCGGGTTCGAACTCGACGAACGTCAGTACGGGCGCCTCGAAACCGGTGGCGGCCGGCGCCTCGTCGGGCCGGACGGCGGCGATCGTCGCGTCGGCAGGCTCGTCGACGGGCTCATCCCAGCTCAGAACCGGGGTCTCGTCGCCTGAGCTCCCGTCGGAATCCTCGGCGAAATCGACCGGTGTCTCCGCGACGACGACCGGTTCCGGCTCCGGAGCGGCCGCGGCGGCGGGACGCGCCACGGGTTCGTACACGCCGCCGCGGTCGAAGCCGGTGGCGATGACCGTGACCTGGAGCGTGTCGCCCAGATCCGGCTCGATGCCGTAGCCGAAGATGATGTGGGCCTGGTCGCCGGCGGCCTCCTGCACGAGGCTCATCACGGCGTTGGTCTCCTTCAGGCTGACCTCGGCGCTCGTGAGGTTCACCAGCACGCCCTTCGCGCCGCGGATGTCGACGTCCTCGAGCAGCGGCGAGCTGATGGCCGCGCGCGCCGCGGTCTCGGCGCGGTTCTCGCCGGACGCCTTGCCCGTCCCCATCAGCGCGACGCCCATGCCCTGCATCACCGAGCGCACGTCGGCGAAGTCGAGGTTGACCATGTGCGGTTTCATGATGATGTCGTGGATGCCGCGGGTCGCCTCGTAGAGGACCGTGTCGGCGAAGCGGAAGGCCTCGGTCATCGACGTGTCCGGCGGCACGACCTCGAGCAGCCGCTCGTTGGGGATCACGATCAGCGTGTCCACCGACTCGCGCAGCTCCGCGAGGCCGGCCTCCGCCTGGCGCAGGCGGACGCGGCCCTCGAAGCGGAACGGCTTGGTGACGACGCCGACGGTCAGCGCGCCGAGCTCGCGGGCGATGCGGGCCACGACCGGCGCGGCGCCGGTGCCGGTGCCGCCGCCCATGCCGGCGGTGACGAACACCATGTCGCTGCCTTCGAGCGCGTCGCGGACCAGCGTCTCGTCCTCGACGACGGCGTGACGGCCGACGTCGGGATCGCCGCCGGAGCCGAGGCCGCGCGTGGTCACGCAGCCGATCTGCAGCACCGTGTCGGCGCGCGAGGAGTGCAGGGCCTGCAGGTCCGTGTTGACCGCGATGAAGTCGACCCCGTCCAGGCCGGAATCGATCATGCGGTTGATGGCGTTGCCGCCGGCGCCGCCGACGCCGGCGACGCGGATCCTGGCGAGCCTCTCGGTGGGTTCAACGAGTTCGAACATGACAGCCCCTCTCCTCCGTGATCGGGTGTGCCGTCGGTGGATCTCAACGGGTATGCTGGCTTCTTTCTTAACACATCATGCTGGGGGTGTCCAACAGGTTTTTCCCCACGGGTCGTGGTTTTTCGGCGCCGCTCAGCGCCGGCGGAACAGCCCGCCGAGCCAGCCCTTCGGCTTGTGGGGCGGTTCCCCGGGCTCGCCGCCCGGGCCGGCGTCCTGGCCGCCGCCCAGCGCCCAGTAAGCCAGGCCGACCGCGGTGGCCCACTGGCCCTCGGGCAGCGGCTTGCCGCCGGACAGGCCCAGCGGCGACAGGCGGCGCTGCGCCGGCAGCGACAGCACCTCCTCGATCAGCTGCTCGGTGCCCGCGCAGCGCGAACCGCCGCCGGTCACCACGACGCCGCGGTGCAGCTGGGCCTGCTGGAAGTCCGGACCCATGTCGCGCTTCACGAGCGACACGATCTCCTCGAGGCGCGGTTCGAGGATGGCGGCGACCAGCCCCGGCGACTCGTCGGGCTCGGTCTCCTCGAAGAGCATCTCGGGATCCACGTCGTCGGCGAGGCTGCGCAGCGCCAGGCCGCGCTGCCGCTTGATGGCCTCGGCCTCGGCGGCGCTGACGCGCAGGCCGTGGGCCAGGTCGTTGGTCATGTGCACGCCGCCCCAGGGGACGACGCCGCTGCCCGCGATGCGCCCGCTGCGGTGGATCACCCACTGCGTCTGCTGGCCGCCGATGTCGATCAGCAGCACGCCCTCCTGGCGCTCCTGCGGGGTGAGCAGCGCCGCGGCCGTCGCCAGCGCGTCGATGTGCCAGCTCGCCGCGTGGTAGCCGGACTTCTCGATCGTGTGCTCGAGGTTGTGCTGGACGCTGCTGGAACCCGTGACCAGGTAGGCGTCGACCTCGAGCATCGAGCCCGGCCGGTCGAGCGGATCGACGACGCCCGGGATCCCGTCCACGGTGTACGACACGGGGTTCGAGGCGAGGATCGCATGGTCGAAGGGGATGGCGATGCTGGTGGCCTTCTCCAGGACCGCGTCGACGTCGCGCGCGTCCACGGCGCGGCGGTTCGGCCCGATCTTGTGCTGCCCGCGCGCCCACAGCGAGCGCAGGTGCGAGCCGGAGATGCCGTAGCAGAAGCCGGCGATGTCCACGTTCGCCGAAGCCTCGGCGGCGCGCACCGCCTTGGCGATGGCCCGGCTGCCGGACCCGACGTCCACGAAGTCCCCGTCGCGGAACCCGGCCGCCTCGGCGCTGCCGGCGCCGAGCACGGCGAGCCCGCCGTCCGGCGACGGGGCGGCGACCAGGACGCGGAATTCGGTGCTGCCGAGGTCGCAGGCGACGATCAGCTCATCATGCTCCATGGTCGTCCTTCTCTCGCGGCGGCTCCGTGGTGTCGGGCGGAGCCGGTTTCTCGACGGTGACCTGCCCCTGGAAGCGCAGGTCGACGATGCAGCTGTCCGGGATGCTGTCCCGGACGCCCAGGTAGCGCGTCAGGCGCGCGGTGAACCCCTCGCGGCCGAGGACCAGGCGCCCGCCTTCGCCGGCCAGCACGAGCGACAGCCCGCGCTCGTCGCGCAGGACGAAGTCGACCGGGTGGGCCGTCTCCAGCCCCGTGCCGCGCACGGCCTCCACCAGCTCGCGCAGCATCTCGGCGTCGCGCGGCGGCAGGTTCCGGCGGCCGTCGCCGACCCGGTCCACCAGCAGCGGCAGATCCAGCGGCGGCAGCAGGTCCGGCAGGCGCAGGCGCCGGCCGTTCTCGATCAGCACGTCGCGGTCCCCCCCGCCGGCCACCACGACCTGCGGGCGCCACTCCTGCAGGCGGACGTGCAGGGTCGAGGGCAGCAGGCGCGTGACCTCGGCGTCGCGGACCCACGGCAGCAGGCGCAGCGAGTCGGTGAAGGCGGCGGTGTCGAAGCGCCAGATGTTGCGGCCCAGGGCCCAGCGCAGGCGCCACTCCAGTTGCGCCCGGTCGCTGAACCGGTAGCGGTCCGTCTCCACGCGCGCCACGGCGAACCGCGACGACGTCAGCAGCCAGAGCGCGCCCCCGACCACGACGGCGGCGACCCCCAGCGCGGCCGCGCCCCGCAGAAGCAGCCGCCGCGTGTCGCGGCGGCGCGCGCGGCGGCGGGCCATGCCCGACGCGGCCCGCGGCGGCCGGCCCGGCGCGCTCATGCCGCGCCCCTGCGCGCCAGGTGTTCGCACACGGGCCCGACCAGGCGGCCGATGTCGCCGGCGCCCAGGGTGACCAGCAGGTCGCCCGCGGCCACCGTCGCGTCGAGCCAGCGCGCGACGTCGTCGGGGCCCTCCAGCAGCGCGGCCGCATCACGGCCCCTGCGCGCGAGCGCGGCCGCGATCAGCCCGCTGCCGACGCCGGGCAGCGGCTCCTCGCTGGCGGCGTACACCGGCAGCAGGCCTACGGCGTCGGCCGCCGCCAGGGCGTCGGCGAACTCGTCGGCGAACCGCAGGGTGCGCGAGTAGCGGTGGGGCTGGAAGAGCACGACCAGGCGGCGCCCCTCGTCGCGCGCGACGGCGAGGGTGGCGGCGATCTCGGTGGGGTGGTGCCCGTAGTCGTCGACCACGCGCACGCCGCCCGGCTCCCCGTGCTCCTGGTAGCGGCGGCCGACGCCCGCGAAACCGCCCAGGGCCCGGGCCGCCAGCGCGAAGGGGACGCCCAGCTCCATGCCGACCGCCACCGCCGCCAGCGCGTTGGCCAGGTTGTGCCGCCCGCGCAGGCGCAGTTCGAGGCGCCCGAGCTCGCGGCCGCCCGCCAGCACCGTCGCGGCGCCCGGCTGGGACGGGTCGGGCACGCCGCGCACGTCGGCGTCCGCGCCGAGGCCGTAGGTGATGACCTTGCGCTCGAGTCGCGGGATCAGCGCCCGCACCTCGGGATCGTCCTGGCAGAGCACGCACGCCCCGTAGAACGGCACGCGCGCCAGGAAGGCGCGGAAGGCGGCGCGCAGGTCGTCCATCTCCGGATAGAAGTCGACGTGCTCGTGGTCGATGTTGGTGACCACGGCCACCGTCGGCACCAGGTGCAGGAAGGTGCCGTCGCTCTCGTCGGCCTCGGCCACGAGGTAGTCGCCGGCGCCGAGCACCGCGTTCGCCCCGGTCGCCAGCGCGCGGCCGCCCACCAGGACGGTCGGATCCAGCCCGCCCGCGGCCAGGACCTCGGCCACCAGCGAGGTCGTGGTCGTCTTGCCGTGGGAACCGGCCACGGCGATGCCGTACTTCAGACGCATGAGTTCGGCGAGCATCTCGGCGCGGCGGATGACCGGGATGCCGAGCCGGCGCGCTTCGGTGACCTCGGAGTTGGCGCGCGTGACCGCCGACGAGTAGACCACGACGTCGGCGCCCCGCACCTGCTCGTCGCGGGGCCCGATCGCGATCGACGCCCCGAGCCGCGCGAGCCGCTCGGTCGCCTCGGAGGCGCGCAGGTCGCTGCCGCTGACGCGGAAGCCGAGGTTCAGCAGGATCTCGGCGATGCCGCTCATGCCGATGCCGCCGATGGCGACGAGGTGGACGTGGCGGGTGTTGCGGAACACGGCAGCTCCTTGTTACCGGCCGACCGCGGCGCGGGGCCTTCCGCGCCGGCGGGCAGGCGGCCGGCCAGCCGCATCAGGTCGGCGGCGATCTCCATCGCCGCGTCGGGCCGGGCGGCGCGCCGCGCGGCCGACGCCATCGCCCGCAGCCGCGCGGGATCGCGACGCAGCCCGTCCACGCACGCGGCCAGGGACTCGCCCGTGCACAGTTCGTCCAGCAGCAGCAGCGCGGCGCCTGCGTCCTCGCGCGACTTGGCGTTGCGCAGCTGGTGCTGGTCGGTGGCGTGCGGGTAGGGTACCAGCACCGCGGCGCAGCCCGCGGCCGCCAGCTCGGCCAGCGTCATCGCGCCCGCGCGGCAGACCACCACGTCGGCCCAGCGCAGGGCCGCGGGCATGTCGTCGATGTAGGGCGTGATGCGCGTCGCGCCCAGACGACCGACGCAGCTGCGCGCCACGGCCTCGTGCTCCCCGGCGCCGGTCTGCGCCCACAGCGACAGGTCGGTGCGCGTCGCCCAGGCGCCGCGTGCCGCGTCGACCACGGCGCGGTTGAGGGTGCGCGCGCCGCGGCTGCCGCCGAACACCAGCACGTGGCAGACGCCGTCGGTTCCGGCGGGGCGGCCCTCCCCGTCCGCGGCGCGGGGGCCCTCCTGCAGGGCCCCGGCGAAGGCGGCGCGGACCGGATTGCCGGTGTCGCGGCCGCGACCGGCCGGGAAGTAGGGCGCGGCCTCGGCGAAACCGAGGTAGACGCGCCGCGCCCAGCGGCCCAACAGACGGTTGGTGCTGCCGGGGATCGCGTTCTGCTCCTGCAGGGCCAGAGGGCACCGCAGCGCGCGTGCCGCCAGGCCGACCGGCAGGCTGACGAAGCCGCCGCTGCCCAGCACCACGTCCGGCCGGAAGCGGCGCAGCGCCGCCAGGCTCTGCAAGACGCCCAGGACCAGATTGGCGGCGAAGCGGGCCCGGGCGACGGGGCCGAGCCCCCGGTAGCCGGACGCCGCGACGTGGACCAGGTCCAGGCCGGCGGCGGGCACCAGCCTCGACTCCAGGCCCTGACGGGTGCCGATGTAGAGCAGCCGGATCTGCGGTTCGAGGCGCCGCAGCGCCTCGGCGACGGCCAGGGCGGGGTAGATGTGCCCGCCGGTGCCGCCGCCCGCCAGGACGACCCTGACCGGCGCGGCCGGATCGGGATGGCGTTGGCCGCGGCGCGGGTTCATGAATCTCCTCCGCAGGCCGGCCGGGCCGCCTCAGGGGCGTCCGATCACCCGCACCTTCCTGGCGCGCAGGGCGCGTCCCTGGCGGTCGATGCTCAGCAGGATGCCCACCGCCGCCAGGTTCGTGATCAGCGCGGAGCCGCCGTAGCTGATGAAGGGCAGCGGCAGGCCCATGACGGGCAGCACGCCGGTGACCATGCCGATGTTGATGGCCGCGTACGCCAGCAGCATCGTGGTCAACCCGGCGGCGACCAGGCTGCCGAACTCGTCGCCCGCGTTGCGTGCGATGTTATAACCGCGCCAGCCCAGCAGCACAAACAGAAAAAGCGTGACCAGACCCCCCGCCAGGCCCAGTTCCTCCCCCACGACCGAGAAGATGAAGTCCGTGTGCGAATCCGGCAGGAAGGCGAAGCGCTGCTGGCTGGCCCCGATGCCCGTGCCGTGCCAGCCGCCGGCGCCCAGGCCCAGCAGCGACTGGTAGACCTGGTAGAGCTTGTCGTCGGCGCTCGGATCGATCGTGCCGTCCTTGATCCCCAGCCACCACAGGACCAGCCGGTGGTTGATCTTGGCGATCGTGAAGAAGCCCAGAGCCGACACCGCCACGGCGCCGGCGCCCAGCCAGCCCAGAATCCGCAGCGGCAGTCCGCTGAGCGTCAGCATGACCAGCGTCAGCAGCCCCATCATCGCCGCGTTGCCGTAGTTCGGCTGCAGGGCCAGGGCGATCATCGAGACGGCGGGGATCGCCAGCGCCGTCCAGAAGCGCCGGTCGTCGCGGCGCAGGCGATCGAAGCCGCCGGCGCACTGCTGCGCGAGGAACAGCACCAGCGCGATCTTGACGATCTCCACGGGCTGGACGCAGGAACGACAGCCAGCGGCTGGAGCCGGCGCGCTCGTCGACGAGGCCCGTCTTGCGCAGCACGACGGTCACCAGCACGAGGCCGAGGCCGAGGCCCAGCAGCCCCCAGTTCACCAAGGGCCGGCGCAGCGTCTGGTAGTCCAGCCCGGCCAGGAACCACAGCGCGCCCAGGCCGAGGCCGAACCGGATGATCTGGTGCACCAGGTAGTAGGTGCTCGACGACGAGGTGAACGACCCGGCGTTGTAGACCATCACCACGCCGAGGATGCCCAGCACCAGCACCACGAGCATCAGCCAGCCGTCGAGCTGCTCGAACCAGGACAGCAGCTGGCGCACGCGTCGGTTCATGATCCCTCCCGGGTCCCGGCGGCGCCCGCGCGTCCGTCCAGCCAGCCGCGCGCGGCGGCCCGGAACGCCTCGCCGCGGTGGTGGTAGTCGCGGAACATGTCGAAGCTGGCGCAGGCGGGGCTCAGCAGGACCGTGCCCGTGCCCGCCGCCAGGCCGGCCGCCTTCGCCACGGCCTCGTCCAGGTCGGCGGCCCGCACCAGCGGCACCGCGCCGTCGAGGGCCGCCGCGATGCGGTCCGCCTCGGCGCCGATCAGCACCGCGGCCCGCACCGGTCCGAGCGCGCGCCGCAGGGGCGCGTAGTCCTCGCCCTTGCCGCTGCCGCCCAGGATCAGCACGACGTCGCCCGCGTAGCCGGCCAGGCCGCCGCACACCGCGTGGACGTTGGTCGCCTTGGAATCGTCGACGAAGACCAGGCCCTCCCCCCGGGCGACTTCCTGCTGGCGGTGCGGCAGGCCGCGGAAGCTCCGCAGTCCCGCCGCCAGCACGTCGTCGGCCAGGTCGAAGGGTTCGAGGGCGGCGAGGGCGGCGCCGGCGTTGAGGACATTCGGTGCGCCGTGGAGGGGAAAGTCCTCGAGCGCCAGCACCGCCCGCGGTCCGCCGTCGCGCAGGCGCCACAGTCGGCCGTCGCGCGCGAAGCAAGCCGCTCCCGCGTCCGGGTCGCCGAACAGCAGGCGACGCGGCGCGGGCCAGGCCAGGGCCGGCTGGCAGCCGGTCCCGGTCACGAACAGCCCCCCGGGGGGCAAGAGATCCACGAGCCGCCGCTTGACGGCGTAGTACTCCGCCACGGACGCGTAGCGGTCGAGATGGTCGGGCGCCAGGTTCAGCACCACGGCGACCTCGGGCCGGAACTGGGCGACGGACTCGAGCTGGAAGCTGCTGACTTCCACGACGGCCACCGCGTCGGGACCCAGCGAGTCGGCGACCCGGCTCAGGGGGCGGCCCACGTTGCCCAGCGCCGGCGCCTCGTAGCCGGCGGCGCGCAGCAGGTGCGCCGTCAGCTCGGTGGTCGTGGTCTTGCCGTTGGTGCCGGTGATCGCGACCGTGCGCCCCGCGAAGAAGCGCGCGGCGAGTTCGAGTTCACCCAGGACCGGCACGCCGGGCGCCGCGATGGCGGCCCGCGGCGACGGCACGCCGGGGCTGAGCACCACGCCCTGAAGACGGGGCAGCGCCGCCTCCCAGCCGGGACCGGCCCTCACCTCGTCGAAGGCCTCCCGCGCCTCGCCGGCGAGGCCGTGCCGCTGCCACTGCGCGGCCAGGGCCGCCTCGCCGGCGTCGTCGGCGCCGACGACGCGCGCGCCGCGGCGGCGCAGCAGGGCGCCGGCCGCGCAGCCGCTGCGCGCCAGTCCGATCACGAGCCAGGTCCCGCCCCGCACGTCCACGCCGGACCTCCTACTGCAGTTTGACGGTGCTCATGCTCAGCAGCAGCAGCAGGATGCCGATGATCCAGAAGCGGACCACGACCTGCGTCTCCGACCAGCCGAGCAGTTCGAAGTGGTGGTGCAGCGGCGCCATGCGGAAGATCCGCTTGCCCCCGCGCCAGCGGTACGACGCCACCTGCAGCATGACGCTCACGGCCTCCATCACGAACATCCCGCCCATGATGACCAGCAGCAGCTCGCGCTTGACCAGGATCGCGACGGTGCCCAGGGCGCCGCCCAGGGCCAGGCTGCCGGTGTCGCCCATGAAGACCTTCGCCGGATGGGCGTTGAACCACAGGAAGCCGAGCGAGGCGCCGACGACGGCGCCGCAGTAGACGGCCAGCTCGCCGGCGCCGGGCAGGTAGACGATGTTCAGGTAGTCCGCGAAGATCACGTTGCCCGCGACGTAGGCCAGCGCCGCGAAGCCCAGGAAGGTGAACGCGCTCAGCCCGATCGCCAGGCCGTCGAGGCCGTCGGTCAGGTTCACGGCGTTGCTGGTGCCCGCCACCACGATCACGACCAGCGGCAGGTAGAGCCAGCCGAGGTCGATGAAGGTGTCCTTGAGCAGGGGCACGGCCAGCTGTGTGACCATCGCGTCGTCGGCGGCCGCGCGGTCTTCAGCAGCGCGTACAGCACCAGGCTGAAGCCGATCTGCCCCGCCAGCTTCACGCGTCCGATCATGCCCTTGGGCCGCTTGCGCACGACCTTCAGCCAGTCGTCCACGAACCCCAGCGTCCCCATCCACACCGTGGCCAGCAGGCACAGCTGCACGTAGCGGTTGCTCAGGTCCGCCCACAGCAGGGTGGGCAGCACGATCGCCGCGATCACCAGCACGCCGCCCATGGTCGGGGTGCCCGCCTTGGCGGCGTGCCGGGCCGGGCCGTCGCTGCGGATCGTCTCGCCGATCTGCAGCGCCTGGAGGCGCGCGATCAGCCAGCCGCCGAACACGAAGCAGATCAGCAGCGCGGTGATCGTGGCGTAGGCGGCGCGGAACGTGATGTACTGGAACACGTTCAGCGCCGACCACTGTTCGCGCAGCGGGTAGAGCAGGAGGTAGAACATCAGCTTGTCTCCCTGTCGGACGCGGCGCCGCCGAGGTGCGCCAGGAAGGCGTCGAGCGCGCGCTCGACGGCGGCGGAACGGGAACCCTTGAACAGGACGCGGTCGCCGGCGCGGGCCGCGGCCGCCAGGGCCGCGGCGGCCGACGCCGCGTTGGCGCAGACCGCGGCCTCGCCGCCCGCCTCGCGGAAGCCGGCGGCCAGCTCCGCCGCGGCCTCGCCCACGGCCCACACGGCGTCGAGGCCGGCGGCGCGCAGGCGCCGGCCGGTCTCGCGGTGCAGCGCGGGCGCGTCGGGCCCGAGCTCGCCCATCGCGCCGAGGACGGCCAGGCGGCGGCCGTCGCCGGCCGCCACGACCAGCGGTGGTCGCCGGCGGCGAGGCCCCAGCTGACCACCGGGCAGCGGCAGCGCTCGCGCCAGGCGTCGTAGCCGGGGCTGTCGGCGTTCAGGACCGCCACCCCGTCCGCCGGCAGGTGGTCCAGCAGCGCGCCCTTGGTGTTCACGATCTCGGCCAGTGATCCGAAACCCTCGAGATGCGCTCCGGAGGCGTTGGTGATCACCCCGACCTGAGGGGAAGCCAGGGCCGCGAGCCGCTCGATGTCCCCGGCGCGGGAGGCGCCCATCTCCACGACCGCCACGTCGTGGTCGCGTCGCAGACCGAGCAGCGTCAGCGGCAGGCCGAGATCGTTGTTCAGGTTGCCCGCGGTCGCGTGGACGCGGGCGGCGGCGCCGGCCAGCGCCGCCAGCAGGTCCTTGGTGGTGGTCTTGCCGTTGGTGCCGGTGACGGCGGCGAGGCGGGCCGGGCAGAGCCGGCGCCAGCGACCGGCCAGCACGGCCAGCGCCGCTTCGGGCGCGCGGCTGAGCAGGACCGCGGCCCCCGCGGGCGCGGGGTCCGCGAACAGGGGATCGGGCGGCGCGCCGTCCCAGCTGCGGGTCAGCGCCGCCGCGACGCCGCGGCCCAGGGCGTCCGGGACGTGGCGGCGCCCGTCGGTCCGCTCGCCGGCCAGGCCCACGAAGAGCTGCCCCGGCGCCGCCGTGCGCGAGTCGATCGCCGCGCCGAGGAAGGCCGTGTCGGGCAGCTGCGCCGGGTCGACCACGAAGGTCCAGGCGCCGCCGCACGCGACGGCGGCGCCATCCCACAAACTCGCCGCCGCCAGGTCGGCCCCGGCCCGGCGCAGGTCGTAGCCGCGCTCAGGCGCCACGGGCCACCTCCGTGATCCAGTCCCGCACCAGCCGGCGGTCGTCCAGGTCCAGGCGCCGCGCGCCGACCAGTTGGTAGTCCTCGTGGCCCTTGCCCGCGATCACGACGGTGTCGCCCTCGCGCGCTTCGGCCAGCGCGCCGCGGATCGCCGCGGTCCGGTCCGTCACCACGCGGCAGTCGCCGGCGAGGCGCGCGGGCTCGCCGCGGAAGCCGTCGGCGATCTGGCGGCAGATCGCATCGGGGTCCTCGCCGCGCGGGTTGTCGGAGGTGATCCACGTCGCGTCGGCCAGCCGCGCCGCGACGGCGCCCATCAGGGGGCGCTTGCCGCGGTCGCGGTCGCCGCCGCAGCCGAAGGCCGCCACCAGCCGGCGCGGCGCGAGCTCGCGGCAGGACTGCAGGACCGCCGCCAAGGCGTCGGGCGTGTGCGCGTAGTCGACGACCGCCGTGGCGCCCGAGGGCAGGTCGAAGCTCTCCATGCGCCCGGGCACCTGCTCGGCCGCCGCCAGGGCGGCGAGGCAGTCCGCCGGCGGGAAGCCCAGGCCGAGGCCCGCGGCCAGGGCGGCGGTCAGGTTCTCGACGTTGAAGCGGCCGACCAGCCGGCTCTGCAGGTCGAGCGCGTCGCCGCGCCAGTCCAGCGTCAGGCGCGTGCCGCCGCGGCCCAGCTCGGCGGCGCGCACCGCGAGGTCGGCCGCCGCGCCCGGCCGGCGCCCCGTGGCGTAGCGCACGACGCGCAGGCCGCCGGTGTCGAGGCGGTCGAAGGCCGGCTCGTCGGCGTTCAGCACCGCGACGCCGTCCGGCTTGCCGCGCCGGTCGCCCCGCAGCAGCTCCAGGATGCGCACCTTGGCCCGCAGGTAGTCGTCGAGGTCGGCGTGGTAGTCGAGGTGGTCGCGCGAGAGGTTGGTCATCACCGCGGCGTCCAGCGCGAGGTCGGCCGCGCGGCCCTGGTCCAGGGCATGGGACGAGATCTCCAGCGCCACGGCCCGCCGGTCGTGCGCGCGCATCTCGGCCAGCAGGCCGTAGAGGGTGGGGCCGTCGGGCGTGGTCAGCGGCGCCGGCTCGCGGCGCCCCCCGGTCTCGTAGACGATGGTCCCCAGCAGCCCGCAGGGCCCCGCGCAGCGCTCCAGCAGCCGCCGCAGCAGGAAGGCGGTGGTGGTCTTGCCGTTGGTGCCGGTGACGCCGACCGCGCACAGGCCCGCGTCGGGCCGCTCCGCGATCGCGCGCGCCAGCCGCGCGGGCCAGGGGCGCGTCCCGCGCACGCGCAGGACGGGGACGCCCGCCGGGACGGGCGCGTCCGCCGGGCCGAGGGCCTCCGCATCGACGAGCACGGCCGCGCACCGGCCGCGGCCGCGGCCGCGAGGTGCGCGTGTCCGTCTCCCGCCGCGCCGCGGACCGCGACGAACAGCACGCCCGGCGCGCAGCGGCGCGAGTCGACCGCGACGGCCGACACGGGGATCGGCGCGGGCGGCAGCGCCGCGTCGGCCGCGAGCTGCGGGAATGCCGCCAGGATCTGCGCCAGCGTCACCATCGCTCCACCATCTTCACGGCGATCCCCTCGGGGCCGATCGGCATGCCCGGCGGCGGCGTCTGCTCGCCGACGTAGCCCGTCCCCTCGCAGCGCAGCGGCACGCCGAGGCGCGCGGCCTCGCGCCGCACGTCGCGGTTGGACCAGCCCAGCAGGTCGGGGCAGAGCCGGGGTCGTCGCCGGCGGGCGCGCGGGTCGGGGCCACGGTCACGGTGACGGTCTCGCCGGCCAGGCACCCGGTGCCCGCGGCGGGCACCTGGGCCACGACCACGCCCTCGCCCACGGCGCCGGCGAGGTTCAGGCCGGCCCCGGCCACGGCCTCCTGCGCCGCGGCGGCCGACAGGTAGAGCAGGTCCGGCACGGGCGTCGCGCCGCTGCGGTCGTGCCGGGGCAGGCGCACGTGTTCGGCGGCCTCCGCGCCCACGAGCCAGTCGGTGCTGCGCCCGATCTCCCGGACGATCCGCCCGAACAGCGGGGCCGCGCTCTGCGAGGCGTAATGGTGCGCGTAGTCGGGCTCGTCCAGCATCGCGAGGATCACCAGGCGCGGCTCCCGGGCGGGAGCCAGCCCGAGGAACGTCGACATGTACTTGCCGGGCACGTACCCCTGGCCCGGCAGGGCCTTCTGGGCCGTGCCGGTCTTGCCGCCGCACTCGATCCACTCCAGCCCCGCGGCCTTCCCGGTGCCGCGGCGCACGACCTCGGCCATCGCGTCGCGCAGCAGCGCCGCGACCTCGGCCGACATCACGCGGTGCAGGACCTCCGTCCCGTTGCGCTCGACCACCGTGCCGTCCTTGTCGCGGATCTCGAGGACGAGCCGGGGCGCCAGCAGCATCCCGCCGTTGGCCACCGCGGCGGCCGCCATCGCCAGCTGGATGGGCGTGGCCAGCATCTCCTGGCCGATCGCGACGGTCGACTGCGTGCGGCGCGACCATTCCTGCGGGCGGCCGCAGCAGTCCGCGCGTGCGGCCCGGGTAGCGCAGCTCGTCGCGGACGCCGAAGCCCATCCTGGTGAGGTCCTCGTAGTACTCCTCGCTTGTCCAGCGCCAGCACGGTGCGCGCGAAGTAGACGTTGCTGGAGTGGACGAACGCGTTCAGGAACGACATGCGGCCGAAGTCGTGCCCTTCGGAGTTGTGGATCTTGTAGTGGTCGAACTGGATGTTGTCGCAGTCGTAGACGTCGACCGTGTCGACCGCGGCGCGGTCGAGCAGCGAGGCCGCCGTGAAGATCTTGAAGATCGAGCCCGGCTCGTACGCCCCGGTGAAGACGAAGTTGTCCCAGGCCTCGGGCCCCTGCGCGTCGCTGCGCTCGCCCAGGACGTGCGCGGATCCACGATCAGCACGGCGCCGCCCGCGGCGCGGCAGCTGTCCACGGCCGCGGCGAGCTCCTGCTCGGCGATCAGCTGGAGGTCCGCGTCGATGGTGAGCTTCACGTCGTGCCCGTCCTGCGCCGGCACGATCTCCTGCAGCCCCGCCGTGCTCGCGTCCGGTCCCAGCTTGTAGATGAGGCCCAGACCCGGCTGCCCCGCCAGCTGCTCGTCGAGGGTGCGCTCGAGGCCCGCCGTGTGGCGCTTGCCGTCGCTGTCGGGATTGCAGAACCCCAGCAGCGAGGCCCCGGCGCCGCCGATCGGGTACGAGCGCGTGTCCAGCTGCTCGAGCTCGATCCCGGGCAGCCGCCGCAGCGCGTTCAGGGCGTCCCGGTGCAGGACGGCCCGCCGGTCGACCAGGACGTACGCGCGGTTCGCCTGGGCCTGCGCAGCAGGCGGGCCAGCGCCACCGCGTCCTGCCCGACCAGGGGCGCCATCTTCGCGGCCATCGCGTTGGGATCCTGGTCCTGGATGTTCGCGCCGGCGACGCCCAGCCGCCAGGTGGTGATCGACAAGGCGAGGGAGCGGTCGTGGCGGTCGTAGATGTTGCCCCGCTGTGCGGGCAGTTCCTTCTGGTTCTGCCACTGACGCAGGGCCCGGGCGAGGTAGTGCTCGTGCTGGATGACCTGCACCTGGAACAGGCGCAGCGCCAGGATCAGGAAGGGGATGACCGACAGCCGCTGCAGCAGGCGCAGGCGCGAGCGGTCCGCTCCCCGCCGCATCATCGCGAACGATCGGCTGCGGCCGCCGTCGCGACGCGGTCGCCGCTGCCGACCGCCGCCACGACGCGCTGCCACAGCGGCGGCTCGTCGGCGCTGTCCGGATCGGACATCACGACGATCAGGCCCGGGGCGTCGGACCGCTGCAGCCCGAGCTCGCGCTGCGCGCGGTCGAGGATGCAGGCCCGCGACGTCTCGGCGTTCCACTGCTGTTCGAGCAGACCGAGCTGCGTCTCGAGGTAGGCCTTGTCGGCCAGCAGCGCCTGCAGGGCGCGGCGCCCGGTCACGATCCCGTTGGACAGCGTGATCAGCGAGGACAGCACGGCCAGGGCGCCGACGCAGAGCGCGGCGGTGACCAGCGGCGTGCGGCCGCGCATCTCGCGGCGGCAGGCCATCGGCCCCGCGTGTCGGCGCAGGGAGGGCTGGCGGCGGCAGGAACGGCCGGGGATCCGGATCGTCAGGTGCATGGTCACAGCCTTTCCGCGGCCCGCAGCTTCGCGCTGCGCGCCCGCGGGTTGGTCCCGACCTCGTCCGCCGCGGGCACCTGCGGCCGGCGGGTCAGGAGCGACAGGGTGCGCCGGTGTCCGCAGACGCAGACCGGCGAGCGCGGCGGGCAGAGGCAGTCGCGGCTTTCCCGGGCGAGCCACTGCTTCACGGCACGGTCTTCCAGCGAGTGGTAGGAGATCACGACCAGGCGGCCGCCCGCGGCCAGCCGCGCCGGCGCCTGCTCCAGGGCGTCCTGCAGGGCGCCGAGCTCGTCGTTGACCGCGATGCGCAGGGCCTGGAAGACGCGGCTGAGCGTCGGGGTGAGCACGGGGCCGCGGCCCACGGCCGAAGCCACGACCTCGCGCACCGCGCCGGTGGTGGCCAGGGCGCCTCGCGGCGCGCGGCGACCATGGCGGCGGCGATGCGCCGCGAGCGGCGCTCCTCGCCGTAGGTCCACAGCAGCGTGGCCAGCGCGGTCTCGTCCAGGCGGCCCAGCAGGTCCGCGGCCGACGGGCCGCCCTCCGGGTCGAAGCGCAGGTCCAGAGGGGCGTCGGTGCGGTAGGTGAAACCCTTCGACGGCTCGTCGATCTGCAGGGAGCTGACGCCCAGGTCGAGCAGCAGACCGTCCGCCTTCGCCCAGCCGGCCGCCGCCAGGGCGCCGGCCAGGTCGCGGAACGAGCGGTGCTGGAAGTGGAAGCGCGATTCGGAGGCCGCCAGGGCGCGTCCGACGACGCCGGCGTCGGGGTCCAGGTCGAGCCCCAGCACTTCGGCGCCCGTCGCCAGCAGAGCCAGGGCGTGGCCGCCCTGCCCGAAGGTGCCGTCGATGATCCGCCGCCCGGGGCCCGCGGCCAGCAGGCTCACCGACGTGTCCCGCAGCACGGGGATGTGGGCCGGAGCGTTCACGGGGCACCGGTCCTGCCGGCGACGGCGGTCGGGGCGACGCGCAGCGCCGCCGCCTCGCCGTACTGGTCGCCGAGGATCAGGATCGCCCGGTGGTAGGGGCGCCAGCCCGCGAGCAGCAGGGTGTGGCCGTAGTCGCGCAGGTGGCGGTTCCAGGCGACGAGGTCGCGCACCGCCCGGAAGTCGAGGTGCTCCAGGCCGCGCCCGTCCAGCACGATGCGGCGGTCGCGCCGCTGCAGGCGCGGCCGGACCGCGGCGACCAGGCGCCGGAGCATGGGGCGGTCCAGTACGCCGGAGAGAGCGACCCGAACGTCACCGTCGCGTTCGCGAATCTCGAAGCCGAGGCCACCCTCAAGAACGTACAGGCGCGGCGGCCGTCGGGTCGACTCTCCCGGCATGGGCTTCCCTTCCCTTCGTCGGCCCGCCCTCCGTGGCGGGCCCCGGCTCCCTCCGACCTCGCGACCGCCGATCCGTCGGCGGCCTTTCTTCAGCGGCTCAGCGCCGGAAGCGCATGAACGTCGCCATGAATTCCTTCGACGGCGCCTCCTGCGCCGGGTTGGTCTCGTCGTAGATCTGCTTGTCCCAGAGTTCGAGGTACTGGCCCATGCCGACCAGGACGACGCGCTCCGAGATGCCGACCTTGCGGAGGATCTCGACGGGGACCGTGACGCGGCCCTGCTGGTCCGGAACGACGTCCAGGCTCTGGGCGCTGAGCCGGCGGATCTGGTCGAGCCACTGCTCGTCGCCGCCCTGCAGCAGGGTCGCCGTGAACGACGCGTCCCACTCCTCCCTCGGGTAGAGGGCGAGCGTCTTCGCCGACGCGATCGTCACCACGTACTTCTCGTCCTCGACCGTGGCGCCACCGGACCGGAATCTCGCCGGCAGATTGAAGCGGCCCTTGCCGTCCACGGCGCGTTCCTGCGCGCCCGTGAACGGGGGTCTCTTCCTGCCGCCGTCTTGGGTCTGGTCGCTCATGGCCTCTCGGGATCCCGTCGCTGGGGGGGCATTCCATCGGTCACCACTGGTAACCAATCATCACCAATGACCGCCCCGCACGATAAACCTTCACCAAACATAGTGTCAAAGGGTGTAAGCACGATTATTTCAATAAATCGTCATCTCGATTGCTTTTGATGGAGTTGATCGAGGATCGGGGCTGCGGCGGGCAGGACCAGGTGCGGACGGAGAAATCACCCCGGACGGGCAGCAGAAGCTGCCGCCAGGGCAGGGAGGCGACCTGGCGGAAGCGGATCAGCATGACCCCGCTGCCCACGGCGTAGGCCAGCGAAGTGGCGAGCGCGGCGCCCAGGGGGCCGTGGCGGGGGACCAGGAGCAGGCCCGCCCCCGCATTCACCGCCAGGGTGACGAGGCTGGCCTGCGTGTTCCAGGCGGAGCGTCCGCGGCCGATGAAATCGCCGGCCAGCACGGCGCCCGGCGCGCAGGCCACGATGCCGGGCAGCAACGCCCACAGGGCCGGCACCGCCGGGCGGTACCGTTCTCCGAAGACCGGCGCGAGCAGCAACGGCGCGGCGACCGCCGCCAGACAGGCGGCCACCGCCGTGGCGGCCAGGACGATGCGCACCGCGCGCGCCGAAGTGGCCACGCCGGCCTCCCCGTCCCCGGCGGCCGACGACCAGACCAGCAGGGGCTGCAGCGCGCTCGGCAGCAGCCAGAGCACCTCGCCGATCATCACGGCCACGGAGTACACGCCCGCCGCCTGCGCGCCGTGCCACGCCGCGACCAGGGCCAGGGCCAGCCGCATGTGCAGCAGCGAGACGACCGCCGACAGCTGCCCCTGCCAGCCGGCCTTCAACAGCTTCGCCGCGCCGCCGGATTCCCGGACCGCCGCCGCGCCGCGCGCGGCCAGCCAGGCGAACACCGCCGCGCCGGCGACCTGGCTGACGGCGAACACGACCAGGGCGGCCGCGAGGCCGAACACGCCGGCGGCGAGCGCCGCCCCCAGCAGCGTCAGCTGCAGCAGTCCGCGCACCAGGTTCACGGCGGTGCCCGCGCGCAGCCGGCCCAGGGCCAGCAGGTCGTAGGCGAGGATGTCGGTGAGCACCAGGGCCGCGAGCGCGACGGCCATCGCCGCGGCGGTCGTCAGAGCTCCATCCCAGACGGATGGCGAGATCCGCGCCCGCGTCGGTCCGCCACGCGAGCGCACCCGCGACGGCGACCGCGAGCGTCGCGGCGCCGGTCCAGAGGAACTGGCTGCGCAGCAGCGACGTCGCCACCGCCGGCCGGCGCCGGATCGCCGGGACGGCGGCCAGGCCCACGCCGCCGTTGACGGCGGCGGCCACGAACATCAGCAGCGTGATGCCCAGGGCGTAGCGTCCCTGGCCGTCGGGGCCGAGCGCGCGCGCGACCACCAGCCCGGCGCCCGCGCCGGCGGCGGCCTGTCCGAGACGCAGCCCGAGCACCGCCGCGCCCTCGCGCAGGAGCTTCACGCGCGCCCTCCCCGCCGCAGCGCCAGCGCCGCGGCGCCCAGGCGCGACGTGCGTCGCCACATCGCGCGTTCGAGCGTCAGGGCGCCCAGCAGCTCCTTGAACTGCGCCACGCCCTGCTGGCCGCCGTGGCCGCCGAGATCCAGGCAAGCCGCGCCGCGCCGGCAGGCTTCCTCGAGATCGGCCCAGATGAGCAGCGTCGCCGGGGACACGTCGTCCAGGCCTTCGGCGGTGGCGCCGACCCAGACGGTCACCGTGCCGGCGGCCTGCAGGCAGAGGTGGGCGCCCAGCAGGGCGCCGTCGCGGCGGACCGTGGTGCAGAAAACCCGGCCTTCGCCGTCGGCGAGCAGGCCGCGCAGCAGGCCGGCCGGGATCGGGCGCGTCCCCCAGCGGCGGGTCGCCGCGACGTAGATGGGCAGGAACTCGTCGATCACGGCGGGGTCGCTCGTGACGCCGGTCGTGCAGCCGCGCCGCAGCGAACGGTTGCGCTCGTTGCGGCGGTTCTTCTTCAGCAGGTGCGATTCCACGTGTTCGAGGCCCTGCTCCAGAGGGAAGTAGGCCACCGGCACCTCCGTGCGGAGGAACCCCGCCCCGGCGAGCGGCGCGGCCACGTCGTCCGCGGCGGGTCCTTCGACGTGCAGCGTCGCGGCCAGAGTGAGCGGCGCGCGGGCGGCGTGCGTCCAGGCGCCGAGCAGGGCCGCCAGGACGGAGCGGCGCCGGTCGGGATCGAGGTGCGGGTGCAGCAGCACGTCGCAGGGCAGACCGGCGTGGTGCGCTTCGAGGGTTCGCAAGGGGCCGCGCACGTTCTCGATCCAGGCGAGCCCGCCGACGGTCTCCCCCGCGTCGACGACGGCGACCCAGACGCCCGTGCGGTGAGGCAGGTGGGCGCAGAGGTTCGCGGTCCAGGCGCCGGCGCCGGCGAATCCGCCGTTGCAGAGCGCATGCAGCCGCTGCCAGTCCGGGCCGGGACGGTCGCCGCGCCCGACGTGGACGATCGCTGCGGGAAGCGTCATGCCCCCCCTCAACGGACCAGGGCCAGCGGCAGCACGCGCACCTGTCCCGCCAGTTCCACGCGCACGAGGTACGTCCCGGGCGCCGCGGCTTCGCCGGTGAGGTTGACCCCGTTCCAGAACACCGCGTCGGACGCGACGTGACGGTCACGGTACACCAGCTGGCCGTCGAGCGTGTAGATCTCCACCAGCGCGCCGCCGCTGATCGCGGTGGACGAGGCGACGGTCTCGGCGACGATGCCGCCGAGCCGCAGGCCCGCGTGCTCACCGACGCGCAGCGGGTTCGGGTAGAGGAACAGCGGGGCGAGCGGACCCTCCTGCGCGCCGCTCGCGCGTTCGATGGTCACCAGCAAGGCGCCGCCCGCGGCGCCGGCGAGCAGGCGCAGGCCGGTGGCGTCGGTCGTCAGTTCGCGCACCGGTCCCTGCGGAGTGCCGGCCACGATGTCCGCCGTGTAGTAGGCGGACAGGCCGTAGCTCGCATACTCGGCGGCGTTGGTGAAGGGGTCGACCAGCACTTCGCCGTCGCGGATCCGCACGCGCTCGAGACCGGCGTCGTGGCCGACCCACACGTCGCCGTTGCCGTCGATCTCCACGTCCAGCAGCGTGCCCTGGAGCAGGCCGGGCGTCTCGCTGTCGACCTTCGCCCGCAGCGAGCGCACCAGCGTCATGTCCAGCGTGTCGTCGTCGTAGGTCCGGTAGGAGAGCTGGGCCAGGCCGCTGCCGCCGCCGACCCAGATCGTCCCGTCCGGCGCGACGTCGACCGCGCGCAAGTTGTCGAACTCGAAGCTGCCGCCCGTCACCGAAGCCGGGGGCGTCCAGATGTCGTCGCCCGCATCGGTCCAGGTCAGGGCCGCGCCGGCGCCGGCGGCGCCGTTGACGTCCCAGAGCACCAGGCCCACGCCCGTCACGGCGAACCAGATGCGGTCGCGGCCGTCGATCACGGCGTCGAAGACGACGCCCCCGCCGAGGCCGGTGTTGTCGGTCGGCAGGCGGATCCAGGACGCCGGATCGCGCCAGTGATCGGGATCGACCAGCACGTCGACGCCGTCGCGGTCGCTCAGCAGCAGCACGGGGCCGTCGGGGTGGTGCACGATCCGCGCGATGCGGCGGGTCGAGAGCGGCGACGTGTCGGGTGTCAGGTGGTCCATGTCGGGGATCCCCGGCCGGTAGCGGATCACGCCGGTCTGGAACTGCGTGAACCAGATCTCGCCGTCGGCGCGGACCGTGAGCGCGAGCATGCCGCCGTCGAAGTTGAAGAGCCCGACCGAATCCGCGGCCGTGTCGGCCAGGCCGGCGATCTGCGTCCACGCGAACCCGTCGCGCGACGCGATGCCGCCGCCCTGCCGCGAGCCGAACCAGGGCACGCCCGCGGCGTCGAAGGCGACGCCGTCGACCGACGTGAACAGCAGCTCGTCCGACGAGATCACGTTCCAGCCGTCGCCGATGCGGCTGGCGACGAACGAGCGGGCCGCCTTGAGGTTCGCGGGTTCGGGGCGCCGCAGTCCCGCGCACCAGAGCCGGTCGGTGCCTTCGAGGCGCGTGCACGGCCGCCTCGGGCGCGTCGACGGCCTGCCAGGCTGCGCCGTCCCAGCGCTGCAGGCGCCCGGCGGTGCCGGCGGCCTCGACCAGGGCCCAGGGCTCGGCGCCGAGGTTGGCGAGGTCGGTCACCAGTTGCACGAGGTCGCCCAGCCGGGTCCACGCGCCCGACGCTTCGTCCCACAACCAGACCCCGTCGCCCGCGCCGGCCAGCAGGCCCAGCCCCGGGACGCGCCGCAGCGTGAACACGGCCTGCGGGCCGATCCCGGCGTTCGCGTCGCTGACCGCGTTGTTGCGCTGCAGCGAGACGCCGCCCGCGGTCGCGATCCAGAGGTCGTTCCCGTCCAGCAGCAGGTCCAGGATGATGTCGCTCACCAGCCCGGGCGTGTTCGCGGTGGTCATCAGGCCGCCGGGCAGGCCGCCGCTGATCACACCCACGCCGCCGTCCAGCAGCCCGTAGTAGACCCGCTCCGTGCTCGCGGCGACGGCCGTGATATCGAGGTCCGCGCCGAGGTTGGTCACGCGGCGGAACACGGGTGCGACCGGGTCGGGGTCGACCTGGGTCAGACCCGCGCCCTGGCAGGCCACCCAGAGGTGGGTGCCGCTCCAGGCCAGATCGGTGACGCGGTCGCCGGCGAGACCGTCGACCGCTCCCCAGCGTCCGACGATGCCGCCGTCGGCGTTCATCACCAGCACGCCGCCCTCGGCCAGACCTCCGAACAGGCGGCCGTCGGCCGCCAGCAGGGCGACGCAGTCCTGTGCGCTCAGGACGGTCTGCAGACGGACCGCCTGGGAGTCCGCGCAGGGCGCGACGGCGACAGCGCCGCGACGAGCAGCGCCAGGACGAGCGCGCGCGCGGAAGGATGGAAGCGCTTCACGGAGTCTCCTGTTCGGTGGTCCCACGTGCGAGCCGGGAAATCCCGGCCGGGTCGCGCAGCGCGCGGCGGAAGCGGGCCGGCCCGGCGCCGGCCCAGGCGCCGCTCAAACCGGCGACGGGCGGCTCCAGGCGCCAGGGGTCGCCGACGGCTCCGGAGGGCGGCGGCGCCCCACCGGGCCGGCACGGCACGAGCGGGTCGCCCGCGAGGGCCAGGCTCCCGCCGATCAGGGCGCAGGCCAGGGCCGGCTGGCGCAGCAGGCCGCACGGTCGGCCGTCGCGGCCGCAGAGCAGGCGCCAGTTCCGCGCCAGCGAGCCCTCGCCGGCGGGGGCCGCCAGGAAATCCCGCATCGCCCAGCCGTGGCGCAGGCGCGCCAGCCCGGCGGCCGGGGCGCTCAGGGGCCACAGCAGCAGTCCCAAACCCGCGGCTGCGAGACGTCGCACGCCGTCCAGGACGGGACGGGCGGGACCGGGATCGAGCACGGCGCTGGCGGCGCCGCCGAAGTCCTCGGCGTGGGCGCCCGCCTGCAGGAGCGCCGCCGCGTCCACGCGCCAGCGCAGCCGCACCCGCCGGCGCCGCAGCAGCGCCAGGGCGCGCAATTCGGCCGCCTCGCCCGTCGGCCACTGCCAGAACACCACCTGGGCGATGCGGTAGCGCTCGACGACGTCGACGAGATCCGCAGGCGCGCCGAGCCGGGGCACGTCCGGACCGCCGGGCGCGAACCCGCCGGCCGCCGCTTCCGCGGACAGGTAGCCCACGGCGTCCAGCCCGCTGCTGCGCGGGTCCGGTCCGCCGTCCAGCCACCCTCCCACGACGGCGGCTGGTCCCACCAGCAGCGTGCGCTCCAGCGACAGGTAACCGCGTTCCATGCGCCGGCGCAACGCCAGGAACGCCGATTCGCTCAGCAGGAGCGTCCCGAGCAGCAGCGGCCAGAACAGCAGCAGCACCACGCGGCTGTAGATGTGCTGGTGGCTCATGTAGGTGCTGGCCCACAGCAGCAGCGTGACGGCGGCGACCTGCTGCATCCGGTCGCCCGCCCGGGAGGCCCGCGCGCGTCCGTCGCGCCGGTAACGGCCCAGCAACAGGAAGCCGAGGCTCGTCAGCAGGTTGGCGAACACGAACAGGGGGCGGTACCAGGCGAGCGGCAGCAGCGGCTCGTCGAAGAAGGGTTGAGCGCGCCGCGCAGGGCGTAGGCGGCCAGCAGCGACAGGTTGAGCGCGGCGAGGTCCGTCAGCCAGAACGCGAAGGTGCCGAGGGGATCGCGCCAGCGCTTGAGCAGGTAGACCAGCAGCCCCCACTTCTCGTAGAACGAGATCAGGCTGCCCAGGTGCAGCCAGAAGCTGCGGCGCATCGGGCCGCCCGCGCTGTCGCGCCGGTGGCGGTGGACGAAGCGGGACTCCGGAGTGTAGAGCACGTCGTAGCCGGCCTGCCCCATCCGGTAGCACCAGTCGACGTCCTCGAAGTAGAGGAAGAAGCGCTCGTCCATGGCGCCGACGCGGGCCACGGCCTCGCGGCGGACCAGCACGCAGCCGCCGATGACCCAGTCCACGGGCCGCGTCGTGCGATGGTCGAAGTCGCGCATGAGGTGGCGGGCCACGGCGCGGGAGCGCGGCGCGAGGCGGCCCAGCGGCGTGCGCCGCATCAGCAGCGTGCCGAGCGTGTAGAAGCGCCGGCAGGACTCCTGGATCGTGCCGTCCTCGTTCAGCAGCTGCGGGCCCAGCAGCCCGGCCCGGGGGTGCGCCTCGGCGGCGCGCAGCAGCGCGTCGATGGCGCCCGGCTGCGCCGCGACGTCGGGGTTGAGCAGCAGGACGTACTCGGCGTCGACGGCCCGCAGCCCGCGGTTGCAGCCGCGCGCGTAGCCTTCGTTGCGGTCGTTCATGAGCCAGCGCGCGTCCGGGTGCGCCGCGCGGACCGCGGCGAGGCCCGGGTCGGTCGAGGCGTTGTCCACGACCGTCACCGCGTGCTCGCAGGACGGCGGGCAGCGCACCAGCGCGTCCAGGCAGCGGCCGAGGTCGCCGCTGGTATTGTAGTGGACGATGACGACCGAGAGCTTCAAGCCGCTCCTCCGGGGCCGCGCGGTTCGCGCCGCAGCCGCAGGGCCCAGACCATCCACATCGCTTCCCAGACGATCCGCTTGGACATCTTCGAGACGCCGACCTGTCGGTCGACGAACATGATCGGGATCTCCTTGATGCGGTAGCGCCGCCGCCAGCAGTGGTAGTTCATCTCGATCTGGAACGAGTAGCCGTCGCTCTTGATGCGCGCCAGCGGCAGGGCCGCGAGCACCTCCCGCCGGAAGCACTTGAACCCGCCCGTGGAATCCTTGATGGGCATGCCGGTGACCCGGCGGGCGTAGAGGTTGGCGCCGACGCTCAGGATCACCCGGCGCAGCGGCCAGTTGACCACCGTGATGCCGTAGAGGTAGCGGCTGCCGAGCACGACGTCGTGGTCCCGGATCTCCTGCAGGAAGGTGTCGATGGCCGCGGGGTCGTGGCTGAAGTCGGCGTCCATCTCGAAGACGGCCTCGGCGTCCGTGTTGGCCAGGACCCACTGGAAGCCCGCGATGTAGGCCGCGCCCAGCCCCGCCTTGCCCGGCCGCTCGAGCATCCGCACGCGCCCGCCGTAGTCGGGCAGCGCCTTGACCACGGCCGCGGTCCCGTCCGGCGAGTTGTCGTCGACGACCAGGACCGAGAGGTCCGGATCGCGGGCCAGGACCGCCGGCACGATGCGGCCGATGTTCTCGGCCTCGTTGTAGGTCGGGATCACCACCACGCACTTCACGACGCCACCTCGCTGCGCATCACGACTCGTGCCCGCCGCGGCCGGCGAACCGGCGCCGCAACGCGGGCACCGATCCGGCGAACGCCAGGACCAGGATCGCCGCCACGCCGCAGATCGTCGCGGCGAGGCCGCGGCGCAGGGCCGGGTCCCGGTAGACGAAGCGGACCTCGTGCTCGCCGGCCGGCAGGGCGACCGCCCGCAGCATGTGGTCGGCCACGAGCAACGGCGCCGGCGCCCCGTCGATGGTCGCGGACCAGCCCGGCAGCCACAGATCGGCCAGCACGAGCACGGACGGGACCGGCGGCGCGGCGCGCAGGACCACCTCGTTCAGCTCGTCGCGCACGTAGGCGACTTCCGGCAGGGGCGTCGCCGACGCGACCGGCGCGGGCGAAGGCGCGCGGTCCAGCAGCACGCGGCGCGCGACGGGTTCCCGCCCGGCCTGCAGGCGGTCCAGGAACCCGGCCAGATCGCCGGAGACCGGCGCCCACTCGCCCATCAGCCGGGCGCGCGGCAGCGCACTGAGGTTGCGGTAGAGTGTGGCTTCGCCGGACATGACCGGGTGCGGCTCGAGTTCGGCGCCCAGGTCCGCCAGCGCCGGCACGGCCTGCGGCGGCAGCGGCCCGTCGAGCATCAGGTAGCGGCCGGCGAGCCAGGCGGCGATGCGACCGGCGGGGCGCGAGGAATCAACACCCGCGCCCGCACCGCCTCGGCGGCGGCCGGCTTCGCCGCCTGGTAGCCGCCCAGCGAGCGCAGCCCGGCCGGCATGCCCCCGTTGTGCTGCGCGAGGGAACCCAGCGGCCACACGCGTTCGTGGCCGACGACTCTTTCCACCTCGACCAGGAAGGGGTCCGCCCTGAAGGCCGCGCGCCGCGCGGCCGGACGGACGAGTTCGCCCGCCGGCACCAGGGCCGCGCCACCGTCGGCCCGCCGCACGAGCTGCTGCAGCCCGCGTTCGGGATGGGTGATCCGGCCAGCCACGCCGAGCAGATCCACCGCCGCGAGAGCCAGCAGGACCCAGGGCAGCCAGGCGCGCCGGGCCGGCGTCCGCCGCACCGCGAACACGGTGGCGGCGCCGGCGGCGACCAGCAGCAGGCCGATGCGCAGCAGGTCGGCCCGTTGCAGGCTCCAGGCCGCGGCCAGGACTTCGGGCGCGGGGGCGCCGCGGCCGGAAGCCGCGGCCAGGCTCGTCAGCTGCGAGGCGTGCAGGCCCTTGCCGGGTCCCAGGGCGCCCAGCAGCAAGACGGCGCCGAGCCCCAGCCAGACCCAGGCCAGGCGGCGCGGGGTGCGCGCGCCGGCGTCGGCGCCCTGCAAGGCGGCGAGGCCGTGCGCCGCCAGGACCGCCGTCGCGAAGCCGGTCACCGCCAGGATCATCACCGGGATGCGGAACTTGTTGAAGTACGGCAGCAGGTGGTAGAACGGACCGTACAGCACCGGGAAGAAGCGACCGCAGGCGACCAGCAGCGCGATCAGGCCGAGCGCCGCCAGCGTCCGCTGCGGCCAGCGCGGCGCCGACCAGACGCCGAGCGCCGCGAGGGTGAGCAGCAGCCAGCCGAAATAGTTCGGATAATCGGTGAACGGCATGAAGCCCTGGTAGGTGCCCAGCCCGAAGCCGGCGGCCGCCGGCTGCACCAGGGTCGGGAACTCCCGCGGGTGCAGGCTCCAGCCGGTGGCGTACTCGTAGCTGGCGCCCCCCCCTCGGCGGACCCGCGCACCGACCAGCCGGCGTACTCGCGCACCGGCAGCAGCTGGACGGCGCCGATCAGGAACGCCGTCACCAAGGCGACGCCGATCGCGGCGGTCGGCCGCCAGGGCCAACCCTGCGCGGTGGCGGGGCGGCGACGGCGGGCCGCCCACGCGGCGATCCACCGGCCCAGCACCAGGACGCCCACGCACAGCAACGTGTAGTAGAGGATCTGGGGGTGCCCGCGCAGGACCTGCAGCCCGACGGCCAGCGCGAGCAGCGCGGCCCGTCGGCGGCCCTTCCCCTCCAGCAGGTCCAGGCACACGCCCACGACCCAGGGCAGGTACATGGCCGTCACCAGCTTGCTGCCGTGGCCGTGCACGCCCCAGGCCACGACGTTGGGCTGCAGCAGCCAGACCGCCGCCCCCAGCAGGCGCGCCGGCAACGGCAGGCGCCAGCGGCCCAGCAGCCAGACCATGCCCACGCCGCCGAACAGCAGGTGGACCAGCATCCAGGTCAGGGGCGGGAAACCCAGCCTGTCCTGCAGGAAGGTCAGCGCCTCGCCGGGCGGGTAGACGAAACGGGTGTAGGCGAGCGAGCCGAAGGTCGGCATGCCGGCGAACAGGTAGGGATTCCACTGGGGATAGACGCCGCGCGCCAGGGAGGCGTCGCCCACGATCGTGAACAGCGCGGCGTTCTCGGCGTCGCTGCTGGCGAAGACCCGGCCCTGCAGCAACGGCTCGGGAAAGACCAGGCCCAGCAAGATCAGCAGGGCCAGGGCGATGCCGCCGGCATACAGCAGGCGGACGCCCGGGCCGGTCCCGGCGCCGGGCCGGTCGTGATGTGCGCGCACGTGGCTCCCTTTCGGATGCGGACTGGCCGCGGCGATCGACCGATCGAGGATATCATCCGGCGACAGCGGGCGTCCACTCCCGAGACACGATCAAACCCGAGCAGACACAGGGGGTTCCGCGGGCCGGCCCGCGAGTTCGTCCAGGGCGCCCGCCAGGACGGCGCGCGCGACCTCGGGTCGCCCCTGCCACAGGTGCCAGAAGGCGTGACCGGCGAAGTAGACCGCCTGACAGGGCCACAGCGCCGCGCGCGCCGCTCCCCGCCAGTGGCGCCGCAGCAGGCGGATGTGGCTGCGACTGCGCAGGTAGGCCTTGCGGGGCGACCACGCCCCGACCGAGGCGCTGACCTTGTGCAGGATCAGGGAGCGCGGGACGTGCAGGATGCGGCCGCCCGCGGCCCGCAGCCGCAGGCAGTAGTCGGTGTCCTCGCCGTAGAAGGTGTAGGCCTCGTCCAGTTCCGGCACGGCCGCCAGGGCCCGCCGCGTCAGCAGCAGCGCGCAGCCCGTCCCGTATTCCACGAACCGCTCGTCCAGCGGGCGGCGGCCGGCCGCCTGCCGGATGCCCTGGTGGCCGACCCAGCCGGTGATGCGCCCGACCCGCCCGCCGTCGTACCAGATGCGCCACGGCTCGTCCGCGAAGCAGATGCGCGGGGTCGCCGCCCAGGCGGTCGGCTCGCGGGCGGCCGCCGCCACGAGCAGGCCGAGGCTCCCCTGCGGCACGACGGTGTCGTTGTTGAGCAGCAGCGTGAAATCGGCGGCCCCGGTCGCGCGCAGGTGCCGCAGGCCGAGGTTGTTGCCGCCCGCCCAGAGGCGGTTGCGGTCCGCGATGACGAGTTCGACCGAGGGGAAGGCGTCGCGGCAGAACCGGACCGAGTCGTCGCTCGACGCGTTGTCGACCACGACGATGCGCAGGGGGTCGTAGCCGTCGGCGAGCAGGGAACCGATGCACTCGGGCAGGTGGTCGCGGCCGTTCCAGTTGACGACGACCACCGCCAGGGACGGCGGTGGCGTCCCTGTGGTGCCGGCGGCGTCAGTGCTGGCGACGGACACGGTATCCCGTCTCGGGATGGTGACCCGCCACCACCAGTTCGGCGATCAGGCCGAGGCTGACGAACTGGACCGCGACGATGACCAGGCCCGCGCCCAGCAGCATCAGCGGCCGCACGCGCAGGCCGTGGCCCAGCGCCCACTGCACCACGAACCAGGCCAGGATCGCGCCGCCGACCGCGAAGCTGGCCGCGCCGATCCGGCCGAACAGGTGCAGCGGCGACGCGGAGCGCGAGCTGAGGAACATCAGGGTCAGCAGGTCCAGGAAGCCGTTGAGGAAGCGGGCCGGGCCGTACTTGGTGACGCCGTGGCGGCGGCGGTGGTGCCGCACGGGGATCTCAGTCACGCGGAAACCCTCGCGGTAGGCCTGCGCCGGGATGTAGCGGTGCATCTCGCCGTAGAGGCGCACGGCCTCGACGACCTCGCGGCGGTAGGCCTTCAGGCCGCAGTTGTAGTCGTGCAGGCGCAGCCCCACGGCGCGGCTGGTGACCGCGTTGAAGAACCGCGACGAGGTGTTCTTGACGAAGCCGTCCTTGCGGTCCTGCTTCCAGCCCGAGACGAGGTCGTAGCCCTCCTCCAGCTTCGCCACGAGGTGCGGGATCTCGGCGGGATCGTCCTGCAGGTCGGCGTCCATGGTGATCACGTTGCGGCCGGCGGCGGCCGCGAAGCCGGCCGCCAGGGCGGCGGCCTTGCCGTAGTTGCGCGTGAATTCCAGGCCGTGCACGCGGGTGTCGGCGGCGTGCAGCCGCTCGAGCACGGCGGGCGTGTCGTCGGTGCTGCCGTCGTCGATGATCCACACCTCGTGCGACAATCCGGCCGCCTGCGCCGCGGCCGCGATGCGCTCCGTCAGCTCGGGCAGCGATTCCGCCTCGTTCAGGGCGGGCACCACCACCGAGAGGTCGGGCCGGACGTCAGACATGTCCCCTCCTGCGCGCGGCGACCCAGAACACCTCGCGGCGCAGACCCTCGTCGAACGGGACCTGCGCGACGTAGCCGATCTCGTCGCGGATGAGACCGGGATCGGCCCAGGTGTCGCGCACGTCGCCCTTCTCGACCGGCACGTGCTCGATCACGACGCGGACCTCGGGCGCCGCCTCGCGCAGCAGGTCGCGCATGGCCGTCAGGGCCGCGGTCAGCCGGATGCGCGAGCCGCCGCCGACGTTGTAGACGGCCCAGGGGCCCGGGGCCCCGACCGCCAGCAGGTTCGCCTCGACGGCGTCCGCCACGTAGGTGAAGTCGCGGGTCTGGGACCCGTCGCCGAAGACGAGCCAGGGCTTCCCGTCGAAGGCCGCTTCGAGGAACTTGCGGAAAGCCATGTCGGGGCGCTGGCGCGGCCCGTAGACGGTGAAGTAGCGCAGGGCCGTGGCGGGTACGCCGTGGTTGGCGCTGTAGAGCACGCAGAGGTGCTCGGCCGCCAGCTTGGTGACGCCGTACGGCGAGAACGGCTGCGGCAGCGCGCGCTCGGTCACCGGCAGGTCGAGCCGGTCGCCGTAGACCGAACTCGAGCTGGAGTAGACGAAGCGGGCGAGCCCCGGCGCCACCCGCGGATGGCGGCAGGCCTCCAGCAGGCGCTGGGTGGCGGCCAGGTTGCGGTCCAGGTAGTCGCCGAACTGCGCGCCCCAGCTGGCGCGCACGCCGGCCTGGGCGGCGAGGTGGAACACGGCGCGGCTGCCGGCGAGCAGATCGACCGCATCGAGATCGTTCAGGTCGGCGTGGCGGAACTCGAAGCCGGTCCGCGCCAGCAGCGGCGCCAGGTTCTCGCGCTTGAGCGCCGGGTCGTAGTAGTCGTTCAGGGAATCGACGCCGACGACCGTGCAGCCGCCGTCCAGCAGGGTCTCGGCGAGGTGGCTGCCGATGAAGCCGGCGCAGCCGGTCACCACGACGCGCGCGCCGGCGGGCAGGCCCGCGGCGCCCGTCACGGCGCTTCCCCGGCGCCGCCCTGCGGCGCGCAGGGCGTCGAGCTGCTGGCGCGCCACGGCGTCCTGCGGGTCGTCGCGCAGGCGCTGCTCCATCCAGGCGATCGCCGTGGCGTTCTCGCCCCGCTGCACCATGGCCTGGACCAGCTGCGGGATCATGGCCTGCTCGTCCCGGGGCGGGATCATCCCGTGGATCCGCTGGACGTGGGCGACGGCGTCCTGGGCGCGTCCGCGTTCGACCAGCACCATGGGGTAGATGTCGGTCACCATCGGGAACGTGGGATCGAAGCTGCTGGCCAGCTCGAACGCGTTCTCCGCCTTGGCGATCATCTCGTCGTAGAAGGCGTCGGAGGCGCCGGGCTGCTGCGCCCGCATGATGTAGTCGTAGCCCGCGCGGATCAGGCCGGCCGGGTAGTTCCCCAGCAGGTTCTCGGAGTTGCGGTCGAAGTGGACGTCCCCGCGGTGGCGCCCGTTGTGCCGCCACAGCCCCTCGAAGCGCCAGTCGCGTTCGCCCAGGACCTCGCGGACCCTGCCCTCGGGGCTCGGGTTCTGGGGCAGGCCGTTCAGGGCGCGGAACTCCGAACGGCGGCGTTCCGAGTCGCCGTCCAGGGTGGCGCTGAAGTCGTAGATCCCGTAGCAGTTCGCCAGCAGGCGGTCGCTGTCGACCGTGGGCATGTTCTCGGTCCCCTTGACCCCCGTGAACCGGTACGCCAGCCCCTCCATCTGGAGCATGGTGAAGTAGCGGGCCATGTTCTCCTGGGGGGATCGTCACCGCGAAGAAGACCGGGCGCTCGCCGCGGTTCTGGATGATGTCGTGCACGATGTAGTCGCGAACGTAGACGACCTCGCGCTTCCCGGTGTCGGGGTCCTCGTAGAGCACGGGGCGCAGCTGCTCGACCTGCGTGTCGTCGTAGGAAACGGGCATCGGCGGCGTGCGCCGCTTCATCTGTTTGATGTACCAGGGCAGGTTGATGAGCGCCAGGTTCACGACCGTGACGTCGCGGCGGTAACCCTCCACCTCCTGCAGGTACCACAGCGGGTAGGTGTCGTTGTCGCCGTTGGTGAAGACGATGGCGCCGGGATCCAGCCCGGCCAGGAGGTTCCAGGCGTATTCGTGCGCGACGCGGTTTTCGGTGCGGTCGTGGGTGTACCACTTCGCGTTGCCGGGGGCGAGCGCCGGCAAGGCCGCTGTCAGGATCAGCACCACCGCCGCGACCTTCGTCGCCCGGCCGATCCGGGCCGGCGGCAGGTCCCGGCCCGGCGCCGTCAGCGGCCCGCAGGGGCGCGCACCGCCAGCGGTCCCGAGAGGTAGCGCAGCAGCGCGGCGGCGCCCAGGCCGATGAACAGGGCGAAGTACATGAAGCCGGTGGCGAAGAAGTAGTCGCGGGCGCGGACCTCGTTGTCCGAGAAGTTGAGGTAGAGGTTCAGGATGTCGGCGTTGATCAGGTAGTTCACCAGCAGCATCCAGAACCAGGGCCGGCTGCGGAAGTAGCCGTGGATCGCCCCGAGCAGGCCCAGGAAGATCGGCACCAGGATCGTCAGCAGGCGCGTCAGGCGCAGCGAGCCGAGGTCCAGGAAGCTGAACTGGTCCAGCAGGAAGCCGTAGTAGTAGCGGACCTGCCACCAGAGGTCGGCCCGGCGCACCAGCGGGTCGATGGGCGGGTACTGCTCGCGGCGCAGCACCGACATCAGGGTCTGGAAGTTGTCGGGCTGCGTGTTGTTGAGGGCCGGGTCGAGGCCGGCGCGGATCAGCAGGATCAGGTGGACGCTCAGGCCGAGCAGGAACACGCCGCAGCCGATCAGGATGAAGGGCTTGCCGCCGAAGGCCCGCCAGACGGCGTAGGACAGCAGCAGGACGAGGCCGCCGATGATCACGACGTCGTCCTTGACCATCGTCGAGAGCAGGAACAGGCCGAGCCCGACGCTGATGCCCATGAGATCCACCAGCGCCAGCTGGCGCCCGCGCGCCAGCAGGATCAACACGAAGATCCCCGGGTAGACCAGCAGCGTGCCCAGGTGGAAGCCGACCCCCAGGCCCAGCAGGTAGATGACGAGGTAAAGCAGCCGGTCGCTGTGCGCTTCGGCCCGCAGGTCGTGCCACTTCACGCCGAGCCAGGTCAGGAAGGCCACGACGAAGGCCGCCAGGCCGTAGACCTCGGCCTCGATCGCGTTGTTCCAGTAGGTCTCGCTGAACAGCAGGAACAAGGCGCCCACCACGCCGCCGACGTGGGGCAGCCAACCGCTGTCGGGGTCGGCGCGCCGGGCGAGCTCCTGGATCGTCAGGTACACGAACACCAGGGCCAGCGCGCTGAAGAACGCCGACATGAAATTGACCGCCGCCGCGGTGCCCACCAGCGGCGCCAGCAGGACGTCGAAGAAGCGGCCGACCAGCACGTAGAGCGGCGTCCCCGGCTGGTGCGGGACGCCCATGGTGTGCGCGGTGGTGATGTACTCGCCGCAGTCCCAGAAGCTCAGCGTCTGCGACATCGTCAGGATGTAGACGATCGTCGCAAGAATGAAAATTCCCGCCGCGATCAGGAACGTCGGGCGGCGGTACCAGTCGGGTGCCAGCATGGAATTCCTCGGATTCGGGTTCCGGCGCGGACGACTCGCCAATCTAGCACACGGTCCGCGGGGCAACAACCCCGCGGCGGCCGGGGTTCCCCGACCCTCACGGCGGCGTTCAGGCTTCGCCGCGGCGGCGGCGGGGGCCGGCCAGGAAGAGCGCGCCGCCCACCAGACTGACCGCGACCATCAGCGCGTAGGCCAGGAACTCCATGGCCACGGCGTCGGCCTCGGTCGGCACCACGCCGGCCGCCACGAACAGCTCCGCGGCGGCCAGCTCGCGCACGCCCAGGCCGTTGATGCTCACCGGCAACGAGACCAGGATGCCGAGCAGGGGCACCAGCACGAACAGCTGCAGGACGCGGCCCGTGTCCAGGGCGAGGCCCAGGCCCAGCCCCACCAGCAGGTGGGTCGCCACGCGCATGGCCTGCACGATCAGGGACCAGACCAGCAGGCGGGCCAGCCAGACGGGCCGGCCCCTGTAGGTCTTGAACTCCGCCAGCATCGTGCCGAGGCCGTCGGCGGCCCGGCGCCAGCGCGCGGCCGTCAGCGCGCGGACCGCCAGCGCCGAGGCGCGGCGGGAGAACAGCACGGCGAACGCCAGGGTCCAGGCCGCCAGCGCCAGCCACAGCGGCAGCGTCGGCGGCACGCGCACGCCCGCCGCCGCCGCTGTCGGGACCGCCAGCAGCGCCAGCAGGGTCAACGCCAGCAGGCCCAGCAGCCGATCCAGCAGGGTCGCCCCCAGCACCGCGGCGGTGCGCCCCTCGCGACGGCCGAGGTCGACGACCTTGTAGGCGTCGCCGCCCACGCTGCCCAGCAGGAAGTTGTTGAAGAAGAGCCCGACGAAGCTCAGCCGGACCGCCTCGCCGATGGTCACCCGCAGACCCGAACAGCGCAGGATCCAGGCCCACTGCAGCGCGCCGCACACCGCCGACAGCGCGAACACGCCGCCCGAAAGGGCGAGCCAGGGCCACTGCGGGGCCGCCACGGCCGTGCGCAGGGCCGACCAGGACAGGGGGCGGTAGGTGAACAGGAACAACACCAGCGCGAGGCTGATCGCCGCCTTCAGGATCGTCGCCTGGCGGGGGCGCCTCACGGGCGGCCCCGCTGCGCCGCGACGTCCGCGAAGACGTCCAGGGACTCGCGCACGCAGCGCTCCCAGCTGAAGGTGCCCGCCCAGGCGCGGGCGGCCGCGCTCATCGCCTGCCAGCGCGCGTCGTCGCGCAGCAGGGCAACGGCGGCGGCGGCCATGGCCCGCTCGTCGCCGTAGGGCACCAGCAGGCCCGTCTCGCCGTCGCGCACCGAATCGCGCAGCCCGGGCCGGTCGCTCGCGACGGTCGGCAGACCGCAGGCGGCGGCCTCGATGACCGTCAGCCCCCAGCCCTCCTTGGGGCTGGGATTCAGGAAGAGCCGGGCCCGGTGCAGCGTCGCGGCCAGCTCGGCGCCCGGCAGGAAACCGGCGAACACGACATCCCCGCCGAGGCCCAGGCGGGCGGCCAGGCGGCGCAGCCGGGGCTCGTCCGGGCCCCGGCCCATCACGACGAGCCGGGCGCCCGGGATCTCGCGGCGCACGCGCGCGTAGGCGCGCAGCGCCACGTCCACGCTCTTGTAGCGGCGCAGCCGGCTCCACGTGACCAGCAGCGGGGGATCGTCGCGCGGCGGCGGCGCGGGCAGCTCCAGGCGCCGCGCGTCGTTGCCGCAGAACACGGTGCGGATCCGCGCGGCGTCGAGGCCGCGGCTCGCGAGGTCGTCGCGGGTCGAGGGGCTGATGACCTCGAAGTCCCGGCCGCGGTAGGCCAGCGGCAGCAGGCGTTCCGCCGCCCAGACGTAGGACGCCACCAGGGGGTTGGCCTCGCGGAAGACCGTGGCCCCGAACAGGTGCGGCACGACCGCGAGCACGGGCACGCGGCCGGCGAACAGCGGCGAGTAGAACGGGACCTTGTTGATGTCCTCGACCAGCAGGTCGTAACGCCCTTCACGCAGCAGGCGACGGCAGACGCCCGGCAGCACGAAGTTGGCCACGGCCCAGTGGCCGCGCCGGTGCACGCGCACGCCGTCGAGCGTCTCCTGCGGCGGCGCGCCGCGGTAGCCGGACACCACCAGGTCCACCTCGTGACCCGCGGCCACGGCGCCTTTGAGGATCTCGTGCAGGTGCAGTTCCGCGCCGCCGCCCAGGGGGTCGCCGAGGTCGCGCCAGTTCAGCGCCAGGATCCTCACGCGGCGCCTCCCGCGTCGTCGCGACGCGCGATCACCCCGATGGTCATCGCGGTGTGCAGGGCCCAGCGCCGCCCGCGGTGGCGCTCGCGCCAGCGCGCCAGCAGCCGCCCGAGCGGCGGCACCGGGTCGGGGTACATCGGCAGCCGCAGGCCGAGCCGCGACAGCAGGGTCTTGCGCAGCGCGCGGTACCAGAGCCCGGGCACCATCCAGTCGCCGTAGGTGCGCACCACCGTGCCGCCGGCACGCCGCACGGCGTCCTCGAGTCCGGCCGGCGTGTACTGCGTCTCCCAGCCCGCGAACCAGCGGTCCATCGCGATCAGCGCCTGCTTGCCCAGGGTGTAGTAGTGCCAGGTCTGGGGCACGTCGACCAGCAGCCGCCCGCCCGGCTTCAGCACGCGCAGGTCCTCGCGCAGCAGGGGCAGCGGGTCGCGGAAGTGCTCGAGCAGGCCCTGGTGGAAGACCAGGTCGAAGGTCCCGTCGGCGAAGGGCTTGCACAGGGCGTCGCCGTTCACCGCCTGCACGCGGACGCCGGCCTGCGCGGCGGCCCGGGCGGTCAGCGCCAGCGAACCGGGCACGTAGTCCAGCGTCCAGACCTCCGCGCCGGCGCGGGCCAGCGCCACGGCGTCGCGGCCGCTGCCGGCCCCCACCTCCAGGACGCGCTTGCCCGCGGGATCGCCCAGGGCGAACAGCTCGCGCACGATGCGGCCGTCGTTGCCGTAGACGTCGTCCAGGCTGAGGCGGTCGGCCTCGTCCCAGAAATCCTGCCAGTGGCGACGCGTCGACACCCTCACCGCGGTCCTCCCCCGCCGGGCGCATCGCCGCCGCGACCGGTGGCCGCGAGGTCCCGCGCCGCGCGGTCGAGCAGGCCGTTGACGAAGCCCACGGCCTCGTCGCCGCAGTACAGCCGCGCCAGTTCGCAGGCCTCGTTGATCACAACCCTGACCGGCACGTCGGGGCAGTAGCGCAGCTCGGCCAGCGCCAGCCGGAAGATCGCGCGCTCCACCTGGCCGACGCGCTCGGGGTCCCAGTTCTGCAGCAGGCCGTCCAGGGTGGCGTCGAGACTCTCGCGGTGCGTGGCGATCAGCGCCGCGAGCGGCCGGGCGAACTCGGCCGTGTCGCCGGGCGCGTCGCGCCGTTCCAGCTGGTCGTCCACGCAGACCAGCAGGTCCTGGCCGCTGAGGGCGGCCGCGTAGAGGGCCTGCACGAGCAGCTCCCTTCCCTTGCGTCGCTTGCCCACGTTCCTACCCTTCTTCGATCGCGCGCCAGAGGTCCATCATCTCGAGCGCGGAGAGCGCCGCGTCGAAGCCCTTGTTGCCGGCCTTGGTGCCGGCCCGCTCGATGGCCTGGTCCAGGGTGTCGGCCGTGATGACGCCGAACGACACCGGGATGCCGGTGTCGAGCGCCACCTGGGCGATCCCCTTGGTGACCTCGGCCGCGATGTAGGAGAAGTGCGGCGTGTCGCCCTGGATCAGGCAGCCCAGGCAGATGATCGCAGCGTAGCGGCCGCTGTCGGCGAGCTTCGCGGCGGCCAGCGGGATCTCGAAGCTGCCGGGCACCCAGGCCACGTCGACGCGTTCGGGATCCACCCCGTGGCGGGTCAGGCAGTCCTGGGCGCCGTCGAGCAGCTCCCGGACCAGGAAGTCGTTGAAGCGGCTGGCGACGATGGCCACGCGCTGCTCGCCGGCGCGGAAGTTCCCCGCGTACGTCTTGCCCATGGTTTCCTCCTTCAGTCGTTGGCCCCGGCGGCTTCCGCGTCGTCCAGACGCAGCAGGTGGCCGAGCTTGTCCCTCTTGGTCTGCAGATAGTGCCGGTTGCTCCGGTTCGGCCGCATCTCCAGCGGCACGCGGCCCGTCAGCTCGAGCCCGTGGCCCTCGAGCCCCACGAGCTTGCGCGGGTTGTTGGTCATCAGCCGCAGGCGCCGCACCCCGAGGTCGCGCAGGATCTGCGCGCCGATGCCGTACTCGCGCAGGTCGGCGCCGAAGCCGAGGCGGTGGTTGGCCTCGACGGTGTCCGCGCCCTCGTCCTGCAGACGGTAGGCGCGCAGCTTGTTGATCAGCCCGATGCCGCGCCCCTCCTGCCGCATGTAGAGCAGCACGCCCTCGCCGTGGGCTTCGATGGCCGCCAGCGCGGCCTCGAGCTGCTCGCCGCAGTCGCAGCGCAGGGAATGGAAGAGGTCGCCGGTCATGCACTCGCTGTGGACGCGCACCAGGGTCGGCCGGTCAGGGTGCGGCGTACCCTTGACCAGGGCCACGTGCTGGGAGTCGTCGACGCTGGTGGTGTAGGCGACGAGGCGGAAGTCGCCGTAGCGGGTCGGCAGGGCGACCTCGGCCTCGCGGCGCACGAGGTTCTCGTGCAGGCGGCGGTAGGCGATGAGGTCGGCGATCGAAACCAGCTTCAGCCCGTGCGCATCGGCGATCTCCCGCAGGCGCGGCAGGCGGGCCATGCTGCCGTCCTCGTCCATGATCTCGCAGAGGATGCCGCTGGGGTGCAGCCCCGCGGTGACGGCGAGGTCGATGGCCGCCTCGGTGTGGCCGGCGCGCTTGAGCACGCCGCCCGGCTGGGCCTCCAGCGGGAAGACGTGGCCCGGGCGCACCAGGTCCGCCGGGCCGGCGGCGGGGTCGGTGAACACGGCCACGGTCCGGGCGCGGTCCTGCGCCGAGATGCCCGTGGTGGTGCCGACGGCGGCGTCGACCGAGACGGTGAAGTGCGTGCGCAGTCGCGCCTCGTTGCGCGAGACCATCTGGGGCAGGTCCAGCTGGCGGGCCCGCTCGCTCGTGATGGCCACGCAGATGAGGCCGCGGCCGTGCTTGGCCATGAAGTTGACCGCCGCCGGCGTGACCTTCTCGGCGGCGAGGCAGAGGTCGCCCTCGTTCTCGCGGTCCTCGTCGTCCACGACGATCACCATCTCGCCGGCCGCGACGGCGGCCACCGCCTCGGCGATGCGGTCCAGCCGCACGGCGGCGGCGGTGCGCTCGTTGTCGGTCATCGCTGTCCTCCTCGACTGCGGCGGAAACCGCTGGCCAGGATGCGTTCGAAGGTCAGCCGGCCCGGCGAAGCGGCCTGCGCCGCCGCACCCTTGGCCAGCATGTCGGCCTCGAGATTGACCCCGTCGCCCGGGGCGAGTTCGCCCAGGCGCGTCGAGCCCAGGGTCTGCGGAATCAGGCTGACCGTGAAGTCCGCCGCGTCCGGCGCCGCGTCCAGGGTCAGGCTCACGCCGTCGATGGCGAGCGAACCCTTGGGCAGCAGCCAGCGCGCGAATCCCGGCGGCGGCCGGACCGTCAGGCGCGCGGCGTCCCCCGCGCGCTCCAGGCGCAGCACCCTGCCGACGCCGTCGACGTGGCCGAGCACGAGGTGGCCGCCCAGGCGATCGCCGGCCCGCAGGGCGGGCTCCAGGTGGACCCGGCGGCCGGGGCGCCAGGCGTCGAGGGTCGTGACGCGGCGCGTCTCGGCGACCGCCTCGACCGTGACCAGCGGCCCCCGCCCGTCCGCGCCGCCCGACGTGACGGTCAGGCAGATGCCGTCGACCGCCAGGCTGTCGCCGACGGCGAGTTCGGGGGCGCAGGCGGGTGCGCGCAGGGTCAGGACGGCCACGCCGCCGCGGGCGCTCACCGCCGTGACGGTCCCGATCTCGCGCACCAGCCCGGTGAACACGTCAGTCACCGTCCTTGTCGCCGCAGAGGGCCGCGCGCCGCTGCGCGAAGTCCGTCCGGTCCCAGGTCAGGCACGCGTCGCCCCCGGAGCGCACCGCGCGGGTGAGGCTGAAGTCGCGCACCGCCGGCGCCAGTTCCCGGTCGGCCCAGCGGGGCCCGCCGCCGGCCAGCGTCGGCGCCACGAACTGCACCCAGCGGTCGACGAGACCGGCGGCCAGGAACGACGCCGCGAGGACGGGGCCGCCTTCGAGCATGACCGTCCAGTGCCCGCGCGCCGCGGCCTGCGCGAGCAGGTCGGCGGGGTCGAGCCGGCCGCCGTCGTCCCGGCAGCGCACGACCTCGGCGCCGGCCTCGCGCAGCGCGCGTTCCCGCCCGGCGTCGGCCGAGCCGGAGGTGAAGACCACGTGGGGACCCGTGCGCCAGCCCGTCGCCTCGGCGAGGTCGCCGTCGGCGCAGGCCGCCACGGGATCGGACGCTGGGCACAGGGCCGCCGCGCCCGCGCGCCGGCCGTCGAGCCGCGGCCGGTCGCAGCGGACCGTGTTCGCGCCCACCAGCACGAGGTCGTGCCAGCGGCGCAGGCGGGCCGTCTCCTGCAGCGACTCCCCGCCCGTGAAGTAGACCGGGGCCCCCGGCGGGCGCGCCCGGCGGCGCGAAGCGGCCGTCCAGCGTGGTCGCGGTCTTGAGCGTGACGAAGGGCCGGCTGAAGGCTTCCGTCACGACGTAGGGCCAGATCAGTTCCAGGCAACCGCGCCCGAGCACGCCGAGCGTCACGTCGATCCCCGCCGCGCGCAGCAGGTCCAGGCCGCCCCCCGCCACCTGCGGGTTCGGATCGCGCGCACCGACGACGACCCGCACGACGCCGCTGCCGGCCACGCGCGGCGCGCACGGCGGCGTCCGTCCCTGGTGGTTGCAGGGCTCGAGGGTCACGTAGAGCGTCGCGCCCCGCGCCGCGTCGCCGGACTCGCGCAGCGCGACGATCTCGGCGTGGTCGGCGCCGGGACCGTGGTGCGCGCCGCGGCCCACGATCTCGCCGTCGCGCACCACGACCGCGCCCACCGGCGGGTTGGGCCAGGGACGACGGGGCAGGCGTTGCGCGACGCGGTGCGCCTCGGCCATGAATTCGGTGTCGCTGCGGTTGTGTGCCATGATCCTGAACACGGCTGTCCGGGATGCGGGAGGCAGGCAGGAGGCGGCCACCCGTATCGACGGGCGCGCCGGACCCAACTTCTCCCATCCAGACTGTAACTGTCGGCCCCGGAGTTCCACCGGATCAGCCGGCCGCGCAGGGTGCGCCGCCGGGTCGCGGGCTGTGACCGCCGGTGGGGATTTCCACCCCGCCCCGAAGTTGAGATTCGCTGTGAATGTCTGGGCCCAAGGCCCTCACGGACAAGCTAATGCGGGATCCGGACCCCTGTCAAGGTCCGCCGGCGCCCTCATCCCCATCCCCGGGCCCGGAGAGGGTGAACAGGGCCTCGGCGAACGTCTCGGGGTCGAAAACCTCCAGATCGCCCACCTTCTCCCCCAGTCCGACGTACTTGACCGGCAGACCCAGGGTCTCGGCGATGGCGACCACGATGCCGCCCTTGGCCGTGCCGTCGAGCTTGGTGAGGATGAGCCCGTCGACGGGCACCGTCTCGGCGAAGATCTTCGCCTGCTGCAGCCCGTTCTGGCCGGTGTTGGCGTCGACCACCAGCAGGGTCTCGGGGTCCCGGCCGCTCTTGCGCCGGATGACCCGGGCGACCTTGCCCAGCTCGTCCATGAGGTTGGACTTCGTGTGCAGGCGGCCGGCGGTGTCGACGATGACGATATCGTGGCCGCGAGCCTCGGCCGCCGAGAGCGCGTCGTGGACCACGGCCGCGGCGTCGGCGCCCTGGCCCTGCGTCACGAAATCGACGCCGATGCGGTCGGCCCAGATGCGCAGCTGCTCGACGGCGGCGGCGCGGAAGGTGTCGCCCGCGGCGAGCAGCACGCGGTGCCCCTGCTGCTGGTAGGCGTAGGCCAGCTTGGCGATGCTGGTGGTTTTGCCGGTGCCGTTGACCCCGACCACGAAGATGACGCGCGGCCCGGTCGGGGCCGCCCCGTCGGCGGCCGGCGCCGCCGGCGTCGCGGCCTGCGCGGCGCGCGCCTTGCGGCCGCGCACGGGCGCCTCGACGGCCTCGTCCCAGCTGCGCACCTTCACGCGGGGCTTCGCTTCGCGCATGATCGCGGCGATGTCCGCGCGGATGACCTGGGTGACGCTCTCGAGCGAGGCCTCGCCGCCGGTCTCCTTCAGGCGCTTCTCGATGGACTGGACGATGCGCGTGCTGGCCTTGACCCCGAGGTCTGCCGAGATCAGCAGCGCCTCGATCTCGTCGAGCGTCGCGGCGTCGAGACGCACCTTGCCCGCGAACAGTTCCCCGAGCCGGCCGACGATGCTGTCGCGGGTCTTGCGCAGGCCCTGCCGCAGGCGGTCGATGGCGCCGAACATCTACTCCGCCTCCATGGACATCGGCGTGGCGGGTTCCGCCGTCCCGTCGGCAGTGTCCTGCAGGTCGGCGGCCTCGTCCTCATCCTCGGCCTCGTCCTCATCCTCGGGTTCGTCCCCGGCCTCCGCTTCATCCCCGGCATCGAGTACGAAGCGGCTCGCCGACACGGCGTCCTGCGGCGCCGCCGCCAGCACCGCGCGCTCCTCGGCGGACTCGTCGATCTGCCGGCGCCGCGCCGCGATCGCCTGGCCCAGGTCGGCGTCGTTGCCGGCCTCGGCGACGTCGCGGAAGCTGACCGAGACGAGGCTGCTGACCCCCTCCTCCATCATCGTCACGCCGTAGAGATGGTTGGCGGTCTCCATCGTCAGCTTGTTGTGGGTGACGACCAGGAACTGGGTCTTCGCGGAGAACTCGCGCAGCAGGCGCACGAAGCGCTGCACGTTCGCGTCGTCCAGCGGCGCGTCGGCCTCGTCCAGCAGGCAGAAGGGCGACGGCTTCACCAGGTAGACCGCGAACAGCAGCGACAGCGCCGTCAGGCAGCGCTCGCCGCCCGAGAGCAGCCGGATGTGGTCGACGCGCTTGCCGCGCGGCTGGGCCACGATGTTGATGTTCGACTCCAGGGGGTCGTCCGTCTGCTCCAGCTCGAGGTCGGCGCGCCCGCCCTCGAAGAGGGTCTGGAACACGGCCACGTAGTTGCGGCGGATCTCCTCGAAGGTCTCCTGGAAGAGCTTGCGCGCCGTGCGGTTGATCTTGTCGATGGTCTGCGCGAGGTCCTTGCGGGCGGCCTCCACGTCGGCGACCTGCTCCTCCAGGAAAGTCAGGCGCTCGCGCTTCTGCTCGTACTCCTCCACGGCCAGGTGGTTGACCGCGCCCAGTTCCTCGAGCTTGCCGCGGGAGTCCTCGAGCAGGGCCCGCGCCTGCTCCTCCTGGAAGACGTCGCCGTCGCGCTCCAGCTCCGGCGGCAGGGCCTCGGGGTCGACCGCGCGCACGAGTTCGCGGAAGCGGCCCTTGTACTGCTCCTCGATGCGTTCGACGAGGTTGGCGCGGCGGACCTCCATGGTCGCCTGCTCGGTTTCGAGCCCGTGGGCCTCGTCGCGGCAGGAGGTCCGCTGCGACTCGATCGCGCGCACGCGGTCGTGCCACACGGCGGTCTCCTGGTGCAGACCCGAGATCGCCTCGGCGCTGGCCTGGACCAGCAGGCGGCGCCGCTCGCGCTCGTCGAGCCCGGACTCCAGCTGGGCGCGGCGGCTGACGATCTCCTGCTCCATGCCGGCCAGCTCCTCGCGCAGCGAGACGATCTCCTGGCGCAGGCGCTCCTCGGCCGACGTCATCTCGGCCACCGACTCGCGCCGGTGGGCCAGCGCCGCCTCCAGTTCGCGCAGCTCGCCCTGGTGGCGCGACTGCAGCAGCTTCTTCTCGCCGGCCTCGGCCCGCGCCGCCTCGCGCGCCTGCTCGCTCTGCTTCACGGCCGACCGCAGCTCGTCGACGCGCACGCCGCTGTCGCTGCGCTGGCGCCCGCTTTCGTCCAGGTTGCCGCGCAGGCCGGCCTCCTGGTGCGCCAGCTCGCGCAGGCCGTCCTGGGCGAGCTCGACGTCGCGCGCGATGGCGGCCAGGCGCTGCTGGGCGCCGTCGATGCGCGAGCGCGCCTCCGCCTCGTCGACATGGACGCGCCCGAGTCGGCGGTCCAGCTCCTCCATCTGCCCGCGCCCCGCCTGGATCCGGGCCCGCTCCGTCTGCTCGGCCTGCGCGGCGTCCGCGACGCGCGCGGTGTGCTCCGCGATCTCGGCCGCGAGCCGGGCGAGGTCCTCCTGCAGCCGCTCCAGCTTCTCGCCGCGGCCCAGCAGGCTGACTTCCTCGCTCTTGCCGCGACCGCCGCGCACCAGGCCGTCGCTGGTGATCAGCAGGCCGGTGCGGGACAGGCAGACGACGGGGTCGCCGGCGCCGTGGCGGGCCGCCGCATCGAGCGCGGCCTCGTCCGTCTCGAAGGCCCAGACCCGCGACAGCAGCCGCCGCAGGTGGGGCGTGGCCGCGCCGTCGCCGCGCACCAGCTCGGACGCGGGGCGGCCGGCGGGCGGCGGCGGCGGGCCGTCGGCGCCCGGACGCGCGTCGGCCACCAGGAAGCTGGCGCGGCCCTTCTCCGCCTCGCGGACCAGGCGCACCAGGTCGAGCGCCTTGCCGCCGTCGCTCACCACGACCGAATCCAGGACGTCGCCGAGCAGGGTCTCGAAGGCCGCGGTCCAGCCCTCGTCGACGGTCAGCTGCTCGGCGAGACTGCCCAGGACGCCGGGGTCCCCGCGCCGGGTCTGCAGCACCTCGCGGGCGGCGCCGCCGTAGCCGTGCAGGCTCTCGGTGATCCGCTTGAGCAGCTCGTGCCGCGAACGGAGCGACTCGCTGCGCGCCTCGCGCAGCGCGACCTCGTCGCGCAGGCGGGCGCGCTCGGCCTGGGCCTCCTGGAGCGTGCGTTCGGCGTCGGACAGCTCCCCGAGCAGCCCGCGGCGGGCCTCGGCCAGCTCGGTCTGGCGGGCGGCGGCCTCCTGCAGCCGGGCCTCCTCGCGGCGCCGCGCCTCCTGGTGCTGCGCGGCCTCCTGCTCGAGGACCCGCAGGCGCTCGTGGCGGTTCTCGCGGCGGATCTCCAGCTCCCGCAGCTCGGACTTGCGCCGGTTGTCCGTCTCGATGAACTCGAGGTTGAGCTGGGACGCCTTCTCCAGCGCGCCGCGGTCGCCATCGTAGCGCGCCTCGATGAGCTGCAGTTCCTCCTGCAGGCGCGCGAGGTCGGCGGTCAGGTCCGCGGAACGCGCCGTCAGGCTCTGCTTGCGGTCCCCGAGGTCGTGCAGCTCCGCATGCGCGGTCTCGCGGCGGCGGCAGATGTCGGCCACGGATTCGGTGCTCTCCTGCAGCCGGCGCTGGTGGTCGCCGATGCGGTGTTCGAGCAGCAGCGACTTCTGCTCCACGGCGCGCAGCTGCTCCTCGAAGGCCTGCAGCGACTCCTCGAGGCCGTGGCGCTCGGCCTCGCGCTCGTCGACGGCGGGCCGGGTGGCCTCGATGCGGGCCCGCAGCTCGGCCAGTTCGCCGCTGTCGGATTCGGCGAGCACGGCCAGCTCCTGGCGCCGCTCGCGCAGTTCCTGCTCGCGCTGGTCCATGCGGCGCACGGCGCGGCCGGCCAGCAGCAGGTCCAGGGCGCGGGACTGGGCGTAGAGCCGCTGGTAGCGGCGGGCCTTGCCGACCTGGCGCTGGAGCGAGCGCACCTCGCGGCCGATCTCCTCGCTGATGTCGCGCAGCCGCAGCAGGTCCTGCTCGGTCTGGTCCAGCTTGCGCTGGGCCTCCTTGCGGCGGGCCTTGTAGCGCACGATGCCGGCGCCCTCCTCGACCAGCAGGCGCACCTCCTGGCTGTTCTCGCCCAGGATGCGCCCGATCTTCTCCTGCTCGATGACGCTGTAGGCGGTGTTGTTGACGCCGGTGTCGAAGAACAGGTCGCGCAGGTCCTTCAGGCGGACCGGGGCGTCGTTGAGGTAGTACTGCGAGAAACCGTCGCGGGTGACCCGGCGCTTGATCGTCACCTCGTCGTACTCGATGCGCATGGCGCGGTTGTCGTTGGTGAAGGTCAGCGCCACCTCGCACAGGCCGACCGGCTTGCGCCGGGCCGTGCCCTTGAAGATGATGTCCTCCATCACCGTGCCGCGCAGCTGCTTCGCCGACTGCTCGCCGAGCACCCAGCGGATCGCGTCGACGATGTTGCTCTTGCCGCAGCCGTTGGGGCCCAGGATGGCCGTGATGCCCTCGTCGAATTCCAGCACCGTGCGGTCGACGAACGACTTGAATCCCTGCAGTTCCACCCGCTTCAGTTTCACGTGCGTGTCCTTCTGGGTTCGTCGCGGCCGGGCCGCGTCAGCGCAGGCGATCCGCGGCGACGGGCTGGGCCCAATCCGTCCGCAGGCGCGCGAAGAGTTCGGTCTGCGCCGCGCCGGCCGCGGCGCGGCTGGGGAAGTTCCCCGCGAAGATGCGGAACAGGTGCCGGGTGCCGGAATCCTCGGCGTGGATCCGCCCGACGACGCCCTTGCCGGCCATGACGGCGACCTCTTCCAGGGCCAGCAGGCTGTCGTCGAAGGAGTAGACGTGCAGGCACCAGCCCGCCGCGCCCACCAGCCCGGCGAAGGGGTCGCCGGCCGTCGCCGGCGGCGCGGCCGCGGAAGTCACCGCAGCGGGGGCCGCGTCCGCGGGTACGGTCGCCGCGAGCGAGTCCGCCCCGACGGCGGCGATGCTATCTTCCGCCACGGCAACCGTCAGCAAGTTCGTTTGCGGTTCTGCCTGAACGTCTGGCTGGTGGTCGGCGACCCAGGCGCGGGCTCCGCGGCGAGGCCGTCAGTCCCGCCTCTGGGTGCCCACCCACCAGACGCCCGCCAGCACCGCCAGCACGGCCAGGGCCGCGAGCGGCCTCCCCCAGCGGCGCGACGCCGGCGCACGCGGCTCCTTCGCCGGTTCGGGCGCCGCGCGGGCGACGGGGAACACCAGGGCGGCGGCGGGAGGGTTGCCCAGCTGCCCGACGTCGCGGATCATGACCTCGCAGAGCGAGGAGTCCAGAGCGGCCTGGTCCCAGCACAGGACGCGCAGCGAGGGCACGGTTGCCCACACCGCGCCGCGGTCCCCCGTCGAGGCGCTCACCAGCACGGTGTCGACTTCCTCGAGCAGGATCGCCACCAGGGCGCGCACCTCGTCGCCCGTGGCGCGGCTCGGCTGGTAGGATCCCACGCCCAGCAGCAAACCGCCGGGAGCGGCCCAGGGCAGGGCGGCGGCCGCGGCGGACGGCGAGGACCCGTAGCGCACCACGTCGATCCAGCCCTCGACTTCGGTGCGACCGGCCCAGCGCGTGAGGTCCGGCGACAGATCGTCGCCGTCGACCACCGCGACGCGATGGCCCCGGCGGCCCAGCGCGCGGGCGGTCATCAGGGACGCGGCG
>JADJIV010000015.1:0-111890 GCA_016706845.1 bacterium
CGCAGATCGGCGGCGCCGGCGGACGCGGACGCCAGCAGCGCTGCGGGCCCGCAGCGCCCGTCCCCGTCGTCGCGCCAGTCCCGCGCGCGGTCGCGCGCAGCGCCGGTGAAGAACAGGGCCCCCGGCCGGTCCGCGAGCAGGGCCGCGGGCGACAGCGCGCGGCGAGTTCGGGCGTCCAGCTGCGGCCGCTCTGCTTGCCGGCCCCGCGCAGCAGCGTCTGCCAGCGGTCGCGGCGTCCCTCGCCGGGCCAGACCTCGCCGCGCGCGGTCTGCAAGGGGACGATCTCGTGCGCGCCCAGTTCGACCGCCTGCTCGGCATGGCTTCGAAGCGTTTGCCCTTGGCGACGCCGCAGGCCAGCACCAGGCGGGGCCGCGCCAGCTCGGAGCTCTCCCGGTGCGACGCGCGCACCAGGACGCGGGCGCGGCCGGCGTCGGCGCCGGCGTACTCGGCCAGCACCACGCCGGCGCGCCCGTCGACCAGGCGCACGGGGTCGCCGGGGCGGGCGCGCATCACGTGCAGCAGGTGGTGGCTCTCCTCGGCGTCGAGCCGGACCTCTTCGCCGGCGCCGGGCAGGGGCGCGCCCGCGGGCGGATCGAAGTGGTAGGTGTGCACGCGGACCTCCCCCGACGTCGCGGCGGCGTTCAGTCGATGGGCCCGCGGCCCGGCGCGGGAACCCGGGACGAGAGCCCGGCGCGCAGCGATTCGAGCCGCGACTTCTCGTCGGCGGAGAGCTTGTCCGGCGTCCAGGCCAGGATCCGCACCAGCTGGTCGCCGCGGTCGCTGCGGTGCAGGCGGGGCATGCCCTTGCCGCGCAGCCGGAAGACCTTGTGGGTCTGGGTGCCGGCCGGGACTTTGAGCGCCACGCGTCCGTCGAGCGTCGGCACCTCGACCTTGACGCCGAGCATGAGGTCGACCGGCGAGACGGGCACGTCGATGAGCAGGTCGTCGCCCCGGCGCTCGAAGACCTTGTCCTCGTTCACGTCGAAGACCACGCGCAGGTCGCCGGGGTGGCCGCCCCGCTCGCCGGCGTCGCCGTGGCCCGGCATGTCCATGTAGTTCCCGCGCGCGACCCCGGCGGGGATGCGCACTTCGACGGTCTCCTCGCCGCGCACGGTGCCGGTGCCGCGGCACGCGCCGCACGGGTCGGTCACCACGTTGCCGCGCCCGCCGCAGCGGTTGCAGGCGACTTCGGTGACCATCTGTCCGAGCAGGGTCCGCACCACCTGGCGGCGCCGGCCGCTGCCGTGGCACTCGGGGCAGCTCGACGCGCCGCTGCCGTGCGCCCCGCCGCTGCCGCTGCATTCCTTGCACGCCACCTGCTTGCGCAGCTTGACCTTCTTGTGCACGCCGTCGGCGGCCTCGCGCAGGGTGATCGCGACCTTCACCTGGAGGTCGCGGCCCTGGCCCCGTCCGGCGGCGCCGCCGCCGCCACCGCCGCCGCCGCCGAAGAGGTCCCCGAAGCCGCCGAAGTTGCGCAGGAAGGACGCCAGCGCGTCGTTCATGTCCATCCCGCCCATGCCGCCGTAGCCGCCGGCGGGACCGCCCGGCTGCTCGAAGGCGGCGTGCCCGAGCTGGTCGTACTGGGCGCGCTTCTGCGGATCCTTCAGCACCTCGTAGGCCTCGGTGGCCTCGCGGAACTTCTCGGCCGCCGAGGGGTCGTCGGGATTGCGGTCGGGGTGGTGCTTGATGGCCAGCTTGCGGTAGGCCTTCTTGATCTCTACCTCGGTCGCTTCGCGGCCGACTTCGAGCACTTCGTAGTAGTCCCTCTTCTGGGCCATCCCTGGCGCCTTTCGTTCAGCGAGCCACCACGACGCGGCACGGCCGCAGCACCAGATCCCCGAGGCGGTAGCCGGCCTGCGCCACCTCCAGCACGGCGCCGGGCTCGACGCCTTCCCCATCCATCTGCATCACGGCTTCGTGGATGCTGGGATCGAACAGGTCGCCCTTCGCCGTCGGGATGGGCACGAGCCCGCGCGCGCCGAGGATTTCGCGCAAACGGCCGTGGATCAGGCCCACCCCGTTGCGGATGGCCTCGGCGTCGCCGGCCGGGGCCCCGGCGGCGGCGCCGGCCGCCCGCTCGAAGTTGTCCAGCACGTCGAGCAGGTCGCGCAGGACGTCGGCCACCGCGAAGGTCTGGGCCTCGGCGATCTCGCGCCGCGCGCGCTTGCGCACGTTGTCCAGCTCGGCGTGCGCGCGCAGCCACTTGTCCTTGTAGTCGTCGCGCTCGCGCACGACTTCGCGCAGGGCGTCGGCGGCGGCGTCCGGTTCCCCGGACGCGGCGTCAGCCGGCGCCCCGACCGCCGCCTCGACGGTCTCGTCGTCCGGCGTCGGCAGATCACGTTCGGTCATTTCGGTCCTTCCTGTCCGCGTGGCAGCTGTTTGAGGCCCTGGATCAGGACCTGCATCCCGGCGATGGTGCGGTCGTAGGACATCCGGCGCAGGCCCAGCACCGCCAGCACGCCGCGCCGCTCCCCCAGCAGGAAGGGCGAGGAGACCAAGCTGAAGGCCTGCAGCTCGCCGATCGGGTTCTCCGAGCCGATCCAGACCGCGATGCCGTCCTCGTTCTCCGGGCTGAGCCGCCGCAGCGCGGAGCGGATCTCGCGCGGCGACTCCAGGAACTTCACCAGCCGCTTGAGCTGGCCGGGGTCGGAGAACTCGGGCTCGTCCAGGACGTTGGCCACACCCATCAGCTCGAGGTCGGCGGCCTCCACGTCGTCGAAGAGGGACGCGCCGTTGCGCACGACATCCCGGGCGATCCGGCCCGCGTCGCTGTCGTCGGAATCGAGCGACGCGAGCACGCCGTGCCGGATCTCGTCGATGGTGCGGCCGCTGATGCGCTCGCTCAGGATGCGGGCCGCGTCGTCGAGAGCCTCGGGCGTGACGTCGAGATCCACGGCGAAGGTGCCGGTCCGCACCAGGGCGTTGTCCAGCACCAGCACCATCAGGACGCGGCGTTGCTCCTTCGGGTACAGGTCCAGGCGCCGGGCCCGCACCTGATCCCAGGCCGGTCCCAGGATGATGCCGATGTTGTCGGTCAGGCGGCACAGCAGCGCCGCGAGCGCCTTGACCATCGCGTGCGTGCCGCGCGAGCGCTCGAGTTCCCGGTCCACCAGGGCCCGCAGGCTGCGGCCGGCGGTGGCCTCGCCGGGCGGCGCCACGAGCAGACGGTTCACGAACGCCCGGAACCCGGCGTCGGTGGGCACGCGCCCCGCCGAGACGTGGGGCTTCGCGAGGTAGCCATCGCGCTCGAGCAGGCCCATGTCGCCGCGCACCGTCGCGGAGCTGACCGCGCCGCCGAGCCACCCCACCACCAGGGCGGAGCTCACCGGCTGGCCGGTGCGGCTGTAGAGCCGCACCACGGCTTCCAGGACCGTATCGAGTCTGTTGTCCCTGCTGGTCATCCGGCGGCTCCCGTCGCGCCCGTCCCGGGGGCGACCCCACAAGTTAGTCCGAACGATTTCGGCGTGTCAACCGGGTCGCTTCCCGCGAGGCCGGCGAACAGCAGTTCGACGTCGTCGATCCTCAGGCGGCCCCGCGGCGTCAGGGCCAGGCGCCCCCGCACGCGCCGCCAGAGTCCCTCGGACTCCCCGCGCGCCAGGACGGCGTCGTTGGCCGGCAGGTCGCGCAGCGGCGCGCCGGCGGCCGTGCGCAGCGGCAGGAACATCCGTTCGAGGCGGCGGGCCGCGGGATCGAGCCGGTCGACCCGGGCCTCGGGCAGGCGTCCCGCCTCCACCTCGGCGACGTAGCGCGTCAGGTCGGCGATGTTGGCGTAGCGGCGGCTGCCGGCGAAGCCGTGGGCGCCGGGACCGAGCCCGAGGTACGGCGTCCGCCGCCAGTAGGCGGCGTTGTGGCGCGACCGCTGGCCCGGCAGGCAGAAGTTGGAGATCTCGTACTGCCGGTAGCCGAGGCGCGCCAGGTCCTCGCAGGCGCCCAGGTAGAGGGACTCGACTTCCGCGTCGCGGGGCCGGGGCAGGCGGCCGGCGGCGACGTCCGCGGCCAGCGGCGTGCCCGCGTGCAGCTCGAGGATGTAGAACGAGACGTGCCCCACGCCGAGCTCGCGGGCCTCGGCGAACTCCCGCGCCAGATGCTCGCGGCGGCAGCCCGGCGCCAGGATCCAGTCGGCGCTGACGCGCGGGAAGCGCGCCGCGGCCAGGCGCAGGGCGGCGCGGGCGCGGGCGGGATCACAGCGGCGGCCCAGCAGGCGCAGCACGTCCGGATCGAGGCTCTGCACGCCCACGCTGACGCGGCCGACGCCCGCCTCCCGCCACGCGTCCGCGCGGTCCTCGTCGAAGCTCTCGGGGTTCGCCTCGGCGGTCACCTCCGGCCGCGGCGAGCGGGCCAGGCGCCCCCAGGTGCCCTGCAGCAGGCGCACGAAAAGGTCTGGTTCCAGGACCGAGGGCGTGCCGCCCCGACGTAGCAGGTGAGCGCGGGCCGCCGCCCGTCGCGCAGCGTCGCGCAGGCGTCGCGGCGCAGCGCGAACTCGGCGAGCACCGCCTCGACCAGCCGGCGTCGCGAGGCGGCGTCGTGGCGGTCGGTGCGCGGGAAGTGGCAGTACGAGCACAGGGAAGCGCAGAAGGGCACGTGGAGATAGACGCCGCCGCCCGGGCGGCGCCGAGGCGGCGGTCCCTGAGCGGGCACGGCGGTCACCGGATCAGGTCGCCGATCCGGGAGAGGCGCGGCAGGAAGCGCTGCGCGTCCCAGGACCAGTAGATGAAGATCGCCTTGCCCTTGACCAGATCCACGTCGAGCGGGCCCCAGCCGCGGCTGTCGTAGCTGTTGTCGCGGTTGTCGCCCATCATGAAGATCGTCCCGGACGGCACCACGAACGGCGCGTTCACGGCCGCCGCGGCGGCGTGCACCGCACCCATGTGGCGGCTCATGTCCATGACGCTCAGGGACGCGCGGCCGTCGACGTGGGCGCGCAGGGGATCGAGGTCGCCGGCCAGCGCGGCCGCGTCCAGACCGGCGCCGGCGGCGACGGCCGCCTCGACCATCTCCACGAACCGGCGCGGCGTGAGGCCCTCGGTCCGCAGCGCCTCGGCGAGGCCATACTCGCGCCCGAAGGCCCGCCCGCCCGCAGCGGCGTCGTGCAGCGTGTGCGGCGGTTTGCGCGCGCCCGCGGTCTGTGTCTGCGTCACGCGGCCGGGGTGGTCGAGCGCGTCCTCGTACAGCTCGCCGTTGACGCGCAGCAGGCCCTGCCGCACCTCGACGCGGTCGCCGGCGACGGCGACGCAGCGCTTGATGTAGTCCTGCGTGCGGTCCTTGGGGAACTCGAAGACGATGATGTCGCCGCGCCGGGGCGGGCGCAGCGCCGGCAGCTTCAGCACGGGCAGGTCGTCGACGAGCGTCCGGTTCACCACCGGGATGCGGATGCGTTCGGGCGTCTTCGCGCCGTAGAGGTACTTGTTCACGAACAGGAAATCGCCCACCAGCAGCGTGTTGACCATCGAGGGCGAGGGGATCCGGAAGGCCTGGATCACGAACTGGCGGATCACCAGCGCCACCAGCACGGCCGTGCCGATCGGCTTGACGTAGTCCGCCCACAGGCGCCGGCGGAGCCCCGGCTTCGCCGCTCCGCGCACCCGCGCCCCCTGCTGCCTGTTGCGACCGAACATCGTGCCTCGCCTCCTTCCCGGGGGGGCCGCCCCCCGGCCCGTGCCCAGTTGTCCGACCCGGCGCGTCGACCTTCAGCAGGGCCAGAAGGCCCCTTGGGGTCCCGGGGACGGCCCCGGCCCCCACCTGCTTCATGCGGCGCTTGCCTTCCTTCTGCTTCTCCAGGAGCTTGCGCTTGCGCGAGATGTCGCCGCCGTAGCACTTGGCGGTCACGTTCTTGCGGAAGGGCTTGACGGTCGTGCGCGCCACCACGCGCGTGCCGATCGAGGCCTGGATCGCCACCTGGAACATCTGGCGCGGGATCAGCTCCTTGAGCTTCCGGCACAGCTCGAGGCCCCAGTTGTACGCGGCGTCGCGGTGCACGATGCAGGCCAGGGCGTCGACCGGGTCGCCGTTGATGAGCAGGTCGAGCCGGATCAGGTCGCCCGGGCGGTGGGCCAGGTACTCGTAGTCGAGCGAGGCGTAGCCCTTGGTCACCGACTTCAACTTGTCGTAGTAGTCGACCACCAGCTCGTTGAGCGGCAGGTCGAACTCGAGGGTCACCCGCTCGGTGTCGATGTACTCCATCTTCTTCTGCACGCCGCGCCGCTCCAGCGTGATCTGGATGACGTTGCCGATGAACTCCTTGGGCGTGATCACGGCGGCGCGCACGATGGGCTCGCGGATCTGCAGCGTGTCGTGCGGCGACGGCATCAGCGCCGGGTTCTCCACCAGCAGGGTGCGGCCGTCCTTGGTGTCGACCTCGTACTCCACGTTCGGCAGCGTGGCGATCAGGTTCAGGTCGTACTCCCGCTCGAGCCGCTCCTGGACGATCTCCATGTGCAGCAGGCCCAAAAATCCGCAGCGGAAGCCGAAACCGAGCGCGGCGCTCTTCTCCGGCTCCCAGGTCAGCGAGGCGTCGTTGAGCTGCAGCTTCTGCAGGGCGTCCTTGAGCTCGTTGTAGGCGTCGTTGTCCGTCGGGTAGAAGCCGCTGAAGACCATCGGCTTGGCCTCGGCGTAGCCCGCCAAAGGCTCGGCGCAGGGCCGCTCGGCGAGGGTCACGGTGTCGCCGACGCGGATGTGGCGCACGTCCTTGGCCCCGGTCGCGATGTAGCCGACCTCGCCCGCCGACAGGTGCTGGCGCGGCACGCGCTGCAGCCGGAACCAGCCGATCTCGCCGACGTCGTGGACGCGGTCCTGGCGGATCAGCTTGACCTTGTCCCCCTTGCGCAGCGTGCCCTCCATGACCCGCAGGTAGGCGACCGCGCCGACGTAGGGGTCGAACAGGGAGTCGAAGATCAGCGCCTTGACCGGCGCCTCGGGATCGCCGACCGGCGCCGGCACCTGCGCGATGATCGCCGCGAGCAGCTCGTCGATGCCAGCGCCCGACTTGGCGCTGACCATCATCACCTCGGAGCGGTGGCAGCCGATCAGGTCGCCCAGCTGGTCGGCCACGTACTCCGGGCGCGCCGCCGCCAGGTCGATCTTGTTGATGACCGGCAGGATCGTCAGCCCGTGCTCGACGGCCAGGTAGAGGTTGTTGATGGTCTGCGCCTGGACGCCCTGCACGGCGTCGACGACGAGCAGGGCCCCCTCGCAGGCGGCGAGGCTGCGCGAGACCTCGTAGTTGAAGTCGACGTGGCCCGGGGTGTCGATGAGGTTCAGGACGTAGGATCCGCCCGCGGCCGCGTAGGTCATGCGGATCGGGTGGCTCTTGATGGTGATGCCGCGCTCCTGCTCGAGGTCCATGGAGTCCAGCACCTGGGCCTTGAGGTCCTTGCCCTTGAGCGTGCCCGTGTACTCGAGCAGACGGTCGGCCAGCGTCGACTTGCCGTGGTCGATGTGGGCGATGATGCAGAAGTTGCGCGTGCGTTCCATCTCGGTCATCGTCGCATCCCGGTTCGTCGTGTCAGAACGTGGCGGTCCAGCCCCCAGGGGGGGGGGCCCGCGCGGGCGCCGGCCCCGGGGGGCCCCCGATCGGGGGGAGATCGCCCCGGATCCCAGTTGTCGGGGACCGGCACCGGATCGTGCTCGAAGCGGTGCAGGTGGGCGCCGACGTAGGCGTCGAGCGCCATGATAAACATCGCGCCGGCCGACCACCAAGCGTTGTCGCGGGCCAGCTCGCGGTACTCCTCGGCCTGCGCCCAGTAGTAGTCCCTCACCGCGGCGTTCCCGACCGCGTCCCGCCAGTCCAGCAGGCGCTCGGCCTTGCGGTCGTACATCAGCAGGCGCGTCCAGTAGAACATCTCCGCGCCGAAGGCCAGCACCCCGCGCCAGCCGTTGTCGGCGTAGAGCTGGCCCCAGCCGGGGAACACCGGGGACATCACCGTCGCCAGCGTCGGGTTCACCGGCGAGGCGACGCGGAACTCCCGGGCGGCGGCCGCACGGGGGCCGCCGGGGCCACGCTGTCGGCCGCCGCACTGGTTGCGTCCGCGGCAGTGGCCGTGGCAGCGGCGGCCATCGCCACGACGATCGTCAACGCGACGGCCAGGACCGCGGCGTGCGACCCGGCCTCATCGCACCTCTCCTCCCCGTCCCGACCGGGCCCGTGCGGCGCGGCGGACGCGGACCGCCGCGCGGCAGCAGCCGCAGCGCGTGGGGCCCGGCCGGCACGCGCCCGGCCTCCCCGTCCCAGTGCGCCGCCACGGGTTCGTCGAAGCCGATGCCGGCGGCGGCGACCCGCCGCATCACGATCCGCGGATCGGCCGCGTGGGTGCCGCGCAGCCCGCGCGGCAGCAGCCGGACCAGGTCGCGCCGCGGCATGGCCGGCGCGAGGCAGAGGTCGAGCAGCCCGTCGCACGGGTCGGCCCGCGGCGTGAGCAGGAAACCGCCGCCGCAGCGCGGCCCGTTGCCGATCTCGGCCAGCATCCAGCCCCCCTCCAGCGTCGTCGCGCCGTCGCCGCCGCTCAGGTCCCAGCGCCCGTGCACGGGGCGGCAGCGCCCCAGCGGGCCCACCGTCGCCAGCGGGTAGCGCAGGCGGCCCCAGCGCCGGTCGACGGCGGCCGCCGCCAGCGCGACCTCGCCGTCGAGCAGCAGGCCGCAGGAGTTCACGAACACGCGGCCGGCGAACTGCGCGACGTCGACCTCGGCGGTGCGGCCGTCGCGGATCGCGCCGGCGCCGGCGGCCGCGTCGGCGATCCCCAGCCCGTGCGCGAAGTCGTTGCCGCTGCCGGTCGGCAACACCACCAGCACGGCGGGCGTTCCGGCCAGGCCGCGGACGACCTCGCTGACCGTGCCGTCGCCGCCGGCGACGGCGATCCAGGGATGGCGCTGCGCCGCCCGGGCCGCCAGCGCGGTCGCCTCGTGGGCCGCGGCGGTGACCAGGATCTCGGGCTCGACGCCCGCCGCGCGCAGCAGGGCCGCCGCGGCGGCCGGGGCGAGGCGCCCCCGGCGCGGGCCGGCGACGGGGTTGAGGATCAGCGCCGCCGTCTCCATGCCTGCTCCAGGGGCCGCGCGGGCAGGCGCGAAAACGCGGCTCGCGCCGCGTCGCACGCCCGGGGGCCGGTCTGGCGGGAATGTGTGGGAATCGAACCCACCTCGGACGGTTCAACGCGCCCGACACAGGGATTTGAAGTCCCGGGAAGCCACCAGGCCCCATCCACTCCCGTGCTTGCCGGTCAGGATACACCAGAGTCCCGGCCTGACCCACCGGAAATCAGCGCGCCGCCGCGATCATCTCCACCTCGACGAGCGCGCCGACCGGCAGGGCGGCGACCCCGACGGCGGAACGGGCGGGGTAGTCGGCGGTGAAGAACTCCCGGTAGACCTCGTTGAAGGCCGCGAAGTCGCCCATGTCCGCCAGGAACACGGTGACCTTCACGACGTCGGCCAGCGTGGCGCCGCCGGCCTCGACCACGGCCCGCGCGTTGTCCAGGGCGCGGCGCGCCTGCTCGACCACGCCGCCGGGGACGAACTTGCCCGTGGCGGGATCGAGGCCGATCTGGCCGGCCGTAAAGACGAGCCCGGCGGCGGCGATGCCCTGGCTGTAGGGACCGACGGCGGCCGGGGCCTGGGGCGATGCGAGCACCTTGCGGGACATGGCGGATCCTCCTTCGGCGTCACTCGACCGTGACGCTCTTGGCGAGGTTGCGCGGCTGATCGACGTTGCAGCCGCGCATGACGGCGATGTGGTAGGCCAGCAGCTGCAGGGGCACGACGGCCAGCAGCGGCGACAGGATCTCCGAGGAGGCGGGGATGCGGATGACGTGGTCGCTCATCGCGGCGATCTCCTCCTCGTCCTCGGTCACGATGCTGATCACCTTGCCCGAGCGCGCCTTCACCTCCTGCACGTTGCCCTTGATCTTCTGGTAGCTGCCGTCGCGCGTGCAGATCACGACCACGGGCATGTCGGGATCGATCAGCGCGATGGGACCGTGCTTCATCTCGGCCGCGGGGTAGCCCTCGGCGTGGATGTAGCTGATCTCCTTCAGCTTCAGGGCGCCCTCGAGCGCGATCGGGAAGTTGTAGCCGCGGCCGAGGTACAGGAAGTTGCTGTGGTTCTTGTAGACGTCGGCGATCGCGCGGATCTCCTCGTCGCGGGCCAGGATCTGCCGGATCTTCTCCGGCACGCGCTGCAGCTCCTGCAGCAGGCGCATCCCCCGCTCGCTGGAGATCGAGTGGCGGCGCCCGAGCATGATCGTCAGCAGCACCAGGATCGTCACCTGGCTGGTGAAGGCCTTGGTCGAGGCGACGCCGATCTCGGGGCCGGCGTGGATGTAGATGCCGCCGTCGGTCTCCCGCGCGATCGTCGAGCCCACGACGTTGGTGATGCCCAGCACCTTGGCGCCGCGCCGCTTGGCCTCGCGCATGGCCTCGAGCGTGTCGATGGTCTCGCCGCTCTGGCTGATCGTCAGGCAGAGGGTGCCGGGCTCGATCACCGGCGAGCGGTAGCGGAACTCCGAGGCGTACTCCACCTCCACCGGGATGCCGGCGTACTCCTCGATGAGGTACTCGCCGAGCAGGCCGGCGTGGAAGCTGGTGCCGCAGGCCAGGATGATGATGCGCCGCACGTTGCGCAGCTCCCAGTCCGTGAGCCGCAGGCCGGACAGTTTGACGTCGCCGGTCTCGGGCAGGATGCGCCCGCGGAAGGCGTCGACGATGGTCTCCGGCTGCTCGTGGATCTCCTTGAGCATGAAGTGCGGGTAGCCGCCCTTCTGGATCCGGTCGAGGTCCCAGGTGATCTCCTGGATCTCCTTGGTCAGCAGCTCGTTGCGGATGCCCAGGACGCGGACGTCGTGCGGGGTCAGCACCGCGAGTTCGCCGTCGTCGAGGTAGATGACCTGGCGCGTCTCGCCCAGGATCGCCGCCACGTCGCTGGCCAGGTAGTTGGTCCCCTGCCCCACGCCCACGACCAGGGGCGAGCCCTTGCGCGCGCCGACGATCTTGCCCGGCTCGTCGGCGTGCATCACCGCGATGCCGTAGGTCCCCTCGGCGAGCGACAGGGCCTTCTGGACCGCTTCCTCGAGATTGCCGTGGTAGTGGTGGGAGATCAGGTGGGCCAGGACCTCGGTGTCGGTCTCGGACTTGAAGGTGTGGCCCTGCTTCACCAGCTGGGTCTTGAGCACCGTGTAGTTCTCGATGATGCCGTTGTGCACCAGCGCCAGGCTGCCGTCGTCGTCCTGGTGCGGGTGGGCGTTGATGCGATTGGGCGCGCCGTGCGTCGCCCAGCGCGTGTGGGCGATGCCGCACGTGCCGCTGAGGTCGTGGTGGGCCGCCTCGGCCTCGAGGGCCTTGATCTTGCCCTCCTGCTTCACGACTTTCAGGCCCTGGTTGATCACCGCGATGCCCGCGCTGTCGTAGCCGCGGTACTCGAGCCGCTTGAGGCCCTCGATCAGGATGGGCGCGACCTGCTTGTCTCCCGTGATGCCGACGATCCCGCACATGGCTGCTCCTTCGCCTTCAGATCCGCTCGCAGAGGGCCCGGGCTCGGGACACGAGGTCCCGCGCCTGCTCCTCGCCGGCGGCCTCCGCGATCACGCGGACGATGGGTTCGGTGTTCGACGGGCGCATGTGCACCCAGCCGGCGGGTCCCGACCAGCGCAGGCCGTCGCGATCATCGATCGCGCCCGCGCCCAGCGCAAGCTCAAGTCCCGCTTTGATGTCATCGGCCGCAAACGGCTTATCTTGATCGAACTTGTCCTTGATCATGGCCACCGGGGGGTAGCTTCCGACCAGTTCGGCCAGGGACAAGCCCGTGTCGGCCAGGTGCTGCAGGACCATGGCGATCCCGACCAGGGCGTCCCGCCCCGGGTGCAGCGCCGGGTAGATGACCCCGCCGTTGCCCTCCCCGCCCACGACCGCGCCCTCGCGCAGCATGGCGTCCACCACGTTGGCCTCGCCGACGGGCGTGCGGGTCACGCCGACGCCGTGGCGGGCGGCCACCACCTCGACCAGGGAGGTGGTCGAGAGGTTGATGGCGACCGGCCCGGGCTCGCGCCCGAGCAGGAAGTCGGCCGCGACGGCCAGCGTGAGCTCCTCGTTCAGGACGCGGCCCGACGCGTCGGCCAGCACCAGCCGGTCGACGTCCGGATCGACGGCGAAGCCGAGGTCGGCGCCCTCGCGGCGGACGGCCGCGCTCAGGTCGGCCAGGTTCGCGGGCGTGGGCTCGGCCGGGTGCGGGAACAGGCCCGACAGGCCGCAGTGCAGGGGCACGCAGCGCACGCCCAGCGCCGCGAGCAGCGCCGGCACCAGCTCGCCGCCGGCGCCTTCCACAGCGTCGACGACGGCCGTGAAGCCGCGGGCGGCGATGGCCCGCGTTTCCAGCCAGGGCAGGTCCAGCAGGGCGGCGATGTGCCGGGCGTCGGCGCCGTCGCGGCGCGCGATCCCGCCGAGGCGGTCCCAGGCGACGTGGCCCCGGCCGGTGTCCAGCAGCTGCGCAGGGCCGCGTTGGCGTCGGCGCCCAGGAACAGCCCCCGCCCGTCGAGCAGCTTGAGCGCGTTCCACGGCTGCGGGTTGTGGCTCGCGGTGATGATCACGCCGCCGACGGCGTCGCTCTCCTGGACCTCCATCTCGGTGGTGGGCGTCGAGGCCAGGCCGATGTCCACGACGTCGTGGCCGGTCGAGCGCAGGGCGGACGAAATGGCGTCCAGCAGGACGGGACCGGAAGGGCGCGTGTCGCGGCCGATCACGACCGGGCCCGGCGGCAGCCAGGCGCCGAAGGCGGCGGCCCAGCGGGCAGCGACGACGGCGTCGAGCCCGTCGCCGATCACACCCCGGATTCCCGAAACGCTGATGCGCAGGGCCAACGCGGTCTCCTTCTGCGGACTTGATCACATGGCCGGCAGAGCCGGCCGTTCACGACGGCAGGACGGGCTGTGCAGGGCGGTGGAGCCGATGTGGGGACTCGAACCCCAGACCTGCTCATTACGAGTGAGCTGCTCTACCAGCTGAGCTACGTCGGCTCGAACGTCGGACGAGAAGTGGTGCCTGGGGGCGGAGTCGAACCGCCGACACCATGATTTTCAGTCATGTGCTCTACCAACTGAGCTACCCAGGCACACGAAACGAGGGACCGCCGCCCTGCGGCGACGGTCCGGGAAGTAAACACTCCCGTGCGACCCCTGTCAAGCCGTCCACCGGCATTATTACGATCGCCATGATACACCCGACCCCGCCGCGGAGCCAACCCGGGCCCGCCCGGTCTCAGCCGCGGTAGCCGCGGGGGTGCCGGCGGTGCCAGTCCCAGGCGTCCCGCAGGATCGTCGGCAGGTCGCTGCGGCACGGGCGCCAGCCCAGGTCGCGCCGGACGCGCGCGTTGCCCGCGACCAGCCGCGCCGGGTCGCCGGGGCGCCGGGGCTCGATCCGCGGCTCGACGGGAAGGCCGGTCGCCACCGCGGCCGCCGCCAGGATCTCCCGCACCGAGGCCCCCGTTTCGCTGCCGAGGTTGTAGACGCTCAGGCCGGGACGGACGTCGGCTTCCAGGGCCAGGGCGTGGGCCTCGGCCAGGTCGGCGACGTGGATGTAGTCGCGGATGCAGGTGCCGTCGGGCGTCGGGTAGTCGTCGCCGAAGACGGCGAAGCCGAGGCCGGGGTCCAGCACCGAGCGCAGCAGGCGCGGGATCAGGTGCGTCTCGGGGTCGTGGTCCTCCCCGAGCTCCGCCGTCGCGCCGCAAGCGTTGAAGTAGCGCAGCGCCACGGCCGGGAAGCCCGCCGCCGCCGCCGTGTCCGCCAGCGCCCACTCGATCGCCAGCTTGGTGTGGCCGTACGGGTTGACCGGACGGGTCGGCGCGTGCTCGGTGATCGGCATCTCGTCCGGCTCGCCGTAGACGGCCGCCGTCGAGGAGAAGACGAAGCGCCGGACGCCCGCGCGCGCGGCGGCGTCGAGCAGGTTGACGCTGCCGCCGACGTTGTTGCGGTAGTACGGCAGCGGCCGGACCACGGACTCCGCCACCAGGCTGAAGGCCGCGAAGTGCAGCACGGCGTCGCACGGGCGCGGCCAGCACCCGGTCCACGAAGCCCGCGTCCAGGAGCGAGCCCTCGTGCAGGGGGACCCCCGGCGGCAGCGCCTCGCGGTGGCCGGTGCTGAAGTCGTCGAGGATCTCGACCTCGTGGCCCCGCGCCAGCAGGACCCGGGTGGTGACGCTGCCGATGTAGCCGGCGCCGCCGGTGACCAGCACCTTCATCGTTCCTCCTTCGCCGGGGTGCCGGGGCGCCGGCGGGCGCGGCCCGCGCCGCGCGCCGCGAGGTAGCGCCCCGTGACCGACTCCTTGCAGGCCGCGACCTCGGCCGGCGTGCCCGCGGCGACCACGGAGCCCCCGGCGTCCCCGCCGCCGGGCCCCAGGTCGATGATCCAGTCCGCCTGTTCGATCAGGTCCAGGTTGTGCTCGATGACCACGACGGACTGCCCCTGGGCGACCAGTTCGTGCAGGACGCGCAGCAGGTCCGCCACGTCGTGGATGTGCAGGCCCGTGGTCGGTTCGTCGAGCAGGTAGAGGTTGTGCTTGCCCGAAGGCGCCGACAGCTCGCGCGCGATCTTCAGGCGCTGGCTCTCGCCCCCCGAGAGCGTCGTGGCGGACTGTCCCAGGGTGAGGTAGCCCAGGCCGACCTTCTTGAGGATCCAGAGCTTGTCGCGCAGGGCGTTCTCGCCGCGGAAGAAGGCCAGCGCCTCCTCGACGGTCATCGCCAGCACCTCGGCGATGGTCCGGCCCTGGCAGCGCACCTCGAGCGTGGCGGGGTTGAAGCGGCTGCCGCCGCACACCTCGCAGGGCACGCTGATGTCGGCCATGAAGTGCATCTCGACGCGGTGCTCGCCGAGGCCCTGGCACTCGGGGCAGCGTCCGCCGGCGGTGTTGAAGCTGAAACGCCCGGGCGGGAAGCCGCGCGCGCGGGCGTCGGGGGTCGCGGCGAACAGGTCGCGGATGGGCGCGAGCACGCCCAGGAAGGTGGCCGGGTTGGAGCGGCTGGACTTGCCGATCGGCGACTGGTCCACGAGCACGACCTGGTCGATCCAGTGCGCGCCCTGGAAGCCGGTGAAGGGGCGCGCGCGCTCCTTGCCGCCGGCCTCCTTGCCCGTCAGCCCGTCGTGGAGGCAGGCGCCCATCAGCGTGCTCTTGCCCGAGCCCGAGACGCCGGTCAGGCAGACCAGGCGCTGCAGGGGGATCGCGACGTCGAGGTTGCGCAGGTTGTGCCGGCGCGCGCCGCGCACGGTCAGCTGGCGCCGCGACTCCTCGCGCTTGGGCGCGAGCTTCGGCAGCGCCCGCTCGCCGCGCAGGTACTCGGCGGTCAGCGTCGCGCCCGAGGCCAGCAGGTCGGCGAGCGGCCCCTGGAAGACGACCTCGCCGCCGTGGCTGCCCGCCCCCGACCCAACTCGATGAAGTGCTCCGCCGCGCGCAGCACCGCGAGGTCGTGCTCCACGACGACGACCGTGTTGCCGCCCTCGACCAGGTCGCGCAGCGTGCCGATCAGGCGCTCGACGTCGGCGGCGTGCAGGCCCGCGGTGGGTTCGTCCAGGACGTAGAGCGTGTCGGTCAGGCGCGAGCCCAGCGCGTTGGCCAGGTGGATGCGCTGCGCCTCTCCGCCGGACAGCGAGCGCGTGAGCCGGTCCAGGGTCAGGTAGTCGAGCCCGACCCGGTTCAGGAAGCGCAGCCGGTTGCGCACCTCGTCCAGGACGTCGCCCGCGGCGGCGACGTCGGCGCGGGAGAGCCGCAGGCCCTCCATGCGCTGCAGGGCCTCCCCCAGCGACAGCCGGCCCAGGGAGCCGATGTCCAGCTGCCCGACGCGCACCGCGAGCGCCTCGCCGCGCAGGCGCGAGCCGCCGCAGGCCCGGCAGAGCGAGTCCCCCATGAAGCGGCGGGTGAAGAAGCGGTGGTGGCCCTTCTTCATCTCGCGGCGCATCTCCTCCAGGAACGGCAGGATCCCCGTGTAGGCGGCCTCCTGCGCCTCGAGCACCTCGCGCTGCTGGGCGCGGGTCAGCTTGCGCCAGGGCGCGTCGGCGGGGATGCCGCGGCGGCGCGCGAAGCGGATCAACGCGGCGTGCGCGCGGGCGAAGGCCGGCGTGCGCCAGGGCCGCACCGCCCCGTCGAGCAGCGACAGGGTGTCGTCCGGGACGATCTTCTCCTCGTCGAACTCCAGCCGGTTGCCGAAGCCGTTGCAGGCGGGGCAGGCGCCCTGGGGGGAGTTGAAGGAGAACAGGTGCGGCGTGGGCGCCGGGAACTCGCGGCGGCAACCGTTGCAGACCAGGCGCGACGAGTAGGCGCGGCGCTCGTCGCCGCAGCGCACCGCGACCCAGCCGCCTCCCTGGCGCAGGGCCAGTTCGACGGCCTCGGCGAAGCGCGACTTCTGCCCCGCCGCCAGGGTCACGGCGTCCACCACGACGTCGACGACGTCGCCCGCGCGCGGCCGCGGCGCGCCGGGCTCGGCGGCCTCGTCCAGCCGCACCAGCGCCCCGCCCACCACGGCCCGCCGGTAGCCCTGCGCCAGCAGGGGCTCGGCCCAGCCGCTGCGCGAGCTGTCGCTGCTGATCTCCTGGGGATAGGCCACCATCGCCGTCGCGTCGGCCCCCCACTGCTTGCACGTCTCGCGCCAGACCGTGGCCGGGGTCTCGGGCACGACCGCCTCGCGGCAGTCCGGGCAGACGATCCGCCCGATGCGCGCGAAGAGCACGCGCAGGTAGTCGTTGATCTCGGTGACGGTGCCGACGGTGCTGCGGCCGCTGCGGGCCGCGTTGCGCTGCTCGATGGCGATGGCGGGGCTGATGCCGTCGATCCAGTCCACGTCGGGCTTGGGCATGCGCTCCAGGAACTGGCGCGCGTAGGTCGACAGGGACTCGACGTAGGTGCGCTGCCCCTCGGCGTAGAGGGTGTCGAAGACCAGCGAGGACTTGCCCGATCCGGACACGCCGGAAACCGCCGTCAGGCTGCCGCGAGGCAGGTCGACGTCGCACCCCTTGAGGTTGTGCTGGCGGGCGCCGCGGATGCGGATGGTCTCGATCAACGTGCCTCCTGGCCCCCGGCGGCGAGAGGCCGGCGGGACCGTCCATGGTATCCGTTCTTTCGCATTCCGCACAAGGGATTTACACTGGGCGTCGCCGGCGGGCGGCCGCCGCGCCGCCCCTTTCCACCCACGCCGAGGAAGCGCCATGCCCCTGCCCCGCACCGAACAGCTGCTGGCCACGATCCACGTCCTGCGCGCTCCGGACGGCTGTCCCTGGGACCGCAAGCAGACCCTGGCCACCGCCGCGCACCACCTGCACGACGAGTCGGCCGAGCTGCTCGAGGCCGCCCTCGGCGAGGACACCGACCACGTCCGCGAAGAGCTCGGCGACCTGCTGTTCATGGTCTGCTTCGTCGCGGAGATACTCGGCGAGACGACCGGCACCGGATTCGACGACGTCGCTGCCCTGGCCGACGCCAAGCTCGTGCGGCGCCACCCCCACGTCTTCGGCGGCCTGGCGGCCGGCGACGCCGGGGAAAGCCAGCAGCGCTGGAACGAGGTCAAGGCCCAGGAGAAGCGCGCCAAGGGTCTGGACCCGGACCGCGAGTCGCTCCTGAAGGACCTGCCGGCCGCGGCCGCGCCGCTGCACCAGGCCCACCGCTACCAGAAGGACGCCGCCCAGGTGGGGTTCGACTGGCCGGATCTCGAAGGCGTATGGGCGAAGATCCGCGAGGAGATGGCCGAACTCGACGAGGCCGTCGCGGGCGGCGACGCGGCGGCCGTCGAGCACGAGGTCGGCGACCTGCTGTTCTCCGTGGCCAACCTCGCCCGCAAGCTCGACGTCGCCCCGGACGTCGCGCTGCGGCGGGCCAACGCCCGCTTCCGGTCCCGCTTCCAGGCCGTCGAGGCCGCGTTCGGCGGCGACCGCGACCGCCTGGCCGCCGCCTCCCTCGCGGAACTCGAAGCCGCCTGGCGGGCCGCCAAGGCCGCCGAGCGCGGCGCGGTCTAGCCCGCGCCGCCCGCCGGCGGCGCCGCGGCGGGCTCGTCCGGGCAGCCGTCGTCGTCGCGGTCCCCGTCGTAGTCCTCGGCCTGGTCGGGGCAGGCGTCGCGCACGTCGGGAATCCCGTCGAGATCGTTGTCCGGGTCGGGGCAGCCGTCCCCGTCCTCGAACCCGTCGCGGTCTTCCGCCGCGTCGGGGCAGCGGTCGTCTTCGTCGGCGATCCCGTCCCCGTCGCGGTCCGGCATCGTGTCGGGGCAGCCGTCGTCGTCGCGGTAGCCGTCGAAGTTCTCCGCCTCGCAGGGGCACGCGTCGTCACCGTCGAGGATCCCGTCGCCGTCGTTGTCCGGGTCGGGCGCGCCGTCCTGGTCGCGCCAGCCGTCGCGGTCCTCGGGAAAGTCCGGGGCCAGGTCCGACGCGTCCGGCACGCCGTCCTCGTCGTTGTCCGGGTCCGGGCAGCCGTCGTCGTCGCGGAAGGCGTCGCGGTCCTCGGGGGCGTCCGGGCAGAGGTCCAGGCGGTCGGTGATGCCGTCGCGGTCGCGGTCCGACCCGCCGACGGCGAAGCCCCGGCTGACCCCCACCGCCACCGTCCAGTCGGGCACCGCGGCGACGAAGGGCGTGGCCAGGTCCTCGCGGGACAGGGGCACTTCGTAGGCGACGTCCAGCGCCCAGCCGTCCTCCGCGCCCCAGCGCACGCCGGCGGTCAGGGAGCGGAACGCCTCGCGCGCCGCGATCGCGGCCGAGGCGGGGTAGGATTCCGCCGCGAAGGTCACGTGCAGCACGGCGAGCGATTTGCGCACGTCGACGCCCGCGTGCCACAGCCAGGAATCGTTGCCGGCGTCGCCGGCGGCCGCGGGGTAGGTCAGCGGCCAGGGTTCGTAGCGGCCGGCGGCGGCGGCGCCGCGGCCCTCGTCGCGGGGAGTCCAGCGCCGGCCCGCTGCCGCGTGCAGGCGCAGTTCGGGGACCTGGGCGTCCCGCCAGAAACGCTGCGTCCAGGCCAGGCCCGCGTAGGGCGCGGCCGCGCCGTCTCCGAGGCCGCTCGCGCGGGAGCCCAGCGGCAGGGTCGTGCGCAGGTCGAGCGCCAGGCCGCCGCCGCGCCAGGGCCGCGGCAGGCCCAGGACCAGCCCGGCCTCGCCGTCGGCGAGCCCCGCGGCGGACGCGGGCAGGTCGCTCCCACCGCCGGACCAGGAGCGCCAGGGGGTCGAGGCCCACGCGCGCAGCCACGGCCGCCAGCCGTACTCCACGTCGGCGCGCCAGCCGGCGTGGTCGACGTAGTAGCGCGCTTCGGCGGGCCCCGCCTGCACCGACCAGCGCTCGTACCCCAGTCCGATCAGCAGCACGCCGTCGGGCGGCAGGATCCCTCGACGAGCCTGCCGAGCCGCACGGAGCGTTCCTGGTTGCGGCGCAGCTGCTCGGCGGCGCCGTCGCCCGGGCCGAGCAGCGCGACCGCGGCCAGCGCGGCCGCGATCAGGCGGGCGGACGGGGCGACCCTCACGCCGTCTCTCCGGGTTCGTCCGCGGCCGGGCTCGCCGGCGCCGTCTCCTCCGCAGAGGGCCCGGCGGCGGCGGGCGCGTCCGTCCCACCGACGTCCTCGCGGTCCTTCTTCAGCTCGTCCATGAAGTTGAGCTTCAGGTCCATGGCGGCGCGCGACAGCAGGGCGGCCACCTCGGGATGGGCGTTGCCCTTCGTCTTGGCCTTCAGCATGTCCAGCAGGTCGATCGACAGCCGGGCCCCCTCGAGGTCGCGCCGCATCTGCCCGGACTGGGGGTCGGCGATCTTGCCGAGCTGCACCAGGGCGCCGGTCTGCAGGTTGAGCGCCAGCATCATCAGCGACTGGTCGTGCTTGTCGAATTCCGGCGTCGTCGTCTCGCTCACGTTCCCTCCTCCTTCGTTCGCTCCGGCCGGCCGTCAGCCGGCGGCCCGGTCCGCGTCGTCGTCGAACTCATCCGCGATGCTGCCGACCAGCACCTCCAGCAGGTCCTCCAACGTGACCATGCCCAGGGGGTTCCCGCCGGCGTCCACCACCACGGCCATCTGCTGGCGCTGCCAGCGCATCTCCTCGAACAGCCCCCAGGGCGACATCTCGCGATCGACGCGGGGGCAGGTGCGCAGCAGGGTGTCCGGGATGCGTTGCCAATCCTGCCGCATCGTCGCGGACAGCAGCAGGTCGCGCACCAGCACCCAGCCCTGCACCTCGCGCGGGTCGTCGCCCAGCACCGGCAGCCGGCTGTAGCCGGACGCGGCCGCGAGGCGGCGGCAGGTCGCGGGGTCCGCTGCGCGGCAGGCTGTCGACCCGCGCCCACGGCGTCATCACCGCGTCGAGGTTCAGGTCCGAGAGGGCCAGGCAGCGGGCCAGCAGCTCGGTGAAGCGCCCGTCCTGGGCGGCCGCCGGGTGGGCGGCCATCAGCTGGTGCATCGCCTCGCGCCCGATGACGGCGCCCTCGGCGCGCCGGCCACGTCCCGGCAGCAGGCGGTCCAGCAGCGAGGAATAGGCCAGCAGCACCCAGCGCGCGGGAGCGAGCAGCAGCATGACCGCGCGCAGGGGGCGGACCGACGCGAGGCTCAGGCGCTCGGGAAACTCCCGGTAGACCACCTTCGGGATGATCTCGCCGAAGACGATCACCAGCACGGCGGCGATGGCCGCCGCCGCGAACTCCCCGCGGTTCCCGTAGCGGGTCGCGAGCGCGGCCGTCAGCACGGCGCTGAAGCCGACGTTCGCCAGGTTCGTGCCGATCAGGCAGGTCAGCACCGGGTCCTCGATGCGGGCCAGCAGCCGGCGCAGCGCCGCCGCGCCCGGGTGCGGCTGGCGGCGCAGCAGCGTGCGCAGCCGGATGCGGCTGATGCTCATCAGGCCCGTCTCGGCGCCCGAGAAGAACGCCGAGGCCGTCAGGCAGACCGCGAGCACAGCCAGAGCCGCCGCCGGTGACAGGGCGCCGCTCACGGTCGGGCCTCCGGGGACGGTCGCGGCAGCCGCTGCAGGCGCAGCTTCGTGACGCGCAGCCCTTCCATCTCCAGGACCGTGCAGCGGTAGCGGTCCCAGACGACGCGATCGCCGCGGGCGGGGATGCGCCCCAGCTTCGCCATGACGAAACCGGCCAGGGTGACGTAGTCGTGCGACGGCTCGAGCCGGGCGCCGCAGGTCTCGCTCACCTGGCGCAGGTCCGTGCCCCCGGCGACGATCCAGTTGCTGTCGCCCACGGCCAGGATCTCGGGATCCCCGGGGTCCGACTCGTCGTGCCAGGGACCGGTCAGCGCCTCGAGGCAATCCTCCAGGGTGACCAGGCCCGCGAAGTCGCCGTGCTCGTCGAGCACGAACGCCATGTGGCCGCCCGCGAGGCGCAGCTCGTGCATGAGCACCGAGACGGACTTCGATTCGGGGACGAAGGACGACTCGCGCAGCAGCGCGGCGTCCAGGATCGCATCGTCGGGGCGGCCCAACAGGTCCTTCAGGTGCAGCACGCCGACGGGCAGGTTGCGGCCGGGCGCGACGACGGGGTAGCGGTTGCGGCCGGCCGCGCGGGCGACCGCCAGGATGTCGGCCCAGGCCATCCCGATCTCCAGCGACACGACGTCCGGACGCGGCCGCATGATCTCGCGCACCTCCAGGCCGTCGAGCATCAGCAGACGGGAGACGAAGCGCCCCTCGGTGTCGGTGAGCGAGGCGTCGTGGACGGCCATGTCCACGGCGGTGACCAGTTCCGGCACGGTCAGCGGGCGGCTGCCGGTGCGTTCGAAGGGCAGGCGCGCCAGCGCGCGCCGCGTGATGAAACCGTTGAGATCGAGCACGGGGCGGATCACGGCCAGCCAGACGCGCAGCGGCGCCTGCAGCAGGCGCGCCAGGGGCGCGCCCAGGCGCAGGGCGATCAGCTTGGGAGTGATCTCCCCGACCAGCAGCACGAGCACCGTGAGGACCGGCACGGCGATCGCCAGCCCCCGCTGGCCGAACCGCGACATCAGCAGCGACGTGCCCAGGACGCTCGCCCCGATGTTGACCAGCAGGTTGCCGATCAGCAGCGCCGCGAGCAGGCGCGGCGGGTCCGCGAGCAGGCGCAACACGTGCCGGTCCGCCGGCGCCGCGCTGCGCCGCAGGCGCGCCAGGTCCCCGTCCTGCAGCGAGAACAGGGCCGTCTCGGTGCCCGAGAAGAGGGCCGAGAGCAGCAGCAGGGCGGCCAGTAGGGCGGTATCGGACAAGGGAACCTCCCGGCGGTCGGCGATCGCGGGAGCATAGCCGCTCGCTTGACACCCTGCAAGCGCGTCACTAGGCTCTGCGTTCCCGGCGTCCGAGGCCGGGGCGACCCGCCGCGAAAGGAACCCGTGGAGCGCACCCTCGTCATCCGCTTCGGCGCCCTGGGCGACCTCTGCCTGTGCGGCTGGTTCCTCGCCGGTGTCGCCGACGCCGGCGGTCCGCCCACGACCCTGGTGACCAAGGCTCGTTTCGCCCCGCTGGCCTCCTGCTTCGCCGGCGTGGACGAGGTGATCGCCCTGGACGGTGCCGGGTGGCGCGATCTGGTCCGCCTCGCGCGCCGCTTGCGCGGCCGCCGCGGGGACGTCTGGCTGGACGCGCACGCCGTGCTGCGCAGCCGCGCGCTGCCGCTGCTGGCGGGGCGCCGCGTCCGCGCCCGCCTGCGCAAGGGCACGCTGCAGCGCCTGGCGCTGATCGGCTCGCGCCGCTCGGCCTGGCCCGCGGCGGCCGGCGCCGCGCCCCCCTCGCTGCTGGACCGCTACTGTGCGCTGGCCCCGGCCGTCGGCCTCGCGGCCGACGTCGTGCGCGCCGCGGCTCGCCCGCCCCTGCAAGGCATCCACGCACCCGACCCGTCGCCCCGCCTCGTCCTGGCCCCCGGTGCGCGCTGGGAAACCAAGCGCTGGCCCGAGGCCCACGCCGCCGCCCTGGTGGACCTGATGGCCGGCGCGTTGCCCCACGCCCTGACGGTCCTGCTCGGCCCCGACGAAGCGGCCTGGTACGACGGCGGGCCGCTGGCGGCGGCGGTCGCGCGCCATCCCGATGCGCGCGTGCTGCGGGACCGTCCCCTGCCCGAAATCGCGGCGGAACTGGCCGCCAGCCGCGCCGCCGTGGTGAACGACAGCGGCCTGCTGCACCTGTCCGAGGCCGTGGGCACGCCCGTGGTCGCCCTGTTCGGCCCGACGGTGCGCGCCTTCGGCTACGCGCCCCTGCTGCCGCGCAGCGTGCTGCTGGAGCGCGACCTGGACTGCCGGCCCTGCTCGCGCACCGGCGCGCGCCCCTGCCACCGCGGCGACCTGGCCTGCCTGCAGGACATCCCGCCCGCCACGGTCCTGGACACGCTGCGCGCGCTGCTCGACCGCGGAGCCGCGTCGTGAGCCGCGCCGCCGCGACCTGGTGCGCCTACCGGGCGGCGGTGCGCCTGGCGCTGCCGCTGCTGCCGGCGGCCGCGGCGCTGTCGCCGAAGCTGGACCGCGGCCTGGCCGGCCGCCGGGGACTGCTGCCCCGCCTGCAAGCCGCGGCGCCCCAGGTCCGCGGCGGCATCTGGCTGCACGCCACCTCGGTCGGCGAGTACGAGCAGGCGCGCCCCATCCTGCGCCGGCTGCGCGAGCTGGGCGTGGGTCCTTTGGCCGTGACCCACTTCTCGCCGTCGGGCCGCGAGTACGCCGCGACGCACCCCGAGGCCGACGTCCACGACTACCTGCCGCTGGACCGGGCGGACGACATGCGGGAGCTGCTGTCGGCCTGGCGGCCGCGGGCGCTGGTCTTCGTCAAGTACGACTGCTGGCCGAACCTCGTGGCCGCGGCCGGCGACGCCGGCGTGCCGGTCCTGCTGCTGTCGGGCGCGCTGCCGCCCGGCTCGCTGCGGCGCCACCCGCTGCTGCGGCCCTTCTACCGCGATCTCTTCGACCGCTTCGCGCGGATCGGCGTCGGCTCGCCGGCCGACCGGGACCGCTTCGTCGGGGAGCTGGGCGTGCGCGCGCCCGTGACGGTCAGCGGCGACACCCGCGCCGAGCAGGTCCTGCTGCGCTACGACGCGGCGGCGGCGGACGCCCTGCCGGCCCGGCTGGCGGCCTGGGGTGAGCAGCGGCTGGTCCTGGGCAGCACCTGGCCGCCGGACGAGGCCCTGTGGTGGCCCGTCCTGCCGGAGCTGCTGGGCGAGCGCCCCGGCCTGCGCGTCGTGCTGGTCCCCCACGAGCCCACGGCCGCGCGCGTCGCGGACCTGCTGGCCGCTGCGGCGCGGCGCGGCGTGGCGGCGTCGGCGCTGTCCGGCTGGAGCGAGGGCGGGGAGCCGGCGCGCGACACCCGGCTGCTGGTGGTCGATCGCGTGGGCGCGCTGGCGGGGATCTACCGGGCCGCCACGGCGGCCTACGTCGGCGGCAGCTTCACGACCGGCGTGCACAGCACGCTCGAGCCGGCGGCGGCGGCCGTGCCGGTGGGCTTCGGCCCGCGCATCGCCAACGCGGAAGAGGCCGTGGCCCTGACCGAGCTGGGCGCCGGCACGGTCCTGCGCGACCCCGCCGGCGCCGCGGCCTGGCTGCGCCGGCAGCTCGACGACCCCGGCGCCCGCCGGCGCGCCGGCGATGCCGCGCGCGGCGTGGTCGAGGCGCAGCGGGGCGCCGCGGCGCGCAGCGTCGACCTGCTGCTCGCGGCGCTGGGCGAGCGTCACTCGTAGGGGATGGGATCGGTCGCGCCCGCGCGGGCGAACCCCCGCAGCCGCAGCTGGCAGCTCTCGCAGCGCCCGCAGGCCCGCTCCTGCGAGACGTAGCACGACCAGGTCAGGTGCAGCGGCGCGCCGAGCTCCAGGCCGCGCCGGACGATCGCCGCCTTGTCCAGGTGGATCAGGGGCGTGAGGATCTCCAGGCGGGTCTGCGGTCGCGTCCCGGCGTCGATGGCCGCCGCAAAGGCGCGGTAGAAGGCCTCGGTGCAGTCGGGGTAGCCGCTGCCGTCCTCCTGCACGGCGCCGATGACCAGCGCCCGCGCCCCAATCACCTCCGCCCACGACGCGGCGACGGCCAGCAGGTTGCCGTTGCGGAACGGCACGTAGGTCGAAGGCACGCCGCCGCCGGACACCGGGAGCCCCGACTCGACCGGCAGCGCGGCGTCGATCAGGCTCGTCCCCCGATCGCCCTCAGATGGGACACGTCCACGACCAGGCGGCGCGCCAGCCCGTAGTGGTCGGCGATCGCGTCGAAGGCTGCCCGCTCGCGGGCCTGCGTGCGCTGGCCGTAGTCGAGGTGGAGCACGGCCGCGTCGTAATGCGGCAGGACGCCCGCGAGGCAGACGCAGCTGTCGAGGCCGCCGCTGAGCAGGACCACCGCCGTTTCCCGCCGTCCCGGTGCGGCGGACTCCCCGTCCCCGCGCCTCATGTGCCGCGCTCCCGGTCTGGCCACAGCGTCTTGTGGATCTGCAGCTGGAAGCGGACGTCGAGGCCGTCCTCGATCAGCCAGTCGGCGAGCGTCGCCGGCGCGAGCAGTCCCTCGGCGGCGGAGAAGACGACCGGCGTCGCGGCCGGCCAACGATCGCCGTCGCGGACGAGGCCGCGCGACCACTCGTAGTCCGCACGGTCGCAGCAGACGAACTTCAGCTCGTCGCCGGATCCGAGGCAGCCGAACTGGTCCCAGGCCACGTCCCGCTCCTGCAGGCCGCTGCCGGGGGTCTTGACGTCCACGACGCGGCGCACGCCGTCGGGCACCGCCGACAGCGGCAGGGCGCCGTGCGTGCCGCTGGTTTCCAGGACCGTACGGCGGCCGTCCGCGACCAGGGCGGCCAGCAGGGCCGGACACCCGGGCTGCAGCAGGGGTTCCCCCCCCGTCACCAGCACGGTGCGGCACCCCAGCGCCGCGACCGCCGCCAGGACCTCGGGGACGGTCAGGCGCTCGCCCCCCGCGAACGCGTGGGCGCTGTCGCAGTAGGTGCAGCGGCGATGGCAGCCCGTCAGCCGCACGATCGCGCAGGGCCGGCCGGTTTCGGTCGACTCGCCCAGGATGGTGCGGTAGATCTCGCGGACCGTCAGGGCGGTCGGGTGCCTCGCGCTCATGGCCGTTCTCGTTCCTGGTCGTTCCCGCGCACGGCCGGCTTGGCAACACGGGGAAACATGCTACAATGCTGCCTCGTCCACGCACCCTGAGGAGCACGAATGCGAAACATAACCCAGGCAGGCCGCCGCCACAACCGCCTGGGCATCCCGCGCCCGGGTCCTGGCCTGATCCTGGCGGCGTTCGTCCCCGCTGCGGGCTGCGGCGGCGAGCAGCGCCGCGCGGCGGTCCCGCCGTCGACGGTCACGCAGGTCAAGCTCGACGTCGCCGCCCTGGACGCCTGGCTCGCGATCGCCGGCCGCCTGGAACGCGGCGGCACGGTCGATCTGGAGCCCTACCAGGAGATGTTCGACCTGCCGGCCTACGCCCTGACGAGCAGGGACCCGCGGATCTTCTCGCCCGGCATTCTCAAGAAGTGCACGGAATACGCCTTCCACAAGGCCGCCGGGGATTCCGCCGACTACACCGTCCCGCGACGGACCGACATCGTCGCCAACTGCGATTACCTGCGCCGGCGCGCCGACGACGCGAGGAATTTCGCCACCGTCCTGGCCGACGATGCGTACCGCAGCCGGGTCTGGGAACTCGCCCGCCTCTGGATCGGCGAATCGCGCCTGCCGGGATCGATCACGGTCCACGCCATGGTCGGTCCGACCAGCATCGGCTTCCACGCGCCCGACCACGTCATCCTCGACGCCGGCCTGGCCCTGGCCGCCGACCGGGAGCAGGCGGCCCGCATGACGGCCTCGCGCCTGTACGCCGAACTGGCGGCGCCGCCCGGACCGCAGCCGCCCGCCGCGGCCTCGGGCCGCGAAGCCCTGCGGCAGACCATGAAGCTCATCCACCACGGCGCGATCATCGCCTGGATCGCCGGCGGCGCCGATCTGCAGTTCGACAGCCGCCACGAACACCTCGGCGCACCGCGCACCGACACCCGCACCACGCAGGAACGGGCTGCCGGTCTGCTGGAATACTCGTTCCGCATGCTCGAGGGGATGCTGGATCCCGGTCACGAGGAACTGCTGCAGTCCAACGGGAAGGTCGTCGACGACCTGCTGCGCTCGCGCTGGGGCTACGAGACACTGGGCTTCGCGATGGCCGAGGTGATCGCGGCCCAGGGCGGCGAGGAAGCGCTGCTGGGGATGTCGGGCGACACGGCGGCCTTCCTGTCCGCCTACCAGTCCGCGTGCGCCACGGGCACGGTGATGCCCCCGTTCCCCCCGCAGTTGCTGGAGCAGCTGCTCGAACTGGTCCGCGAAACCTGAGCCGGCGCCCGACGCGGGCGCGCCCCGAACCGGAGGTCGACATGAGCCGCTGCGATCCTCATTCCTGGTGCGACGACGAGCAGGCCGTCACCCGCCACCTGGACCTGGTCTGGAAGGTGGACTTCGCGGCCCGCGCCCTGGAGGGCGAAGCGCGCCTGACCTTCGCGGCGCCGGCGGCCGGGCCTCTGGATCTGGACGCGCGCGGCCTGGACATCGCCGACATCCGTTCCGGCAAGGGCGAGCCGGTGGCCTGGTCCGTCGCCGAGAGCGATCCCGTGCTCGGCGACCGCCTGCGGCTGGAACTGCCGGCCGCAACGGAATCCGTGACGATCCGCTACCGCACCGGTCCCGGCGCCCCCGCCCTGGGCTGGCTCGATCCGGTCCAGACCACCGGGGGCCGCCATCCCTTCCTGTTCACCCAGTGCCAGCCGATCCACGCGCGCTCGCTCGTGCCCTGCCAGGACACGCCGCGGCACCGGGTCACCTACACGGCGGACGTGGACGTGCCCGCGCCCCTGCGCGCGGTGATGTCCGCGGCGCCCGGCGGCGACGAGCCGGCCGGCCCGGGCCGCACCCGCTGGCGCTTCACGATGCCCCAGCCCATCCCCACCTACCTGCTGGCCCTGGCCGTCGGCGACCTCGATCGCCGCGACCTCGGCCCGCGCTCGCGCATCTACGCCGAGCCGGACATGATCGGCGTCGCGGCCTGGGAGTTCGCCGAGGTCGAGTCGATGATCCTCGCCGCCGAGCGCCTCTTCGGCCCCTACGAGTGGGACCGTTTCGACCTGCTGCTGATGCCGCCCGCCTTCCCCTACGGCGGCATGGAGAACCCGCGCCTGACCTTCCTGACCCCGACGCTGCTGGCCGGCGACCGCAGCCTGGTCAACGTCGTGGTGCACGAGCTGGCACACAGCTGGACGGGCAACCTGGTCACCAACGCGACGATGAACGACTTCTGGCTGAACGAGGGCTTCACCGTCTACGCCGAGCGGCGCATCCTCGAGGAGCTGCACGGCCGCGAGTTCGCCGATCTGCAGGGGGTGCTGCGCCGCAACGCCCTGCAGGTCCACCTCGACCAGTTCGGCCCGGATTCGCCCCTGACGAAGCTGCGCACCGACCTCGCCGGCATCGACCCGGACGAGGTCTACTCGCTGGTGCCCTACGAGAAGGGCGCCCAGTTCGTCATCCTGCTGGAGCGGGCCGTCGGCCGCCCCCGCTTCGACGCCTTCCTGCGGGAGTACATCGACCGCTTCCATTTCCGCAGCATCACCACCGACGAGTTCATCGCCTTCCTCGAAGAGAGGCTGCCCGGCGCACTGGACGCCGTGGACGGCCGCAGCTGGATCGACGGTCCCGGCATGCCCGCCAACGAGCACCGCACCGCGGCGCCCGCCCTGGACCGGCTGCGCGCCCTGGCCGCCGGCTGGAGCGCGGGCGAACGGCCCGGACCGGAGTCCGCGGCCTGGACGCCGACCGAACTGCAGCTCTTCCTGCAGGACCTGCCGCGTCCCCTGCCCCACGACGATTGCCGCTGGCTGGACGAGACCTTCGCCCTGACCGGCCGCGGCAACCACGAAGTGCTGGTGGAGTGGCTGACCATCGCCGCGCGCAGCGGCTACGCGCCGGTGCGCCCGCGCCTGCGCGAGGTGCTGACCCGCGTGGGCCGCATGAAGTACCTCAAGCCGCTCTACGGCGCGCTCGTGGCGGCCGGCGGCGACGGCCCCGCCTTCGCCCGCGAGGTCTTCGCGGCGGCGGCGCCCGGCTACCACCCGCTGAGCCGGGGCTCCCTCAAGAACATCGTCGGCGCCTGAACGCGCCGGCACCTGCCGAACGGACAAGCGGCCGGCCCCGAAGGGCCGGCCGCCTGCTTGCGACTCGCGGGGCGAATCTACTGCGTGATGTGGGACTGGTAGTAGGCGATGGCGTTGTCCAGCAGGTCCAGGGCGTACGCGGGGTTGTGCACGCCGTGGCTGCCGTCGTTGCTCACGAACACGCCGGCGTACAGCGCCTCGCGCTGCCAGGCCGACATGGCCGCGTTGTCGGCGTCCATGTTCGCCATCAGGACGTCCCAGTCGGCGTAGCCGAACAGGGTGGCCAGCAGGTTCAGCTTGGTCCGGACCTGCGTCTGCACGCCTTCCACGTCGAAGTCCGTGATCCCGGTGTGGCAGGGCGCGCAGTTGCCCACGTCGGGCGTGAAGGTGTGGAACGAGTGGTCCTGCAGCTCGCCGTGCAGCAGCACCTCGCGCACCATGTGGCACTTCACACAGGCGTCGTCGATGTTCTGGTGCGAGTGCTCGCGCTCGTAGGTGTAGCCCGCGATCTCGTAGCAGCCGGCGCCGATGAACATGTCCATCTGCGGGCTGCCGTGCGGACCGAAGTGGGCGTTGCCGTTGGCGATCTGGCCGGACACGCTCGTCGCGGTGCGGCGGGCGTGGTGGCACTGGGCGCAGGTCTGGGCCGCGCCGTAGCCCTCCATCCGGGGCACGCTCGGGTCGCCCGGCGTCAGGCCCGGCGTGTAGACGATCTCCACGGCGCCGACCGCGCGCAGCTGCGCCTGGTTGCCGCCGCCGGCCTCGCCCACGTGGGGATCGTGGCAGGTCACGCAGCCGATGAAGTTGTAGTCGCCGCCGAAGTCGTACGACGTGTAGACGGGATCGTGGGCGGCGATGAAGCCCTCGCTGGTGTGGCAGCCCCGGCAGGAGGCGCCGCCGAACTCGTCGACGAACTCCTCGTGCGTCAGGCCGCTCGCCGTGCCGTGGCCGGAGGTCACCCACTCGTCGAGCTGCCCCTCGTGGCAGGGCACGCAGGAGGCCGTGATCTCGCCGTCGACGATGGTCGAGAAGACCACGTTCGGAGTGTGGGCGTTGAAGTCCGGGCCCATCGGGCCGTGGCAGGACTCGCACTGGACGTTCTCGAGCGCGTCGCGGCGCGAGGCGGCCTCGGTCGTGTCCACGCCGAAGTAGTCGTCGTAGCCGTGGACGTCGTCGCCCGAGGGATCGAACTCGGTGACGCCGTAGGCGATGGGCGTGTCCCAGCCGGTCGTGTGGCACTGCAGGCAGTACGGCAGGTCCTGCGACTCGGCGTCGAGACCCGCGAAGGCGACGTTGTGGCCGGTCGTGCGCACGTCGGCGACGGTGCGGCCGTGGCAGTGCAGGCAGGCCTCGCCCTGGTAGCCCGCGTACGTGAACTCGCTGGTGCCGCCCGGAGGCCCGGGAGGGCCGGCGGGGCCTTCGGGGCCCTGGGCGCCGACGGGCCCCTGATCGCCTTCGCAGCCGACGAGGGCCAGCACCCCGCACAGCATCAGGGCCGGCAACAGCCCCTGCTTCACGATTCTGGACATGTTCAACCTCCTGTAGGGTGAGTTCCCCCCGATATCCTAGTACTGCGCAGGATCATAGTAAGTGTTTATTGATGTCGCAAGCGGAATGTCATAGAAATATCATGGACTATGGATCTCATTGTCATAGAAGAAGATGCCCCCGTCCGCACGAAGCGGACGGGGGCTCTCGCAAATCACGGTTTCAGCGGGATCCGACGTCGTACAGGGGCAGGATGTCGACCGGGACGTCGTCGAGCCGGGCCAGGGCCTCGGCCAGCACGGGCGGCATGACGCCGTAACGGTCCAGCAGGGCCTTCGCGCCGGCGTAGTCGCCGGCCGCCTGGACGGACAGCAGTTCCTGGACCAGCTGCGTGATCGCGCCGGGGAAGGCCTCGTAGGAGATCCGGAACTTGCCGTCCTCGGGCGTGATCACGCCCTGTTCCAGCAGGTAGTTGAACTGCAGGGCGTTGGCCACGCCGTGGGCCTCCCCGATCCCGAAACGGACCGAGCGGAACAGCCCGGCCAGGTAGGTCGCCGCCTGCTCGCGGTAGATGGAGGCGGGGAACTCGCCGCGCTCCTGCAGGCGGAAGATGCACCACGGGCCCATCGCGTCGGCCTTGGCCTCCTCGATGGCCGAGTAGAGGTCCTTCAGCTCGAGCCGCACCTCGGTCGACCGCCCGTCCACGACGATGCGGCCGGGCCCGAGGCCGTGGCTCATCTCGTGCCAGAGCGTGTGCAGGAAGAAGGACTCGGCCGCGAGATCCCCCAGCTGGTCGGCGACGACCAGGCGCTCGGCGATGGGCGTCAGGATGGTCGTGAACTTGGCGTCCATGATGTTGCGCAGCAGGACCTTCTTGCTGCCCTTGGCCTCGCGCACGCGCTCGTCGTTCGGCAGGTTGAAGGCGATGGTCTGCACGCCCGTGCGCGTGTCGCCGGCGGTGAAGACCTCGTCCACGACGCGGATGGGCGAGTCGCTGCCGCGGTTGGGGTTCTTGTCGGCCTCGGGCAGGGGCAGGCTCGACTCGAGCCAGGGCAGCACGTCCTTGAAGCGGGCGAGCCGCGCCGACTCGGCCGGGTCGGTGACCGTCACGAAGGCCTCGAACGCCGCCTTGTAGCCGAAGAGCCCGTCCTCGTAGGTCTCGTACGGGCCGATGGTGATCTCGACGCGGCTGTCGACGTCCATCCACAGCATGTCCGAAGCGTAATAGTCGTCGGACAGGAAGGCGTCGGCCCGGGCGCGCAGGAACGCGGCCAGCGACGCGTTGTCGGTCAGCCCCGCCGCCTCGCGCAGCAGGTCCGCGGCGCGCGTCAGTTCCGCGCGGAAGAACTCGGAGTACGGCACGGCGACCAACCCGCCCGCCGCGTCGCGGCGCACCATCGTGGTCAGGCCGGACAGGGCCGGATCGGCGGCGATCGCCTTGCGCTCCGCCTCGGTCAGGTCGGCCGGATAGAAGTTGGCGCCCTCGGGATGCGCACGCCCGCCGACGAAGGGCTCGAAGTGGAAGCGGCGGTCCCAGGGCCCCGCGTTGACCCGGAAGTAGGCGCGCGCGTCGTCGGCGCCGGGGCCGCGCGCGGCCGCCAGCGCCTGCTCGAAGCCGGCGCGGTCGGGCAGGGCCTGCTCCACGAACAGGTCGTGCATGATCGCCGCCGCGGCGACCAGGCGGTCCAGCACGGCCCGCTCGGACGCCGTCAGGCTCGCGAGGTCGGTGCCGATGCGGGTCGGAGCGTAGGCGGCCAGCCGCTGCGTGATGTCGGCGACGATCGGCGTGTCCATCCTGGCGACCTCCACACCGCCGCCGCCGGCGGGTCGTTCCGGGGTGCGCGCGCAGCCGGCCGGCCACGCCAGGGCCTGGACCGCCAGGGTCGCGGCCGCGATTCGCAACACTCGTCGCATCGGCTTCTCCTCGTCGATAGGGATGCGGTCCGGGATGCGGCCGCCGGGCGGACCGGTCGTGCCGGAAGCGGCAGCATAGCACCGGCCGCGGTCGCGCTCAACCCTGCCGCACGGTTGCGCAAATGCGGAGGCCGGTCGTCGCCGACCGGCCTCCTGCCGCGGCGCCGTCGCGCCGCCGATCATGCGGGGACTAGTACAGGGACTTGACCTGGCCCCAGCTCATCTCCTCGGTGGCGACGGGGATGGTCAGGAAGGAGGTCAGGCCGTCGGCGCTCCACGTCACGGCGCTGTTGTCCGCGACCTTGGGCGTGTCGTAGTTCGGGTGGTTCACGATCGCGATGGTCGCGTCGATCATCTGGTTGTTGAAGGTCGTGAAGAGCAGCGAGTACAGGATGCCGGGGTCCGAACCGAACACCGGCAGGTTCGTGTACAGGCCCATCTCGACGCCCGTGGTCAGGGTGCCGAAGATCAGGGCGTTGGCCGGCACGGCGTTGAGCATCGTGATGCGCGGGTCGAGGTTCATCTTGAAGGCGGCGCCGCCGACGAGCATCTCGGCGTTGCGCACGCAGACCCAGGCCTGGTAGAGCTCGCCGACGCCACCGTTGAAGATGGCGGACTGCTCCGTGGCGGCGGCGTCGAAGAAGACGCCGATCTCGGGCGTGTTGCGCAGCGTGACGCTGCCGGTCAGGCCCTCGGCCGGGAACAGGATGGCGTTGTTGTTGGCGACCACCGGGGTGGCGTAGTCGGGGTCGTTGACGATCGTCAGGTGCGAGTTGATCACCATCTCGGTGCCGAACAACTGGAAGGTGCAGATCACCGTGGGATCGGTGCCGAACTGCGGCAGCGCGGTGTAGAGGCCGATCTCGGCGCCGGTCAGCAGCGTGCCGAACACCAGACCGTCGGCCCAGGTCTCACCGACGAGCATGAACCCGCCCTCGGTCTCCATCTTGAAGGCCGCGCCGCCGACCATCATGTCGGCGTTGTTGATCAGGACGTAGCCGGTGTTCACGGTGCCGGGTTCCGCCACCAGCGTGGGCTGCATGCCGTCGGTGTCGAAGAAGACGCCGATGGTCGGATCGGCATTCGCGACCGCGGCCGCGCTGAGCATGGCCAGGGCGAACAACAAAGTGTTGCGACGCTTCATTCCGAATCCCTTTCGTTGGCCTCAAAGCTGAGGCAGCCGGTCCTCACGGTGAGGCAGGAGACCTGGGAACGGCTCCTGGCAAAGACCATGATGCGGGTGAATCTTAACGCAAATATCCGCAGAACTACAAGTTGGATTTGACAAGTTCTTCAGTCGGTCCAACGCACGCTTACCCGTTCGTCATAAGTTTTGCTAAATAGTTACATTTTGATGTCACGAGTTAAACGCTCATGAAATCTCTTGAAATGCTCTCGAGATCTCTTGAAATCTCGTCGCCGGGAAAAAAAAGACCCGCGCCGGGCGCGGGTCGAAAGGACGGTGGCGGGAGCGACGAGATTCGAACTCGCGACCTCCGGCTTGACAGGCCGGCGTTCTAACCAGCTGAACTACGCCCCCACTCACGGTCGCCGAATATAAGCCTGCCCCTGTGGGCTGTCAACCTGCAGGATCCCGATTTATCGGCGCCGGAACCACCAGCAGCGGCGCGATGTCGGCCGGCGTCACACCGGCGCCGACGCTCACCGTCCACCCCTGCGGCAACAGGGCCCGGGCCTGGAAAGCCAGCCCGGGGTGCCCCAGGACCACGCAGCTGCCATGGTCCGCGAGCGAGCGGGAGAACCAGCGCCGGGCCGCGGCGAGCCGGTCGGCGGCCGCCGGGGCGTGCCCCGCGACCAGGAGTTGGACCACTGGTCCGGCGTCGCCCGCCTCCTGCGGCACCAGCAGGCACCGCCCCCGCCAGCCGGCCGCACGCAGGGTCTGCCGGTCCGGCGTGCCCCAGCGGTGATCGGGCGACGTGAGCCACAATGCCAGCGGACCCGCCCGCGGGTCCAGGCAGGGGGCCGCCGCGCGGCGCCGGGCTTCGACCCAGCAGGATTCCGCGGGAGCCTCGTCACGCCGCAGCGCCGCGGGCAGGGGGCCGGCCGGTAGCGACGGGTCTCCGAGCGGCAGCGCCCGCCAGGGGATCCCCCGGCACAGCAGCAGGTCGCAGGCGCCGGTGTCGACGGCGGCGAGCCACGCAGGTGTCAACTCGCCGGGATCGGCCAGGGCCTCGCCGGGCACCACGATGCCCCGCGCAGCCAGCGGGGCGCGCAGCGCGCCCATGGTGATGTCGTCGCTCAGCAGGAGGCGGGCGCCGAGACTCCGCGCGCGCGCGGCGGCCTGCCGGCTCAACGACGCGGGGCGGTCCTCCCCCGGCGCGACCAGATGGCCGAGCATGATCGCCTCGGCGCCGGCGGCCAGACCGGCGGCGTAGGGCAGCGCGTCGCAGAAGGGCACGGGCGCCGCCGCGCCGAGGTGGGTGTCGCGGGAGACGGCGCCATGTCCGGGCCAGTGCTTCAGGCAACAGCGCACGCCACCCTCTCGCAGGCCGCGGACGGCGGCCGCGACGTGGCGGGCGACCACGTCGGGCGACGAGCCGAAGGCGCGGCTGCCGATCACGGAGTTGTCCGGCGCGATCAGGACGTCGGCGCACGGGGCGAGCAGGCGGTCGATCCCGCAGGCGCGGGCCCGTTGGGCCGTCGCGCGGTGGACGCGGCGGGTCAGCTCGGGATCGTCGATCGCGCCGAGCGTCCAGGCGGACGGCGGGCGGCCCGCCGCCGCGGCGAGGACCGACACGGCCCCGCCCTCCTGGTCGGCCATGATCTCGGCGCCGTCGGGCAGGGCGACGCGTGCAGTTCATCGCAGAGGCGGCGCAGCTGCGCGGCGTCGTGGACGTTGCGCCCGAAGAGGATCACACCGGCCGGCCGCCACCGCCGCAGCCACGCCGCTTCCGCGGGCAGCAGGACGGGGCCGTCCAGGCCGACGACGAGACGCCCGGCGACAGGGAAGCGGTCCGAGTGCGACCGCCGCGCTCACGGCGCGCCGATCTCTTCGAGCCTCGCGCCCGGATAGTAATGCGCGAGGATCTCGCGGAAGCCGTGGCCGGCGCGCGCCATGGCCAGTGCGCCGTGCTGGCAGAGCCCGACCCCGTGCCCGAAACCGCGGCCGGCCACGCCGACGCTCCGCAGGGCGCCGTCGCTGCCCGACTCCACGGACAGGTCGAAGCCCGCGCTCTCGAGGATCGAGAAGCGCCCCTCGACCGGGACCAGCACCCAGCGCACCCGGTCGCCCCGGATGCGGTAGACCCCGGCATCGGTGCGGATGTCCAGCCTGGCGATGCGGCCGCAGCTCGTGCGCTCGGCGATCTCCAGCCCGCGCAGGCGGCCGGGCCGGCGGGCGTCCGCGCCGGACCGCGCCGGCGCGAAGCCCTCGCCCGCCCAGTCGCGCCGGGCCGGCGAGGCGGACAGCCACTGCAGGTACTCGGGCAGGGTGCGCTGCAGGACGCGCTCGAGGTCGGCGGCGGACCAGGACTTCTCCCAGCGGAAGAGGGGCGAACCCCGGCACCAGCTGCTGTCCGGCGGACCGTCCACGACGCTCGCGAGGTAGGGCCGCGCCTCCCGCGGCCAGACCTCGCGCACGTCGCTCGTGCGCCCGCCGCAGGTCGAGCAGTAGTAGGCTTCGATCTCGCGGCCCTCGTGGCGCAGCACGAGGCCGTGCGTGTTCGCGACGGCCAGGTCGCACCAGCGGTCGTTGCCGCGGCGACCGTGGTACACCTGGTCCTGCACGTCGGCCCAGAGGTCGAAGCCCAGGTTGCTGCGGTCGCCGCGGTGCGCCAGGCTGTAGGTGCGGGCGGCGACCGCCTGCGCCTCGAGCGCGGCGAGCCCCGGCTCGCCTGGCCGGCCGATCTCCCACGGCACGACCCCGCGCAGGTATTCCTCCAGGGCGACGACGTTGATCAGGGTCAGTCCGGACTGCGGGCGCAGCACCCGCATCTCGCCGCCGTAGGGCGTGTCCCCCCAGACCACTCCGTGCCGGGGATCGACGGGGCGCAGCAGCAGCGGCGCCGCGGCGACGCCGCTCTTCCCGCCGCCGCGCCAGGCCACGCCGCCGCGGCCGGCTTCCAGCACGCACGCGGCGCCGGCGGGCAGCCGGGCCAGGACGCGCGCGCCCTCGCCGCCGAGCAGCTCGGTCTCGCCCTCGACCGTCAGTTCGAGGCGGGGCTTGCCCGTCCCGAGGCCGATGGCGAGGAAGACCGGTTCGGCGGGGCGCAGGACGACCCCGGTTTCGGAGACGCGCGTGTCCGTCGGTGTCGGCGGGGGCGCGGCCGTTTCGTCGGAAGGCGCGACGACCGGCGGCGGCGGCATGACGACGGGTCCGCGCCGCCGGCCGGCGCAGCCGCCGCCCAGGACGGACGCGACGACCAGGACGCCCAGCAGCAGGGCGGCCCGGATCCGACGGGGCGAGCGCATGCCCGAGTCCGCGCTCACCGCATCAGGACCAGTCGCTGCATCCCGCTGCTCACGACGCCGGCGGCCGTCGGCAGCTCGACCCGGTAGAGGTAGACGCCGTTGGCGAGCCGGTCGCCCCGGTCGTCGCGCGCGTCCCAGGGCACGATCACGCGCCCGCCGCCCACGAAGTCCGCCGCGTCCAGCGGCAGCCGCGCCGCGAGCCGCCCGCCGACGGTGAAGAGCAGGACGCTGCCGGGACCGGGCGCGGCGTCGGTCGCGAACACGAAGCGGGTCTGTTCGCCCGCGGGATTCGGGAACGCCATCAGGTCGGCGATGCCGCTCGCGTCGCCGCTCTGGATCTCCTCCAGGGGGATCTCGGTGCCGCGGCCGTCGACCAGCAGCACGACCGCGGCCGGCCCCGCGCCGTCCTTGGTCGCGGTGAAGGCGAAATCGACGGTGTGCTCGTCGATGCGGGTGAGCGTGACGCCCGTGAGCGCGACGTTGCGGCCCAGCAGATCCAGCACCGCGTCCTCGGGCAGGAACGCGGCCACGACGGCGCGGCCGGTGAACGCCCCCGGTCCCGGCGAGGGGAAGGGCGTCTCGCCGGCCACGTAGAGTTCGTCCTCGAGGTAGAGCACGACCGACACCGGCATCCGCACCGTGAACGTGGCGTGGGGGGAATCGTCGCGGGCGGCGGCGGTGTCGTAGACGTGCAGGACGGCCGTCGCGTCCTGCGACGGCACCGGCAGGCGCACCTCGAAGGCCGTGCGCTGGTCGCTGGTCGCGCCCGCGGGCCGCGTCGCGGTCACCGTCGCGCCCTCGACACCGGTCACCACGAGGCGGTCGATCCCGGCTTCGTCGAAGGCCTTGACCTCGAGCACGACCGTGTTGGCCGCGTCCTGGGCCTTGACCGTCGCGCCGTCCTCCAGGAGCTCCCAGTCCAGGCGCACGTCGAGCCGGGGCGGGCCGGCGTCCAGCACCATCAGGGCGTCCCCGAGCAGCGAGAACTGGGCCACGGCCAGCCGGTACTGCCAGTTGTTCGGCGACGCGGCCAGGAACGAGGCCTCGGCCGCGGCCAGCACCTCGCCCAGGATCCAGCGGGAGCGGCCCGACGGTCCCAGCGGCGGCGTCAGGAGCATGACGCGGGCCTGCTGGCGCGCCAGCGCCGCGTTGGGATCGCGGTACTCGTAGCCCGGGCTGGCGTAGACGCCCACGGCCCCGGCGTTCGCGCGCCGCAGCATCTTCTCGCCGAGCGAGGGCATCGAGGTGGGGTTCGACTCCGGCGAGATGTCGCGGGCCCAGCGCGAGACGTGGCAGCCCAGCCCGATGAAGACGAAGGGACGCCCGAGGTTCGCCAGGCTCGCCACGTCCTGCCGGTACTGGATCACCGGCACGTCCTCGATGATCTGCTCGTGCGACAGCAGGTGGTCGTTGGCGTGGCCCTGGTAGGTGGCCACCATGCAGCCGGCGCCGAGCCGCGACAGCAGCACCGGGACGACCTCGGTGGCCGCGATGGCCCGCATCGTGCGGCGCGAGCGCACGCCGCCGGGGAAGGGCTCGTGCAGGTCCAGCCAGTCGCCGGCGTAGACCCGCGACGCCTCGAAGGCGGGGTCCCCGGGGTAGCCGTCGCGGGAGTCGGCGAAGGACTCCCAGAGCACGGCGCCCTCTTCCAGGCTGGACTCGAAAACCTGCTCGCCGCTCTGGTAGATCAGCTCGTCGAGCCCCACGTCGTAGCCGTCCGACCAGGCGTCGTCCGCCACGAGGATCGTGCGCTTCTTCCAGGCCTCGGCGGAGGCCTCGAAGGCGATCACCTTGTCGACCAGGACCGCGCACTCGGCCGCCGTGTTGCAGGGGAAGCGGCCGACCAGCAGTTCGGGCAGGGCGCTGGTGTCGTAGGGGTAGTTGGGGCCGGCCCCCGGCGTGGCGTACCACTCGTCGACCGGGTTCATCTCGTTCTCGTAGTTGGACTGTGTCCAGCGGAACATCGGCGCCGGCACGAAGTCGCGGGTCGCGGCCTCCGCGCTCACGCTGCGCGCGTTCTCGCTGCCGTCGCCGAAGATCTGCAGGGCCCAGGGGCCGCCGTCCGCGAGGGCGCGGTTCACCAGGCGCTTGATGGCGCGCGGGCTCTTCAGGCCGCCGCCGTACCAGTCGTAGACCGCGTGGACGTCCAGCACGGCGACCGACAGGGGCTCCGGCGAGCGCGCGGCCCGGTGGGCGGCCCAACGCTCGGCCTCGGCGCGGAAGTCCGGGTGCGTCACCACGATCACGTCGGCCGCGGCCGCGGCCGCCAGCGGGTCGTCGACCGCGGTCACCCGGCTGATCTTGAAGGTCGGCACCGCGGGCACCGCCGCGGCGAGCGCGCCGGCGCGGGCCGCGAAGCGCCGGGCGCCGGGCGCGTCCTGCGCGACCTCGAGCGAGAGGGTCCAGGTGCCGTCCCCGGCATCCACGACGTTGCCCGCGCCGGTCTGCACGCGCTGCGGCGCGCGCGGGTCCGAGACGTCGTAGACCCAGAGCTGCGGGTCGGCGAAGCCCGTGACTTCCAGCGACCGCAGGCCGGCGGCGTCGCCGGCGTGGAAGTCGAGCGCGCCGCCGCCGGCCCGGTAGAGGGCGTCGTAGGCGATCTCGAACCAGTCCAGGTAGCCCGTGAGGTAGCTCGACGGCCCGCTCACCCGCAGCGCCGCCCCGGCGAGGTCGGCGCCGGTCAGGCCGGCGGGCGCGGCGAAGACGGCGCCCGCGTGGTTGGTCTGCAGCGTGCCCAGCGCCGTCGGCGTCGCCTCGCGCACCAGCGCGAAGTTGAACGTGCGCAGGGTCGCGCCGTAGCCCAGCACGCCGGCCCGCAGCGTCACGCCGCCGCCGGGCACGGGGTTGACCGCGTCGAGGTCGCGCTCGACCGTGCGGTCCTCCTTGCTGTTCCAGACGTAGCGGTCGACGTTGGCGTCGAAGGGCCGCACCACGTAGTGCGTGTCCTCCTCGCGCAGGTCGACCCGGCGGTAGCTCGCCGCGGGCGCGCCCTGGGCGGCCGGCAGCGAGAGCCGCGGCATGCGGGCCCAGCCCTCGCCCTGCGCGGGATCGGCCGCGGCCAGGTAGTAGATGTTGCCGTTGTTGACGGGGTCGAGCGCCCCGGGATTCCAGGTCTCCAGCGAGTCGCCGCAGCTCGCGTAGCTGCGGCCGCCGGAGCTGAACGGGCCGTCGTCGCGGGGGCGCAACCCGTGGAAGACCAGCGCCTCGTCGCCCTCGAAGGCGCCGCCGTCGCCGACCAGGTCCACGGGCACCTCGATCTCGTCGTAGGGCGGCGACTGGCCGGGCACGTAGCGGCGCTGGTAGAGCCGCAGCTGGTCCTCGGTCACGCCCGCCGGCAGCAGGCCGACGTCGAGCAGGTCGCCGGCGCGCAGGCGGAACAGTCCGGTGCGCGTCACCGGCACGCGGATCTCGGGGCCGAGCAGGGTCGCCTCGCGGCGCGGCGGGCGGCGGTCTTGTCGGCCGCGGGCGGCGGGGCCGCTTCGCGGGGCTGCGCGGCGAGCGCGCCGCCGTTGAGCAGGAGGTGGCCGAAACGCGCGTCGCCGGGTTCGCTGCGGCCGCCGGCCTTGTCCGCGGCTCCGGGCTCGGGCTCGAAGACGATCGTCCAGGCGGCGCGGCGCAGCAGGCGCCGGGCCCGCAGGTCGTCGCCGACGTCCAGCGGCCTGACCGTCAGCGGCGCGATGCGGTGGCCGCGCCAGAGGCGGACCGCTCCGAGTTCCAGCCCCGGCGGCGAGCCGCCGGCGTCCGACGCCCGTTCGGGCGGCGACGCCTCGACGCCGCGCGACGGCGCTTCCCCCGGCAGCAGGAACTCCTCGTCCATCACGGGATCGCCGCCGCCGGGGTGCGGCCGCAGCACCGGCGTGGGCGCCGGAGCCACCAGGCGCCCGTCGAGGGGCTCCCAGACGGCCTCGACCAGGCGGACGACGGCCCGCATGCCCGGCGGCAGCAGGAGCCAGTGCCCCAGGGCGGGCACCGCGGGCCGGCGCGCTTCGCCCGTGCCGACGAAGCCGGGCAGTTCGAGGCGGTGGTACGTCCGGCCGTCCCTCTCGAACACCGGCTGCCAGCCGGGATCGCCCGTCGCCAGGCGGAGCGACAGCGACTGCGGGTCGGTCTGCGAGACGGTCAGCGGGCCGGCGCCAGCGGCGGCGCCGATCAGCAGCAGAGGCGCGAGGAGCAGCAGGGCGCGCCGCGCGCGCTCAACGTTGTCGGGGATCCGGCTCATGCCGCGGTCTCCTTGCCCAGGGGGGGGCTTGGCGTCCAGGGGGTGGATCGTTCCGTCAGTATAAGAGCGGTCGCGGCGACGGTCAACGCGCGGCGCGGGGCCCCGCCCCGCGCGCCCGCTGCGCCGCAAACGGAAGGGGCGGGTCTCCCCGCCCCTCCGTGGACCGATGGGCCGTCAAGGTCACCGGTACAGCGTCTTGATGTCGCTCCAGGAGGCTTCCTCATCGGCGACGATGCACTGCCCGGCCGAGGGGCCGTTGACGCGGAACACCGGGTTGTACACGAACGGCGTGCCGGGCGTGCCGCCGGTGGCGGTGTAGCAGGGCGTGTTGAAGCCCAGCGTGTGCACGTAGCCCGGGGTGCCGCCGGGGAAGCTGACCGAGCCGGGGATGTGCGAGATCGTGAAGTCGATCACCGCGGAGGCGTTGATGACGATGAGCTGCATCGAGCCCAGCACCACGACACCCTGCTCGTTCGCGACCAGGGGCTGGGCGCCGTTGCCGACGACGAAGTCGTCGGGGTCGTTGTCGACGTCCAGGCCGAACATGCTCCAGGTGCCGATCATGGCGCCCGCGGGGGCGTTGTTGGTGATGCGGGCTTCCCAGGCCAGCACCGACGCACCGCTCGGGTTGGTGATGCACATGTAGAGGTTCGTCGCCACGAAGGCGGGGGATCGTCACGCAGTTCTCGGCGGGACCGGTGTCGGTGACGTCGACGTAGATGCCCATGCCGTCGGGGCCGGGATAGGCCCAGGCCATGGACGCGGTCAGCACCAGCAGGCTCAGGACGAGTAGCATCTTCTTCATTGGTCTGTCCCCTTTCGCTCGGAATTGCCAATTACCAGAATTGCGACTGCCGCACGGATTTCCCAATCAGAGCTTTCGTGCAAGTTCTTCCGCTGCCCGGCCACGCACGCCGACGGCCCGCCGCACCTGCGACGAACCGCCAGCGGCATGTCCCCCGCGATGAATCCCACCGTCCGGTAAGAGAGACCACGCTCCCGCGGACCGGACGCCGGGATTCCTGCGTCGATTTCGTATCAATATCCGGGCAAGTGCCGAACCTGTCAAGCGTCTTTCCCTGGCGCCCTCCGGCGGCGCCGCGGGCCGGTCGCGCGGCGAGCGGGCGGCGGACGGGCGGAACGAACGGGGCCGCCCCGGAGGGCGGCCCCTAGCTGACAGCTACACGGATCGCTGGGCGAAGACTAGTACAGAGCCTTGACGTTGCTCCAGGACATGTCCTCGTTCGCGACGACCACGCAGTTGACGTTCACGCAGGCCTGGGGCGCGTTCATGTCGCCCGTCAGGACCTGGCAGGGGGTGTTGAAGCCCAGGGTGTGAACGTAGCCGGGCTGGCCACCGGGGAAGCTGACCGAACCGGCCACGCCCTTGACCCGGAAGGTCGCGGTCGAGGTCGGCATGCCGAACATCGTCTTGCTGGCCAGCATGATGACCGGAGCGGCCGGATGCGGAGCCGCGCCGTTGCCGACGACGAAGTCCATGGGGTCGTTATCGACGTCCAGGCCGCCGTTCAGAACCCAGGTGCCCGGAACCGTGAAATTGTTCTCTTCCACGATGGTGCACTCCCAAGCCCGCACGGAGTCGCCCGAGGGCCGGGTGATCAGCAGGTAGACGTTCAGCGGAGTGAACGGCAGGGTGTAGGCCACGTTGAACTGGGTCGCGCCCATATCAAAGTAGATGCCCATGCCATCCGGATCGGGATCGACCTGAGCCGAGGCGCTGACGCTGAAAGCGAGCAGCGCGATCGCGGTCAGAGCTAACAACTTCTTCATGTTGCGTCTCCTTTGGGTTGTCTGCCTCGGTCAACTGGTTGCCGAGGAGTGTCGCCCCGCGGCCCGGGGCCGCGGGGCCGAGAATTTCCTTACGGGCACACCACGTTGACCGAGCTCGAGAAGAGCACCAGGTCGGACAGGTTCACGCTACCGTCGTAGAAGTAGTCGGCAGCGTAGTTGCTCCCGCCGTAGTATCCGAGAACTGCGAAACGTCGCTCAGGTCAACCACGCCGTCGGCGAAGACGTCGGGGCTGTTGAACAGGACGTTCAGGTCCTCGTTGACCAGCGGCGAACCGTTGATGATGACCTGGGTCAGCTCACCGGCCACCTTGTTCGAGTAGCCACCGGCATAGAACGGGCCCACGAAGGTCGTGACGCCGTTGATGTCGGTGTTGAAGTTGGCCAGGGTGCCGTTGGTGCACGCAGCCAGGCCGCCGAGCGTCGTCTCCAGCCACATGTCCTCGAAGGGATAGGCGAAGACGGGGTTCATGCCGGCGTCGAGCAGCGTCACCGTGATGGTGGCATTGACGACGTCCAGGGGCGGCGTCGTGATGGCCCGGGCCTCGGTCATCAGATTGCCGGTGCCGTCCGGGGTCAGGAACACGCTCACCTGGGGCAGTCCCGCGGGCAGATCGGCATTCGAGTTGACCAGGTCAGGGACACCCGCCACACCCAGAGTGCTGACACCCAGGGCAGCGACGCAGATCACAAGACCCACAATGTTCCTACGAAGCATTAGGACACCTCCTAAAAGGCATTTTCATGCGAGGGTGGCAAACCCAAGCGAGAACGAGTGCAATTACGTTGACCCTCCCTTCCACTCTTCATAAGTCCTTAACTTGACCTCATGAGTTTACCACCGGGGAGGACGGCGTGCAACACTATTTTTTGGGTTACGGACCCCCTTATTCACAGATCATCATAAAATTAGAGGTTGTTAGTCTTTTATCTGGTTCCCGCGGATTCCCGGAAAGGGGAGCGTCGGGGTGCGGATGGTGGGCGAAACAGGGTTCGAACCTGTGACCCCCTGCGTGTAAAGCAGGTGCTCTGACCAGCTGAGCTATTCGCCCTTGCCCTGCAGGAAGGAGCGCAACAGGAACAGGGGGATCAGGATGCAGTAGCCCAGGACCAGCAGCAGGGGCGCGGCGGTGATGTCGCCTCCGGCCAGCAGCGCGTAGCCAGCGACAATCGTCGCGAACCCCACCAACAAACCCAGGTACTTGCGGATCATCGCGCTCCCTCCCTCGCCGATGCGCTCGGCGCCGCACCGGCGCCCCGCGCCAGGGTAGCCCCGCCGCGCGGCCGCGTCAAGGCGGCCGCGCCGTCAGGACGCCGGCGTCGAGTCGGCGGCGGCCGCCGCCGGCTCCGGCGCGGGCTTCCGCTGCGCCTCGGCCCGGCGCTGGCGGTAGACCTGCACCGCCGCCTCGTGCTGGGCGTGGGTGCGCGAGAAGACGTGCCCGCCGTAGCCGTCGGCGACGAAGAAGTAGTCCTGGCAGCCGGGCAGGGGCTTCAGCACCGCCGCGATGGCCGCGAGCCCCGGGTTGCCGATGGGGCCGGGCGGCAGCCCGCGGTTGAGGTAGGTGTTGAAGACCGACGGGATGCGCAGGTCCGAGTAGAGGATCCGCTGCCCCTTCTTGCCCAGGGCGTGCGCGACGGTGGGGTCGGCCTGCAGCGGCCGGCCGGCGCGCAGCCGGTTCAGATAGACCGCGGCCACCCGCGGCATCTCCGAGACCCGCGGCGTCTCGGCCTCGACGATGGAGGCGAGGGTCAGCACTTCGTGCGGCGTGCGCAGGGGCAGGTCCCCCAGCGCGAGACGCGCCCGCGCGTCGGGGACCCAGCGGTCCCACCCCGCGCGCATGATCGCGCGGGCGACGTCGCGGACCGAGGCGCCCTCGGCGAAGTGGTAGGTCTCCGGGAAGAGGTAGCCCTCGCAGAGGGGGAACTCCCGGCCGCGGGCGAGGCTCTCCTGCAGCAGGGCCGCGGCGTAGGCGGCCGGATCGCCCGCGGTCTCGAGCAGCAGCGCCCGCACCTCGGCGTCGCAGGCGGCGCGGAAGGTGGCGGGCGCCCAGCCGAAGGCCTCGGCGACGGCGACCACCGCGTCGCGCGTCGGCAGCCCCTCGGGCACCATGACCACGACCGGCAGGGTGCGGCCGCCGACCAGCAGGATCAGCAGCTCGCGCGGCGACAGCCCGCGCGGCACGGCGTAGCGGCCCGCCCTGATCGAACGGTCCGAGCCGGTCAGCCGCGCGCCCAGCACGAACGCCTGGCGATGGTCGAGCAGGCCGCGCGCCTGCAGCGTGTCGGCGACCGTGGCGAGGCTGGAGCCCGGCGGCACGCGGATCTCGACCGGTCCGGCGGGCGCGCCCGCGCCGGGCTCGACGCGGTTCCACTCCGTCCAGGCCCAGAAGGCGACGCCGGCCGCGATCAGCAGGGCCGCCGCCGACGACCACGCCAGCAGACGCAGCGCCCTGACGAGGTGGGCCGTGGCCGTGCGGCTGGGCGCCGTCACGGGCCGCCGTCCCGGCCGGCGCTCGCGGCGTCGAGGTACTGCTGCAGGATCAGCTCCGCCGCGACCGCGTCGGGCGCCTCGCGGCTGCGCCGGCGGCCCGGGCCGCGCAGCAGGCGCTCGGCCTCCTGCGTCGAATAGCGCTCGTCCACCATGGCGACCGGCAAACCCAGATCCTCCCCCAACTTCTCGGCGAACCGTTGGGCGCGCTCGGCGATCTCCCCCATCCTGCCGTCGGCGGTCAGCGGCAGTCCGACCACGAGCTGGTCGACGCCCCGCTCGCGGGCCAGCGCCCCCACGAAGGCGGCGACCGGACCGTCGCGGCCGGCGCGGTGCACCGCGACCGCCGTGGCGAGCGTGCGCGTGGGGTCGCTGACCGCGATGCCGATGCGGCTGGTGCCGTAGTCCAGGCCGAGCACCGCGCCCACGTCAGTCCTGCCGCTGACGGCGCTTCACCAGCTGGACGCGGAAGCGCCCGTCGGGCGCGTGGTCGTAGGTCAGCTCGTCGGTGAACTCGCGCATGATGGTGATGCCGCGGCCGCGCTCGCGCATGAGGCCGTCGGGCGGCTGCCAGTTGCGGAAGTCGAAGCCGGGGCCCTGGTCCAGGACCGTGACGCGGATCTCGTCGGGGCCGAAGTGGAAGTGCAGCTCGACGTGGCGCTCCTGCTCCATGCCGTTGCCGTGTTCCATGGCGTTGGTGCAGGCCTCGATGACGGCCGTGCTCAGCTCGTCGATGTCCTTCTGCTCGAACGGCAGGTCGCCCGCCAGCTCCATCAGGATCGCGTCGGGCACGCCGAGGAACAGCAGGCGGCTGGGCAGCTTCAGTCGATGCGCTGGGAGGTCCGTTCTCGCGGGACATGGTCCCTCCCTAGGCGAAGCTGCGGACGGCTTCATCCTCGTTCGAGTACGAGACGAACACGGTGTGGAGCTTCGAGACCATGAAGATGCTCTCGACGCGCTCCGACACGTTCAGCAGGCGCAGGTCGCCGCCGCTGCGGCGGACCGTCGAGTAGCCGGAGATGAGGATGCCGAGCCCCGTGCTGTTGACCCAGTTGACCCGGGCCAGATCGACCAGGATATTGCGTTGGCCCTCGTGGATGAGCGTCTTGAGCGTATCGTTGAACGCGGCGGCGTCGGGCCCGCCCATCAGCTTGCCGTTGAGCTCGAGGATCACCACGCCGTCGCGCTTGCGTTCCTTGATCTTCACCTGGACTCCTTCCCGCGCCCGTTCCGGCACGACCCGTCTGCGAGGATACGAACCGGCGAGGGCCGTGTCCAGCCCGAAGCGGCCGCAGGCCGCGGCCGCCCAGTCGTATGGTCGCCTAGGCGCTCGGAGCCGACCGGCGCAGGATCTCCAGCACCGCGGCGAAATCTTCCGGCAGTTCCGACGTGAACACGAGCTGCTCGCCCGTGGCGGGATGGCGCAGGCGCAGCTCGCGTGCGTGCAGCATCTGGCGGCCGGCCCGCGCGACCATGGCCTGGGCCGCGTGGCGGTCCAGCGGGTGGACCAGCCGTTCGCGGGCGTCGTCGCCGTAGAGGGGGTCCCCCACCACGGGATGGTGCCCGTGCGCGAAGTGCACGCGGATCTGGTGGGTGCGGCCGGTCTGCAGCTGCGCTTCGCAATGCTGCACGAAACCGAAGTCCTCCACGACGCGGTAGCGCGTGCCGGCGGGCCGTCCGCCGGCGACCACCGCCATCATGCGGCGGCGGTGGGGGTGGCGCCCGATCGGCTCGGCGAGGAGTCCCTCGTCGGCGTCCCACTGGCCCCAGCTCACCACGGCGTAGGTGCGGCCGAGCGTGCGCGCGCGCAGCTGGGCGGACAGGCCGCGGTGGGCGAGATCGGTGCGGGCCACGGCCAGCAGGCCGGAGGTGTCCTTGTCCAGGCGGTGCACGAGGCCGGCGCGGGCGCTGTCCCCGGGCAGGTCGCCGAACAGGTGCAGCAGCGCGTTGACCATGGTCCCGGAACGGTGGCCGGGCGCGGGGTGGACGACCATCCCGGCGGGCTTGTCGATCACGACCAGGTGATCGTCGCAGTGGATCATGCGCAGCGGGATGTCCTGCGCGCCCAGGTACGGCGGCGGGGGCTCCGGCGGCGTGAACGCGACCAGGCTGCCCTCGTGGACCCGGTAGTTGCTGGGGCGGGGCCGGCCGTCGACCGTGGCGGCGCCCGACGCGAGCGCGCGCTGGATCCGGCTGCGGGACAGGTCGGGCATCCGCTCGACCAGCAGCAGGTCCAGGCGGCTGTCCGCCTCCTGTGGCGTGACCGTGAACGAGATGGCGGAGTGTCCGTCGTCAGTCATCGAGGTGTCCCGGGTCGGAGGGGCCGGGCGCGGGGTCCGCGGCGGCGACGATCGAGGCAGGGTCGTCTGCGGTCGCGTGACCGGCGGTCGCGGCGCGGCTTGCGCTCGCCGACCGGTCCTCGCGCCACAGCGAGATGAACAGGACCGCGCCGCCGAGCGTCACGCCCATGTCCGCTACGTTGAAAGTATAGAAGCGGTGGGCGCCGATGCCCAGGTCGATGAAGTCGACGACCAGCCCGCCGTAGAAGATCCGGTCGACCAGGTTCCCCAGCGCGCCGCCCAGGATGGCGGCCAGGGCGCCGCGGCGCAGGCGCTGCCGCGGGTCGGTGCGGCGGTAGAGCACCGCCAGGACCACCGCCGCCAGCAGGCTGACGCCGATCAGGAAGCCGCGTCCGCCCAGCGGCAGGCCCATCGCGGCCCCGGGGTTGCGGACGTAGGCGAAGCGGGCCACGTCACCCAGGACCTCCACGGGCCGGGCGAGGCGGTCGGCGTTGGCCAGCACCAGGCGCTTGGTGGCGAAGTCCGCCGCGAGCACCAGGGGCGCCAGCAGCCAGGGGGCGCCGAATTTTAAGGTGGCCGAGGCGGGGGCGTCTCAATGCCGCTCCTTCTCCTCGCGCTCCTTGCATTCGATGCAGAGCCTGGCGTCGAGCTTGGCCTTGAGGCGCTCCAGCCCGATCTGCTCGTCGCAGCCGGCGCAGACGCCGTAGCTGCGGTCCTCGATGCGCAGCAGGGCCTGCTCCAGCTGGTAGAGGTAGCGCCCCTCGCTGCTGGCGAACTGGATCGTGGTTTCGTACTGGAACTCGTCGCTGCCCTGGTCGGCCATGTGGTTCGAGTGGGCCTTGGCCAGGTCGCCCCCGAAGTCCTCCCCCTCGTGGTGGATGATCTTCGTGTGCTTGGCGAGCGACTTCTCGACGCGCTCCTTCTCCTCGAGGATGAGCTTCTGGAATCGCTCGAGCTCGGTCTTGCGCATGGTCCCTCCTCAGATGTTGGCCAGCCGGGCGATGGCCACTTCGATGGCGACGCCGTCGACCTCGAAACTGTCGGTGTGGGGCAGGTCCGGCGAGGCTGCGACCAGCTGCGCCAGCGTCTCGCCCGCGATCCTCTCCCCGAAGCGGTCCAGGGCCCGCCGCGCGTCGCCGTCGCCGGCGACCGCCAGGCGGATGCGGTCGGCGACCGCGAACCCGCTCTTCTTGCGCAGGTTCTGCACCCGGTTGATGACCTCGCGGGCCAGGCCCTCGTCCCGCAGCGCCTCGTCGAGCGTCGTGTCCAGCGCCACGGTCATCCCGTCGGCGGAACCGGCCGCCCAGGGGGCGAGCCCCTCCTCCGCGACGCGCGCCTCGTCGAAGGTGATGCTCTCGGCCACGCCCTCGACGTCCAGGGCGACCGCGCCCGTGCGGCGCAGGGCGAGGGCCTGCTGCGGCGTCATCGCCGCGATGGCGCGGCCGGCGGCCGGCGCGCGCTTGCCGAAGCGCGGTCCCAGGGCCCGGAAGTCGGCCTTGGCCGACAGGCGGGCGACGCGCAGGGGATCGTCCAGCGCGGCGATCTGCTTGATGTTGAGCTCCTCGGCCAGGATGCCGCGCAGGTGCGGGTCGCCGAGGAGCGCCGCGGCGCGGTCGTCGTCGGCGTGCAGGAGCATCCGTCCCAGAGGCTGCCGGGTGCGGATCTGGGCTTCCTGGCGCAGGTTCCGCCCCACGCCCACCACGGCCTGCGCCGCCGCCATGACGGCCTCGAGCCGCGCGTCGATGCGCACGGCCTCGGCGGCCGGATAGTCCGCGAGGTGGACCGAGCGCTCGCCGCCGCCGTGCAGCGCGCGGTAGATCTCCTCGGCGGTGAACGGGATCATCGGGGCGAGCAGCCGCACCGCGCCGTCCAGGACCTCGAACAGCGTCGCGAACGCGGCGCGCTTGTCGGGTGTGGTCTCCCCCTGCCAGAACCGGCGGCGCGACAGGCGCACGTACCAGTTGCTGACGTCGTCGATCACGAAGGCGCCGATCGCCTTGGCGGCGCGCGTGAAGTTCAGCTCCTCGAGGGCCGCGCGGGCCTCCGCCGCGGTGCTGTGCAGGCGGCTCAGCACCCAGCGGTCGAGCAGCGACGGGGCGGCGGGACCGCCGTCGCGCGGATCCCAGTCGTCGAGGTTCGCGTAGAGCGAGAAGAAGGAGTAGACGTTCTCCAGCGTCGCCAGTAGCTTGCGCCGCGCCTCGGCCACGCCCTCGGCGTCGAAGCGGGTCGGGGTCCACAGCGGCGAGACGGTCAGCAGGTACCAGCGCAGGGCGTCGGCCCCGTGCTCGCGCATCAGCGCCATCGGCTCGACGGTGTTGCCCAGGCTCTTGGACATCTTCTTGCCGTGCTTGTCCAGCACCAGCTCGATGGTCAGGCAGCTCTTGTAGCTGCTGCGCCCCGTCAGGAAGGTGCCGATCACCAGCATCGTGTAGAACCAGCCGCGGGTCTGGTCGATGCCCTCGCTGATGAAGTCGGCCGGGTACTGGCTCTCGAACAGCTCGCGGTTCTCGAACGGGTAGTGGTACTGGGCGAAGGGCATGGCCCCGCTGTCGAACCAGCAGTCGATGACCTCGGGCGTGCGCCGCATGACGCCGCCGCAGCCCGCCCGCGCGCAGGGGAAGGTCAGGTCGTCGACGAAGGGCCGGTGCAGGTCGAGCCGCGACTGGTCCGTCCCCGTCAGCTGCGTGAGGTCGTCGCGGCAGGTCGGCAGGTGCTGCTGCCCGCAGGCGTCGCAGATCCAGACGTTCAGCGGCGTGCCCCAGAAGCGGTTGCGGCTGAGCGACCAGTCGATGTTGCCGGCCAGCCAGTTGCCGAAGCGGCCGCTGCCCACCTCCGGCGGCGCCCAGCGGATGTCGGCGTTCGCGGCCAGCAGCTTCTCGCGCAGCTCGCTGGTGCGGATGAACCAGCTGGGCGTGGCGTAGTAGATCAGCGGGTTGCCGCAGCGGTCGTGGAAGGGGTACTCGTGGGTGTAGCCCTCCTCGCGCAGCAGGCAGCCCCGGGCGCGCAGGTCGCGGATGATCTGCCGGTCGGACTCCTTGACGGCGCGGCCGGCGTAGGGCGGCACCTCGTCGGTGAAGCGCCCCGCCGCGTCGACCGGGCTGAAGAAGGCCAGGTTCTCGCGCAGGCCGGCCTGGTAGTCGTCCTCGCCGAAGGCGGGCGCCAGGTGGACGATGCCCGAGCCGCTGTCGAGCGTGACGAAGTCGGCGGCCACGATCTTGAACGCTTCCTTGCCGGCCGGGACCGGCAGCAGCGGGAACAGCTGCTCGTAGCGGCGGCCGACCAGGTCGCGGCCCTTGCAGCGGTCGAGCACCTCGGTCGCGACGTGCCCGCGTCCAGGACGCCGAGGCGCGCCTCGGCCAGGACCAGCACGTCGTCGCCGTGGCGCACCCGCACGTAGTCGTGGTCCGCGCCGACGGCCAGCGCCACGTTCGAGGGCAGGGTCCAGGGCGTGGTCGTCCAGGTCAGGAAGTGCTCGTCGGCGCCGACGGCCTTGAGCTTCACGAAGATGCTCGGGTCCTCGACGGTGCGGTAGCCGCTGGCGGTCTCGTGGCTCGACAGGGGCGTGCCGCAGCTCGGGCAGTAGGGCACGACCTTGTGGCCGCGGTAGAGCAGGCCCTCGGCCGCGAAGCGGGACAGGATCCACCAGACCGACTCGATGTAGCGGTCCTGGTAGGTGATGTAGGGGTCGTCGAGGTCCACCCAGTAGCCCAGCCGCTCGGTGAACTCGTCCCACTCCGCCTTGCAGGCCCACACGCTCTCGCGGCACTTCGCGTTGAAGGCCTCCAGCCCGTAGGCCTCGATGGCTTCGCGGCCCTGGATGCCCAGCTGCTTCTCGACCGAGCGCTCGACCGGCAGGCCGTGGGTGTCCCAGCCCGCCTTGCGCAGCACGCGGTGCCCGGTCATGGTCTTGTAGCGGCAGGCGATGTCCTTGGTCAGGCGCGCGGCCACGTGGTGCACGCCCGGCAGGCCGTTGGCCGTAGGCGGGCCCTCGTAGAAGACCCAGTCGGGACAGCCCTCGCGCCCGGCGATGCTGCGGCGGAACACGTCGTGTTCGCGCCAGAACGCGCTGACGAGGCGCTCGGACTCGGCGTCGTGGATCTTGCGGGCCAGCGGCGCGTAGCGCGGCGTCTCGTTCGGCATGCCTTCCGTCCTAGGCGGCCCCGCCCGCGGGCGGGAGCCGTCGCAGCAGTTCGGTCACCAGGCGGCAGAGCTTCGGCTCGATCAGCGCGGCGGTGCGGATGATGCCGTCGACGTCCGCGGGGTGCAGGGCGTCGGGGAAGCAGGCGTCGGTCACCGCCGACAGGCCGAGCACCCGCATGCCGCCGTGCACCGCGACCAGGCACTCCGGCACCATCGACATCCCGACGGTGTCGGCGCCGATCGCGCGCAGGAAGCGGTATTCGGCCGCGGTCTCGAGGTTCGGGCCGGCGACCGCCACGTAGACGGCGCGGTGCAGCGGCAGGCCGAGCTCCAGGGCCGTCGTCTCGGCCAGCTCCACCAGCGCGCGGTCGTAGGGCTCGCTCATGTCGGGGAAGCGGACGCCCAGGCGCTCGTCGTTGGGGCCGAGCAGCGGGTTGTCGCCCATCAGGTTGATGTGGTCGGTGATGACCGTCATGTCCCCGGGGCGCAGGTGCGGGTCCATGCCGCCGACCGCGTTGGACATCACCAGGGTCCCGGCGCCGAGCGCGCGCATCACCCGCACGGGCAGGGTGATCTGGCGCATGGTGTAGCCCTCGTAGTAGTGGACGCGGCCCTGCATGGCCACCACGCGGCGGCCGCCGAGGGTGCCGAAGACGAAGCGGCCGTGGTGGCTCTGCACCGTCGAGCTGGCGAAGTGCGGGATCTCGGCGTAGTCCAGCGTGCACTCGGCTTCGATCTTGTCGGCCAGGGCGCCGAGGCCGGTGCCCAGGATCAGCCCCACCTCGGGCTCCAGCGGGCAGCGCCCGCGCAGGAAGGCGACGGCTTCCTGGATCTGCGTCCACGTCTCGTGCAAGTCCGACCTCCGGGCTGTGACGCCCCAGGTTGGCCGGCGGCGCCGCGGGGCCGCCCACCGTCTGGAAACGAGGAAACCTAGCATGCGGGCGGACCAGGGGGAAGGACAATCGCCTCCGGGACAATCGCCACCGGGCCCCGGCGCGCCGCCTAGCCGGCCAGGAGCTTCGTCAGCAGGGCGCAGCCCAGCCGGACCAGCAGCAGGGCCAGGATGGGCGACAGGTCCAGGCCGCGCAGCGGGATCAGCGGGCGCAGCAGGTCGAGCAGGGGGTCGGTGACCCGGCAGACCATCACCAGGATCTCGTGGCGGGGCGTGGGATTGAGCCAGCTGATGATCACCCGGGCGATGATCAGCCAGCTGTAGACCTCGCAGCACGCGAGCAACAGGCGCAGCAGCACGATCCCCTCTCCTTCCGGCGGCGCGGCGTCAACCGCGGGTCGGCCTCTCTCCGAACACGGCGGTGCCCAGGCGCACCAGGGTCGCGCCCTCGGCGATCGCGATCTCGAAGTCGTCGGACATGCCCATGCTCAGATCGGGCAGCGCCAGGCCGGTGGCCGCGCGGGCCGCCTCGGCGAGGCGCCGCACGAGGGCGAAGGTCGCGCCCAGCTCGGCCGGCGGCGCACCCTGGCGGGCCATGGCCATCATCCCGCGCAGGTCCAGGCCCGGCAGCGCGGCGGCGGCGACGGCCGCGGCGACGGCCGCGTCCGGCGCGAGGCCGAACTTGCCCGGCTCGCGGGCGGCGTTGACCTCCAGCAGGACGGGCTGGCGCACTCCCAGCTCCAGCGCCACCTGCGAGATGCGGCCGGCGAGCGCCGGGGAGTCGACGGCGTGGATCAGCGCGAAGCGGCCGACGGCCTTGCGCACCTTGTTGGCCTGCAGGGGGCCGATGAAGTGCCAGCGCAGGCCGGCCGCCGCGGCGGGCGCCAACCGCGCCGCGAGTTCCGCCTGGCGCGGCAGGGCGTCCTGGATGCGGTTCTCCCCCAGGTCGAGCTGCCCGCACGCCACGGCCGCGGCCACCCGGTCCAGCGGGACCCGCTTGCTGACCGCGACCAGCCTGACGGACGCGGCCGCCCGGCCCGAGCGGGCGCAGGCGGCCGCCAGGCGGTCCCGGACGCGTTGCAGGTTGTCCGCGACGTCGGTCATGCCGGGCCTCCCGGCCGGGCCGGGCGCCGCGCCGGTCAGCGCCAGCGCAGCAGCAGGGTCCGGGGGTCCAGTTCCATGTTGATGTCCGGCGCCTCGGGGCGGTCGTGCGACTTCAGGATGCGCACCCGCACGTGGTCGGCGACGGACTCGAGCGCGACGATCAGGCTCAGGCGGTCGTCGAAACGGGCCACCGACAGGGGGATGCCGCGCGCGTCGCACTCCTGTCCTTCGCGATGGGTGAGCGACGAGGTCCAGATCTCGGTGTTCCAGTCGCGGGCCAGCGCCAGCACGCCGTCGATCTCCCAGTCCTCGCAGTGCTCGAAGCGCGGCGTGCCGTCCATGATCACCATGTCGGGCTCGAAGTGGGCGGCGTCGCGCAGGAACTCGGCCGTCCCGCGCAGCTTCTCCAGGGAGAAGGAGTCGCGGTTGTAGACCAGGATGTGGCGGTTGCGTTCGAGGTCCAGACGCAGTTCGAGGCGGTTCTCCAGCTTCTGGTTCTCGCAGATGTGCTGGAAGATCTCGAAGTAGAAGGCGCGCAGCTTCTCGATCGACTCCTCGGTGGAGATGTGCAGCACCTTGCGGCCCTGCAGCAGCGCGTCGACCGCCATGCCGACCAGCAGCGCGGTCTTGCCGACGCCGCGGCGGGACAGCACCACGCCCAGGTGGCCGCGGCCGAGGCCGCCGTCGGTGGCCTTCTCGAAGACCCGCAGCGGGCTGCGGAAGCGAATGTCCTTGGTGGGCATCGTCGTTCCTCTCCTACTTGTTCCCCGCCGCGACCTTCTCGGCGTGGGCCTTGGCCAGGCGTTCGGCCACCTCGGCGGGCGCCGGCGAGTAGCGGGCGAACTCCATCGAGTACTCGGCCTTCCCCTGCGTGCTCGAACGGATCACGGTCGCGTAGCCGAACATCTCGGACAGGGGCACGTGGGCGTCGACGCGCACGAAGCCGCTGTCCTCGGTCGAGCCCATGATGATGCCCCGGCGCTGCATGACGGTGCCGAGGATCTCGCCCTGGAACTCGGTCGGCCCCTCCACCGACACCAGCATCAGCGGCTCGAGGGCCACGGGCCGGCCCTCCTTGTAGTGGTGGCGGAAGGCGCCGCGCGCCGCCGCCTGGAAGGCCTGGTCCGACGAGTCGACGGCGTGCGAGTTGCCGTCCTCGAGGACCACCGTCAGCCCCTGGACAGGATACCCGATGTAGGCGCCCTTATCGAGCATGGAGCGGAAGCCCTTCTCGACGGCCGGGATGTACTCGGTGGGCACCGTGCCGCCGATCACCTTGTTCTCGAACTTGAACTCGCCCGACTCGTTCGGCTCGAAGTAGCCGCAGATGCGGCCGTACTGGCCCGAGCCGCCGGTCTGCTTGCGGTGCGTGTAGTCGAAGTTCACGCGCTGGGTGATCGCCTCGCGGAAGGACACCTTCGGCTGCCCGGCGGTCACCTCCGCCTTGTACTCGCGGCGGATGCGCTCGAGGTACACTTCCAGATGCAGCTCGCCCATGCCCATGATGAGGGTGTCGCCGGTCTCGTCGTCCGTCCGCGTCCGGAAGGTGGGGTCTTCCTTGGTGAAGCGGGCGAGCGCCTTGGCCAGGTTCGACTGGGCCTTGTTGTCCGTCGGCACGATCGCCAGCGAGATCACCGGCTCGGGCACGTGGAAGTTCGAGACCGAGATGGTCTCCCCGCCGGTGAAGGTGTCCCCCGACGCGCACTCGACGCCGAACAGGGCGACGATGTCGCCGGCGAAGGCCTTCAGGATGTCCTCCATCTGGCTGGCGTGCAGCCGCACCAGCCGGCCCACCTTCACCCGCTTCCCGGTGCGCGTGTTGTGGATCGTGTCGCCCTTGGCCAGGGTGCCCTGGTAGAGGCGGATGTAGGTCAGCTGGCCGTAGGCGCCGTCCTCGAGCTTGAAGGCGAGGGCCACGACGTGGTCGTCGTCGCTGTTGGACAGGACGAAGGTCTCCGGCTCGCCCTCGGCGTTGAGCCGCAGGGCCTCGTTCTGGACCTCGGTGGGGTCGGGCAGGTAGCGCACCACCGCGTCGAGCAGCAGCTGCACGCCCTTGTTCTTGTAGGCGCTGCCCATGAACACGGGCGTCAGCTCCCGCGACACCGTGCCGCGCCGCACCGCCTCGTGGATCAGCTCCTCGGTGACCGCACCGTCGAGGATGGCCTCGGTCAACTCGTCGCTGAACATGCTGGCCGCGTCCAGCAGCTCCTCGCGCCGGGCTTCGGCCTCGAGCCGCAGCGCCGCGGGGATCTCCTCCCAGACCAGGTCGTCGCCCAGCTCGCCGGTGAAGCGGCAGGCCTTCATGCGCACCAGGTCGACCACGCCCTCGTGCTCGTGCTCCAGGCCCAGGGGGATCTGCATCATGGCCGCGTTGTGGCGCAGCTTCTCGCGCAGCTGCTCGGTGACGCGCGCCGGGTTGGCGCCCGAGCGGTCGCACTTGTTGACGAAGGCCAGCCGCGGCACCTTGTAGCGCCGCATCTGGCGGTCCACGGTCATCGACTGCGACTGGACGCCCGCCACCGCGCAGAGAACCAGCACCGCGCCGTCCAGGACGCGCAGCGCCCGCTCCACCTCGATGGTGAAGTCGACGTGGCCCGGCGTGTCGATGATGTTGATCGGGTGGCCGTCCCACTCGCAGTAGGTGGCCGCCGAGGCGATGGTGATGCCGCGCTCCCGCTCCAGCTCCATCGAGTCCATGGTGGCCCCGACGCCGTCCTTGCCGCGCACCTCGTGCACGGTGTGGATGCGCCCGGTGTAGTAGAGGATGCGCTCGGTCAGCGTCGTCTTGCCCGAATCGATGTGGGCGCTGATGCCGATGTTGCGCAGCTTCGTGATGTCTCTGCTCATGGCGACCGCCGGGGCCCCGCCGGGGGGCCGTCTCGTTGGAGTGGTGGGGGGCGCCGCCATGCGGCGCGGCCCGCGGGGCGTCCTGCCCTCAAGAACGACGCCCGCCCCAGCCGGGACGGGCGTCGACGCGCGGAATATAGGCGGAATCCGGACTTTGGCAAGCGGATTTGCGCATTTTTAAGTTGGGGCGTGCGGGCAGCCACCGCCACCGGGATGAGAGGGGGGAGAGAGTTGGGTGTTAGGTGGAAGGGGGGCAGGGGGGGGCCTGGTGACCTAGGGAGGGAGGTTGTTTAACGGGCCAGGGCGGCCGGCCCGCCCGGCACCCTCAGATCGCACCGTGACGCCGGCCGACCTTTCGGAAGGCCTCCAGGCAGCGCTCGACGTGGTCGGGCGCGTGGGCGGCCGAGGCCTGCAGCCGGATCCGGGCCTGCCCCTTCGGCACCACGGGGAAGCTGAAGCCGATGCAGTAGATGCCCTCGTCCAGCAGGTCGCGGGCCACGCCCTGGGCCATCAGCGCGTCGTTCTCGTGCCGGCGGAAGTGCACCGGGACGATGGGATGCTCGCCGGGGTCGACGTCGAAGCCCAGCTCGCGCAGGCCGGCGCGCAGCCGGCGCTGGTTGGCGTCCAGGGCCCGCAGCGGCGCCGGGTCCTCGCGCAGGATGCGCAGCACCTCGAGCGTGGCCCCGCAGACCACCGGCGGCAGGGAGTTGCTGAACAGGTAGGGGCGCGACTTCTGGCGCAGCCAGGCCACGATCTCCGCGGGTCCGGCGGTGCAGCCGCCCAGACCGCCGCCCAGGGCCTTGCCCAGGGTGGTGGTGATCATGTCGACGCGCCCCATCACGCCGAACTTCTCGTGGGTGCCGCGCCCGGTCGGGCCGGTGAAGCCGGTCGCGTGGCTCTCGTCGACCAGGACCAGCGCGTCGAACCGCTCGGCCAGGTCGCAGATCTCCGGCAGGCGGGCGTAGTCGCCGTCCATCGAGAACACGCCGTCGGTGACGATCATGCGCAGGCGCGCGTCGGCCGCCTCCTCGAGGCGCCGCGCGAGGTCGTCCATGTCGGCGTGGCGGTAGATCGAGCGCCGGGCCTTGCAGAGGCGCACCCCGTCGATGATCGAGGCGTGGTTGAGCTGGTCGGTGATCAGCGCGGCGTCGGCGTCCAGCAGCGGCTCGAACACGCCGCCGTTGGCGTCGAAGCAGGCGGCGTAGAGCAGGCAGTCCTCGAGGCCGAGGAAGTCGGCCAGCTCCCGCTCCAGCTCGCGGTGCAGCTCGGTCGTGCCGCAGATGAAGCGCACCGAGCTCAGGCCGTAGGCCCAGCGGTCCAGCGCGCGTCGCGAGGCCTCGACCACGCGCGGGTCCGAGGCCAGGCCCAGGTAGTTGTTGGCGCAGAAGTTCAGGACCCGCCGGCCGCCGACCAGGATCTCGGCGCCCTGCGGCCCCTGCAGCACGCGCTCTTCCTTGAAGAGCCCCTGCTCCCGCAGCGCATCCAGTTCGCGGCGCAGCTGGCCGACCAGCGTTCCATGCATGTCGGGACTCCCTAGCGGTAGCGCGCCTTCATCTGGTCGAGGGTCGTCGCGGGCACCTTGTCGCCCCAGCCGGCCTGCCCGAAGGCGATCATGCGGTCCCGGACCACCGCGGCCATCGCGTCGCGCGACGGCTTCAGGTAGTCGCGGGGGTCGAACTTCTCGGGGTGCTCGGCGAACACCTTGCGGATGGCGCCGGTGATGGCCAGGCGGTTGTCGGTGTCGACGTTGATCTTGCGCACGCCGTGGCGGATGCCGCGCTGGATCGCCTCGACGGGCACGCCGTAGGTCTCGGGCATCTGGCCGCCGTAGCGGTTGATGATCTCGACCAGCTCCTGCGGCACCGAGCTGCTGCCGTGCATCACCAGGTGGGTGTTCGGCAGGCGGCGGTTGATCTCCTCGATGAGGTCCATCTTCAGCACGTCGCCGCCCGGCTTCTTGGTGAACTTGTAGGCGCCGTGGCTGGTGCCGATGGCCACGGCCAGCGCGTCGCAGCCGGTCTCGGCGGCGAAGCGCTCGGCCTCCGCCGGGTCCGTCAGGTGGGCCAGGGCGGCGTCCCCGGTCAGCCCGGCGCCGTGCCCGTCCTCGATGCCGCCGAGGCAGCCGATCTCGGCCTCGACCGTGACGCCCAGGGCGTGGGCTTCGCCACGACCTCGCGCGTGACCTTCACGTTCTGCTCGTAGGTGGCCGGCGTCTTGCCGTCCTCCAGCAGCGAGCCGTCCATCATCACCGAGGTGAAGCCCTGCTCGATGGCGGAGAAGCAGGTGGCCGGGCTGTTGCCGTGGTCCTGGTGCATGGCGATGGGCAGGTGCGGGTGCAGCTCGGCCGCGGCCAGCATCAGGTGGCGCAGGTAGTTGTCCTGCGAGTAGGAGCGCGCGCCGCGCGAGGCCTGCACGATGACCGGCGAGTTGGTCTCCTCGGCCGCCTGCATGATCGACTGGATCTGCTCCATGTTGTTCACGTTGAAGGCGCCGACCCCGTAGCCGTGCTCGGCGGCGTGGTCCAGCAGCACTCTCATCGGTACCAGGGGCATGACGGTCTCCTTGATCGGGGGCCCGGCGCGGGGCGTGGACGTCCGTCCCGCACTCGCGCGGGAATGTAACGCGCAAGCGGCCGGGGGGCAATCCTGTGAAAAAGGAACCCCGCAGAAAAACGAACCCCGCAGCCATGGGGCCGCGGGGTCGCGAGCGGAGGTGGTGGAGGCGGCGGGAATCGAACCCGCGTCCGAAGCCGGTCCCCCGCCGGCGTCTACATGCTTAGCCGCTGATCGATCTCGTTCCGCGCCTGGCTCAGCGACAGGCCGAGCGTGGAACCAGTCTCCATTAAGATCTCGTCCGTCCCCAGGAGACCCGGTTCAGGACCAGACGCCAGATGACGGCGCTCCGCCGGAGGGACTGGCGTCCCTCTCTCCGGGGAACGCGCTGCGTGTTTATTTACGCAGCGAGAGCGAAGTGCTCTGTGTCATTTGTTTTGTTCCCAGCGTTTTACGAGATGACTGGAATCTCGGCATGCTGCCAACGGTCCCCCGACCCCGTCGAAGCCATGTCGCCCCCACGAGATCGCTTAACCCCCACAACGTACCACAACCCCTGTGCTCTGTCAAAGCGGGCGGTTCAGGCTGCGGGATCGTTGTGCGCTGGCCGTGATGCGACTCGGATCCGCACATCCTGCCGAGACAGGGGGCGCTCGTCGGGCACATCCTGTGCCCGGCTCGCTTGGCCTTTCGGCCCTTCCGCCATCCTGGCTCCAGGGCCTGCAGGACACCCCTGTCTCGGCAGGATGTGCGGATCCGAGTCGAACAGCAGCATGGGCATGGCGGGGACGATTTCGCAGCCGGGACCGGTGCAGATGACGGCGGGGGTTGATCAGCGGGCGTAGAGCGCTTTGACTTCGCCCCAGGTCGACTCGTCGGACGATACGACGCCGGTCCAGGCGACCAGTTCGCCGCCTTCGTCGATCACCGGGCCGAGCTGCCGGTGCAGTTTGTAGGTCCACTGGCGCAGGAACCAGGGGCCGTCGAACGTGATCATCTGCATCACCATCGTCTCGAAGTCGCCGGCCGGCGTCGTGACCGTTTCCGTGCCGGTCACGGAGCAGTGGAGCGTCGCGGCGAAGGAGCCGTAGCCGTAGTCGACCGTCGTCTGGCTCTGCCACTGCTTGCCGACCGTGAGCGGCAGGTCCAGGAACAGCACCGGCGGCGTGAGCGTGAAGAAGTCGGGATCGACCCAGGACTTGCACATCCAGCCGGACCCGCCCCACAGGACGTCCCCGTCTTCGCTGAGCCGATAGTTTTGGGAACCCGGAACAATCGGCGCTCATGTAGCTCCTGGCGTACCAGTCCGGGTTGACGTTCTGATGGATCTCGACTGCCAGCGGGCCGCTTGACAACTGGTAGGTGAACGTCGTCCCCGGCGTCAGCGGCCAGTAGTCCGCACCGACGGCTGCACCGGCCAGCACAACCAGGAAGAAAACCACAACCGACACCCGGACCGCACGCACGACCGCTACCTCCAAGCATGGGCGATTACTAAGAATGCCATCATATCATGCCGCGAAGGAGCGCTCCAGGGGATCCGCTCCCCTTCCGACTGCAAGTGGCGGCTGCACCGCTGAACCACCCGACCGGCCGGGTCGGGGGCGTCTGGAGGGACCCTGCGCCAGGAGGGCGCGGGGCCCCGTAAGTCGAGCGCCCCGGGCACACGAGGTGCCCGGGGCGCGTCCCCCGACCCGGCCGGTCGGGTGGTTCAGCGGTGTCCGCTACACCACGCCCTGGTCCATCATGGCGTCGGCGACCTTCAGGAAGCCGGCGATGTTGGCGCCGTTGACGTAGTTGCCCGGCGTGCCGAAGGCCTCGGCGGTCTCCACGCAGTTCTTGTGGATGGACTTCATGATGCCGTGCAGCTTCGCGTCGACCTCTTCGCGGCTCCAGGAGAGGCGCATGCTGTTCTGCGACATCTCGAGGCCCGAGGTCGCCACGCCGCCGGCGTTGGCGGCCTTGCCGGGGCCGTAGAGGATCTTCGCGTCGACGAACTGCTCGACGCCCGCCGGCACCGTGGGCATGTTCGCGCCCTCGGAGACCACGTAGACGCCGTTGCGCAGCAGGTTCGCCGCGTCCTTGGCGTTGACCTCGTTCTGGGTGGCGCTGGGGAAGGCGCAGTCGGCCTTGTGGTCCCACAGCGGGTTGAACGCGGCGCCGGGATCGATGGCCTTGTAGACGGCCTTCGGGTACTTGTCGCAGTACTCCTTGATGCGGCCGCGCTTGACGTTCTTCAGGTTCATGACGAACGCCAGCTTGTCGCGGTCGATGCCCTGCTCGTCGTAGATGTAGCCCGCGGAGTCGGAGACGGTCACCGGCTTGCCGCCGAGGTCGAGGAGCTTCTCGACCGTGTACTGGGCGACGTTGCCCGAGCCGGACACCAGGCAGGTCTTGCCCTTGAGGTCCTGCTTGCGGGTCGCGAGCATCTCCTGCGCGAAGTACACGGCGCCGTAGCCCGTGGCCTCGGGGCGGATCAGCGAGCCGCCCCACTTCAGGGCCTTGCCCGTCAGCACGCCGGTGAACTGGTTGGTGATGCGCTTGTACTGGCCGAACATGAAGCCGATCTCGCGGCCGCCCACGCCGATGTCGCCGGCGGGCACGTCGGTGTCCGGACCGATGTGGCGGAACAGCTCGGTCATGAAGCTCTGCGTGAAGCGCATCACCTCATTGTCGCTCTTGCCCTTCGGATCGAAGTCGGAGCCGCCCTTGCCGCCGCCCATGGGCAGCGTGGTGAGCGCGTTCTTGAAGGTCTGCTCGAAGGCGAGGAACTTCAGGATGCCCAGGTTGACCGAGGGGTGGAAGCGCAGGCCGCCCTTGTAGGGGCCGATGGCGCTGTTCATCTCGATGCGGAAGCCGCGGTTGACCTGGACCTCGCCCTGGTCGTTCATCCACGGCACCCGGAACAGGATCACGCGCTCGGGTTCGACGATGCGCTCCATGATCTTCGCCTTGCGGTACTCGGGGCGCTTGTCGAGCACGGGCCACAGGGACTCCACGACCTCTTGCACGGCCTGGTGGAATTCCTTCTGCTCGGGGTTCTTGGCCACGACCTGATCCATGAAAGCCTTGAATTCAGCCATGTCGGCTCTCCCGCGGTGAGGGACCGTCCCTGGGCAACCGTGAGCTCGGCTGCGCCTGTTGAATCGACAACGAATCTAGGCGGCGGCCGGGCAGAAGCAAAACAATATTCACAGGGCCGGGGTGGGTGAATCCCCTTATCGGAAGGGAAGATCCGGCGCCATCCAGGCCTGAATCACTCCCCATTGATCCGCGGTTGCGCCCCACCGGTGCAGGACGCACCATGACGGCCGACAGCCGGGAGGGAACCGATGGGCCTCTGCCACTTCGCGACCGACCTGCACGGCCGGCCGGACCGCTACCGCAAGCTCTGGGACGCGGCCGCCGCCGAACGCCCCACCGCCCTGTTCCTGGGCGGCGACCTGCTGCCGCACCGGCTCGCCACGGGCGGCGACTTCGCCGCCGGGGTGCTGGCCGACGGCTTCCGCCGGCTGCGCGCGGACCTGGGTCCCGCCTACCCCGCGGTCTTCCTGATCCCCGGCAACGACGATCCCGCCGCCGAACTGCCCGGCTTCGCCGCGGGCGAGGACGAGGGTCTCTGGATCCAGGCGCACGGCCGGCGCGTGGCCTGGGGCGACCGGCTGGTGCTGGGCTACGCCTGCATCCCGCCGTCGCCGTTCCTGCTGAAGGACTGGGAGCGTTACGACGTGTCGCGGTTCGTGGATCCCGGCTGCGTGCCGCCGGAAGAGGGCCGCCGGACCGTGGCGCGCGAGGAGCGCGAGATCAGGCTGGCGACCATCGCGGCGGAACTGGAGGAGCTGGCGGGCGACGCGGACCTCGCGCGGGCGATCTGCCTGTTCCACTGCCCGCCGTACGGCTGCTCCCTGGACCGCGCCGCCCTGGACGGGCGGCTGGTCGACCACGCGCCGGTGGACGTGCACATCGGGAGCATCGCGATCCGGAAGTTCCTCGAGGCGCGGCGCCCGCCGCTGTCGCTGCACGGCCACGTGCACGAGGCCGCGCGGCTGACCGGCGCCTGGCGCGAGACGATCGGCGCCACGCTGGCCTGCAACGGCGCCCACGACGGACCGGAACTGGCCCTGGTGCGCTTCGATCCCGACGCCCCCGCGGCGGCCGCGCGCGTCCTGCTCTAGGGGTTCAGGCCGGCGCGTCGTCCCCCCCGATGTGGAGCTCGCGCGCCGGATCGGTGATCGCGCCGATCTTCACGGCGTAGCTCGACCGCTCGGCGATGTCCCGGTCGGTGATCAGGTGCGCGTCGATCAGCCCCGCGCTGCGGTAGCCGGTGCGCAGGTAGTTGATCTCGGCCAGGCAGCGGCTCCAGCCGTCGAGCCAGACCCGCAGGGCCGCCTGGCGCTCCGGATCGTCCCCGACGTGGACCAGCAGGTCGATGTCGCTGCCCGGCCCGGCCGTCGCGTTCTTCACGCTGCCGAAGACGTACATCGCCTTGACGCCGTAGCGCGCCGCGTCGAGGTCGTGTGCGATCCGCTCGGCCATCTGCAGCCGCCAGCGCCAGACCTCGCCGGGCTTGCCGATCAGCTCGGCCGCGGCGTCAGCGCCCGTGCCCCGCTCGAGGCCGGGCTCGACGAAGCAGGCCAGCGCCTCGTCGAGGTCGGCGTTGAGCAGCACGCGCAGCACGCGCCCCCCGGTCTCGGCCTGCACGTCGATCACCCGCAGCGTGCCCGCGATCGCGGCGTGCTGCGGCAGCAGTTCGGGCAGCAGGTTGCGCGCCCCCAGCAGGAACTGCTCGTTGAAGACGATGCCGTCGCGGTCCGGATAGAGCGGCAGGTAGCGGATGCGCGACTCCACCAGGTCCTGGAAGAAGTGGGTGCCGAAGGAGAGGTCGGGCAGGTAGCCGCCCTTGAGCCGGGCGATCTCCACCAGCATCGAGGTGTTGCTGATGTCGGCGTAGGTCACGCTCACGCCCAGCTTGATGTCGCCGCGGCTGCCCCAGCGGCCGGGGCCCATGAGGATGAAGCCGCGCTTGGGCAGCAGCTTGTTCAGCTCGCCCACGGCGCGCCCCACCGCCAGCATGCTCGCGCGGTCCTCGAGCGCCGCGTAGGCGTCGGGGTCGACGTAGACCACGTGGGTGACGTCGGGCAGCCAGCCGTTGGAGACGTGGCGGTCGGCCGTGAACAGGACGTCCTTGACCGCGACGTCCTTGGGGATCGGCGCCGGGGCGGCGTCGTCGGTGTGGCTCTGGGGCCGGCACTGCAGCAGGTAGAACTTCTCGCCGTCGTGGGCGAACTCGATGTCCACCGGCGTGCCCAGCTTCTCCTCGAGGATCACCAGCACGTTGCGCAGGTGGCGCACGAAGGGCGTGCCGTTGATCAGGCCGTCGAACGTCGCCACCAGCTCGTCGTGCGCGGGGTCGTACATCAGGCGCCGCGGCTGCTGCAGCATGCCCTCGCTGAGCTTCGAGAACACGAGCTCCAGGCCCGGGTACTTCCCGCCCACCTCGCGCAGCAGTTCGGGGATCGACTTCGTGACGAAGGCGTTGCGCTCGAGGTCGATGACGTCGATCTGGTTCGGCGCGTAGCGCACGATCTCCTCGACTTCGACGTTCACGCGCAGGTTGGGCTGGCCGGGGACCGCCAGCACGGGGTAGTCGTCGCCGACGCGGTCGACGGCGCGCGTGCCGAGGCCCGGCACCAGGCGGATCAGGCCGTCGTCGCGCTTGATCCGCGGCGACCAGCGGAACTCGTTGCGGCTGAAGGCCACCCCGGCGAAGGCCGGCAGGAAGTAGCGGCCGACCTTGCGGCCGACCACCTCCTGGATCAGGATCCCCATCTCCTCGCTGAAGTCCAGCAGGCCGCGGTCGCGCCGGTACTCGACGGGGTCGGGGCCGAACACCGACGCGTAGATCTCGGTGATGGCGTCGCAGAGGGCGTCGAGGCGCACGCCGCGCTCACCCTGGTTGGGCAGGAACAGGCTCTTGTACTTGCCGGAGAACGAGGTGCCGAAGCGGTCCTCCAGCAGGCTCGAGCTGCGCACGATCAGCGGCACCTCCCCCAGTTCGTCCAGCGCCGCGGCCAGGCCCTGGCGCAGGTGCGGCGGCAGCGGCGAGTGTTTGAAGAGCTGGATGATGTTGGGGTACTCCTGCCGGACCTGCCCGATCTCCTTGTACTTCTGCTCGATGACGTCCTCGAGGTCGTTGTGGGCGATGAACTCCAGCGTGGCGTCCGACGCCAGGTACCAGGTGCGCGGCACGTGGACCTCGCCGATGGGGCGGTCCGGCCCCGAGGCGCGGGCCAGGATGCGGTCCGCGAGGAGCAGGCCCGAGCCCTTGCCGCCCAGCTTGCCGGTCCCGTCCACGGGCATGATCAGGCGGTCGATCAGGGCGCGCAGGTCGGCGACCGTCACGAACTCCTTGGCGACCCGGATGTAGTCGAGCTGCTCGGTCAGGAAGCGCCGGACCAGCGAGACGCGCATGTTGGTGACCGTCGAGGGCTGCAGCGAGGAGCCCTCGCCCACCAGGTGGTGGTAGCGGCGCAGCGCGTCGGCCAGCTCGGGCAGGGTCGTGCGCGGGTTGTCCAGGATCTTCAGGAAGAGGCCGGCGCGGTCGTCCTGGATCCAGCGCTGGACCTTCAGCAGGATCTCGTGGTCGGTCATGTGGCGCGCCGCCAGGAAGAACGGCGCGTCCGACAGCAGCACGGACTCGTCGCGCTTCTGGACGACGCCGGGCACGTTGACCTCGCCGGAGACCGTCTCCGCCGAGACCACGGAGTCCACGCGGCCGAGCATGTCGTGGGCCTCGTCGATGCCCATCGAGCACAGCAGGTTCAGCAGCTTGCGCGCGATGCTCTGGTGCAGGCGGGGGTCGGACTCGCGCAGCATCTGGATGGGCATCAGCCACAGCGGCTCGTCGACCCCGTCCTCGCGGACGTGCGCGCGCTCCTTGCGCAGGTCCCGCAGGCGCTCGAACAGGACGTAGTGGGCCAGGCGGTCGGCCACCGACTTCAGCAGGCGCTGCTCCTCCAACAGGAAGGGGCCGTCGCCCACGTCCGGGCACTGCCCCGTGTAGTAGACGCAGACCTCCCCCGCCGCCTGGTCCTGCACGACGATCTCGGCGCGCAGGTGGCACGGCGTGCGCGGGCCGTTCTCGGTGCGGTGCACGACGCCGTCGCAGGCCACCTCGGCCTGGCAGATGGACGGGTACTGCATGCCGGCGACGAGGGCCTCGGCCACGCCGCGGCAGACCTCCTGCCGGCTGTACTCCTGCGTCGCGAACAGCTCCTCGATGCGGTAGAGGCAGTCCAGCTCCTTCGACCGCTCCTGCAGCGAGACCAGCAGCTGGGCGAGCGTCGGGTCGCGGGCGTCAGTCATGGCGGATCACTCCCCTGCGGGCGCGCCCGTCGACGCGGACGTCCAGCGGTCGCGGGGTGCGGACGTGGCGCACGAGGTCGCCCTCGTGCACGGGCGGCAGCGCGTCCAGCCAGGCCCAGTCGACGGCCCGGCCGCCGGTGTGCGGCACCGACAGGTACTGCACGCCGAAGCTGATCAGGTTGTGGAAGAAGTGGGAGCCCTGGCTCAGGTCGGGGCTCATGTCCGGCAGCGTGGCCTCCACCAGCACGCGGGCCTGGGAGATCTGGCTCCAGTCGACCGGCACGCCCAGCCAGGGGTCGGAGCTGCCCCAGCGGCCGAAGCCGATCAGCAGGTAGGGCCGCCGCTCGGCCTGCAGGGCGACGTTGATGCGCTCCAGCTCCGCGGCGATGCGCGGCGTGTGGCGGGCCTCGAAGACGGCGGGCTTCACGTAGACCACGTCCTGCAGGTCGCCGCGGGCGCCGTGCCCCAGCACGATCTCGGAGGCCAGCAGGACCCCGGGGCCGTCCAGCTCGTCCGGCGCGACGGTCACCTCGCCGACGGCCACCTGCATCGGCCGCGCCTGCAGCAGCCCCAGCCGAGCGGGCTCGCCGCCCTGGCCGAAGGTCAGCGCGAACTCGATCTCGACGTCGGCGCCGAGGGCCGCCTTGGCGAGCCCCAGCAGCTGCTTCACCGCCGCGTTCAGCGGCAGGACCCCGGCGTCCAGGATGGGCGAGAAGTCCAGCACGCGCGCGCCGCCGGGCAGCAGGCCGCAGCGCAGGCGGTTGCTGGCCGGGTCGTAGGTGGACACCAGGTGGTCCAGGGAGCCGTCGGCCTCCGCGCGGGCCAGGTCCGCCTGCACCAGGAACTCCGTCTCGCGCACCGGGTCGGGCGGCGGCGGCGTTCCCATGTTCACGCCCCAGAACGAGGTCTGGGTGTTCTTGACCATGTCGCCCAGGCCGTTGAAGGGCGGGCCGACGCGCGGCCGGGCCGGCGAGTAGGACCAGGTCAGGCCGCCGTCGACGATCGCCTTGCCCAGGCCGAGCGCCAGGTTGACGACGCCGTCCTCGGGGCGCGCGCGGCCGATGGGGTAGTAGCTGTAGGAGCGGCCGACCCCCGAGAGGGACGGGTAGAAGAGGTCGCCGCGGCGCAGCCCCACGACCTCCTGCACCACGACCGCCATCGCCTCTTCGCGCGGGTCGCGGTCGATCGAGCGCATGTAGTCGCGCGGCTGGCGGAAGAAGGTCGACGCGATGACGAACTTGACCGCCTCGACCAGCTTGCGGAAGCGGGTGTCCGGATCGTGCTGGTTGTTCGGGATCATCTTGGTGGCGTAGACGCCGGCGAACGGGTGCGCCAGCGCGTCCTCCAGCAGGCTCGACGAGCGCACCGCCAGCGGCGAGTGCACGCCCTCGACCAGGGCGCGCAGGTCCCCCACGAACTGGGCCGGCAGCTCCGCGCGCTGGCAGGCGTGGGCGATGCGGTCGTCGGGGGCGCCGCCGTAGACCGCGTCCGCCAGGCCGTTCTCGGACACGAAGGCGCGGAAGACGTCGGTGGTCAGGACCACCAGCCGCGGCACGTCGACGCGGATGCCGGGGCACGCGGCGCCGTCGAAGCGGCCGAGGATGTCCCGCGCCATGAGCACGAGGCTGGCCGCCTTGCCGCCGAGCTCCCCCTCCCCGATGCGCGACACCGCATCGGCGCCGTCGAAGAAGCGGCGGTCGAAGGCGGGCACGGCGTCGCGGGGGACCATCGTCACGTCGTTCCCCTCCCGGTCCGGCGGGTCACAGCCAGCCGCGGTCGTGGCAGGCCGAGGCCACGCGGTTGATCGCCAGCACGTAGGCGGCGTCGCGCAGGGACAGCTCCTGGCGCCGCGCCAGGTCGGCGACCGCGATGTAGGCGGCGGTCATCTTCTGGTCCAGCTTGCCCAGGACCTCGTCCATCTCCCAATAGTAGTTCATGTTGCTCTGGACCTGCTCGAAGTAGCTGCAGGTCACCCCGCCGGCGTTGGCCAGGAAGTCCGGCAGGACGATCACGCCGCGGCCGCGCAGGATCTCGTCGGCCTCCGGCGAGGTGGGGCCGTTGGCGCCCTCCAGCACGAGGCGGACGCGCGGGTGCACGCGGCCGGCGTTGTCGGCGGTGAGCTGGTTCTCCAGGGCGCAGGGCATCAGGATGTCGACGTCCTGCTCCAGCCAGGCCTCGCCCGGCAGCGCGGCGTAGCCCGCGGCCTCGGCGCGTGCGCGGTCGATGCCGCCGTAGCGGTCGGTCATCCCGCGCAGTTCGGCCAGGTCGACGCCGCCGTCGCGGCGGTAGGTGGCCGCCTCGCCGCGGCCCTCGTCCCAGCAGGACACCGCCACGGTGCGGCCGCCGATGCGCCCGTACAGCTCGATGGCGTGCTGGGCCACGTTGCCGAAGCCCTGCACGCTGGCCGTGGTGGCGTCGGGACGCACGCCCAGCTCCTTGAGCGCCTCGCGCAGCACGTAGACCAGGCCGTAGCCCGTGGACTGCAGCCGCCCGCGCGAGCCGCCCATGCCCACGGGCTTGCCCGTGAACTGGCCGGGGTGGCGGCCGCCGCGCATCGTCTCGTACTCGTCGAGCATCCAGAGCATGTGCTGCGGGCCGGTCATCACGTCCGGGGCCGGCACGTCGGTCTCGGGCGACAGCTCGCGGCCGAGCTGGCGGACCCAGCCGCGGCAGAGCGCCTCCTGCTCGCGCGGCCCGAGGTGGTGGGGGTCGCAGACCACGCCGCCCTCGCTGCCGCCCAGCGGGATGTCGACCACGGCGCACTTCCAGGTCATCCACATGGCGATGGCGCGCACCGTGTCGATGGTCTCGTGGGGGTGGAAGCGCACGCCGCCCTTGGCCGGCCCGCGCGCGTCGTTGTGGACGATGCGGAACCCCTCGAAGACCTCGATCCGCCCGTCGTCCATGCGCACCGGGATCGTGAAGCGCCGCTCGCGGGCCGGCGTGCGCAGGTAGGCGCGGGTGCCGGCGTCCAGCCCGATCAGGTCGGCGATCTTGTCGAACTGGGACTGGGCCATGGCGAAGGCGTTGAAGGCTCGATCCGCGGTCATCGCACACCTCGTGGTTGGTTCGCCGCCCGGCTCCCGGGAGCCCGGGTCAGGTGGATTGCGGCCGCAGCACCACGCCGCGGCGGGAACGCCCGTCGATCAGCACCTGCAGAGGAGCCTCGAGGCGCAGGTGGTTGAGGTGGGCCGTGCGCGCGACGGGCGATTGGCCGAGCAGCCAGCCCCAGTCGAGCTTGCCGCCGCCGCTGCTGGCGTTGACGGTCAGGTACCCGATCCGGAACGACGTCAGGTTCTGGAAGAAGTGCGTCCCCTGGCTCGGGGTCACGCGGAAGTCGTCGAGGTCGGTCTCGACGATCACCGCCGCGCCGGAGATCTGCGACCACTCCACCGGCACGCCCAGCCAGCGGTCGCTCGAGCCCCAGCGGCCGGGCCCCACCAGCAGGTAGGGCCGGCCCTCGGCGCGCAGGCGCCGGTCCAGCTCGCCGACCTCCTCCGCGATCGCCGGCGTGCAGCCGCGGTCGAAGCGGCCGGGGTCCACCAGCACCACGTCGTGGATGTCGTCGTAGGTCCCGTTGCCCAGCGCCACGTCGGTCGCGATCACGACGTCGTCACGCGCCGCCAGCCCGTCGGGGATGCGCGGCGAGGCCATCTCGGCGGCCAGCGGCCGGATCTGCAGCAGGCCGAACTCCGCCGGCTCGCCGCCGGACGGCAGGTTCGCCGCGAACTCCAGCTCCACGGCGCAGCTCATGCAGCGCCGCCCCAGCTCCAGCAGGAAGGCGAGCACGTCGGCCAGCGGGTAGAGGTCCGCCTTCAGCACGTGCGCGAAGGTCACCAGGCGGGGCCCCGTCCGCCCGATCCCATCGTAGACGGCGTCGTTCTCGGGATCGTAGACCGAGCCCACGGCGTGCAGGGTGCCGTGCCGCTCGGCGACGTCGAGCTCGAGCGCCTCCACGTTGGCGTCCTCGCGCAGCGTCGGGTAGGCGTCGGGGTCGCCGACGTCCAGGGCCTGGAAGGTGCGCTGGCTGTTGGCCAGCGTGTCGCCGATGGTCGAGAACTGGTAGAGGCGGCGCGGCGCGCGCGGCGAGAAGCGCAGGCACTGGCCGCCCTCGACCACGGTGCGGCCCAGGCCCAGGGCCACCAGCGCGACGCCGTCCTCGGGGCGCATCGCGTCCGTCGGGTAGTGATTGGTCGAGTGGGCCACGCCGGCGAAATCGGGGTACACCCAGTGCTCGTGGCGCCGGCCGACCACCTGCTGGATGATCACCCCCATCTTCTCCTCCTCCACCCGGTTGCTCGTGGCGGCCAGGTAGGTCTTCGCGCCGCGCGTGAAGGTCGAGGCGTAAACCAGCTTGATGGTGTGACATAGCTGGTCGAGTCGCACCGCGGGATCGGGGTGCGAGTTGGGGATCATGTAGGTCTTGTAGACGCCCGCGAAGGGCTGGTGCTGCGCGTCCTCCAGCTGGCTGGACGAGCGCACCGCGAGCGGGTAGCGCACCTGTTCCAGGAAGATGCGCAGGTCGTCGTGGATGGGCGCGGGCAGGTCCGCGGCCAGGAAGGCCGCGGCGACCGCCTCGTCGTCGTCGGTGTGCAGGGCCAGCTCGCGCAGCCGGCCCTGGTCCAGGAAGGCGTCGAAGACGTCGGTGGCGACGACCGCGGTCGGGGGCACCCGCAGCCGCAGCCCCGGGAACTGGTCGCCGATGCCGTAGCGGCTCAGGACGTGGTCCATGAAGGCCAGGCCGCGGGCCTTGCCGCCGAGCGAGCCGGTCCCGAGGCGCGTGAAGCCGCCGGCCGCGTCGAATTCGCGGCGCGAAAAGTCGGCGACCACGCCGCGCCGCGACTGCTCGCGGTACCAGCCGACCGTCTCGATCAGGAACTCGCGCAGCTCGCCGGCCGAGGCGAACTGGCTCGCCTTCAGCGGCTTGATCAGATTGGCCAGCGCGAACTTGGTGCGGGCGCGGAACCAGTTGGAGAAGTGGTCGCGACGCGCGTGGAAGAGCAGCGACTCGTCGGGCGCGCGGCGATCTCGCGCAGCAGCGACCGCGAGTTGTGGGCGCGCCCCACCTCGGTGCCGTCCGGCAGGCGGAACACGAAGTCGCCGAAGCCGAACTGGTCGCGCATGAAGGCGCGCAGCTCCATCAGCAGGCTGGGCGACTGCTTGTCCAGGAACAGGGCGCCGGCCGCCTCCGCGTCCGCCCGGCCTTCGGGATCCGACGACTGGATCACCACCGGCAGCAGCGGGTCGTCCCGCTTCAGCCGCCGCACCAGCTCGAGGCCCGCATCGGCGCGCAGCTCCCCGGCCCAAGGGAAGCGGGCGTCGCAGACGGCGCCGAGCAGGTACTCCCGGTAGCGGCCGTAGAGGTCGAGCGCCTGCTCGAAATCGGTGGCGAAGAGGATCTTGGGGCGGGCCCGCATGCGCAGGAGCTTCTGCGACAGGTTGACGCTGTCGGCCATCAGCTCCTGGGTCTGCCGCATGACCTCGGTGTAGAGCATGGGCAGGTAGGCCGAGTAGAAGCGGACCGAGTCCTCAACCAGCAGGATGCAGCGCACGTCGCTGGTGCGCGTGTCGTCGTCCACGTTCCAGCGGTCCTCGACCTGCTTGACGATGGCCAGCAGGAGCCGCACGTCGCCGGTCCAGATGAAGGAGCGGTCGACGGCCCCGGCGTCCCGATCGGCGAGCGCCTCCAGCTCGCGGTCGTTGTAGCCCAGCACGACGACCGGCAGCTCGGGCTTGATCGCCTTGGCCCGGCGGGCCAGGGCGCAGGCGTCCATGTCCCCGAGGCGGGTCATCGTCAGCAGCAGGTCGTAGTCGCTGGCGCCCAGGAGCGCGAGCGCTTCCGCCCCGCCGGTGGCGCGCCGGATCTGGGGCGCCGCGCTGAGGTTCAGCTCGCGGTACTCCGCCAGCATGACCTCGGTCAGGCGGCCGCCCTCCTCCAGGGTGAAGGCGTCGTAGAGGCTGGCCACGAGCAGGATGTTGCGGACACGGCGCTTGATCAGCTGCTCGAAGCCGGCCTCGCGGTCGTAGGTGCTGTCCTTGAGGCGGGACCAGGCCTCCTCGAGGGCCTGGTCGCGCGAGGCCCGTGTCGCCATCGTCGCCTCCGTGTTGCGCCGCCCGTCGTCCCGGTCAGGGATGGAACTCGACTCCTTGCGCCAGGTGGACCTCGCCGCCCCAGTTGATCGTGTTGGTCTGCCGGCGCATGTAGCTCTTCCAGCAGTCGGAGCCCGACTCGCGGCCGCCGCCGGTCTCCTTCTCGCCGCCGAAGGCGCCGCCGATCTCCGCGCCCGAGGTGCCGATGTTCACGTTGGCGATGCCGCAGTCCGAGCCGCGGTAGCTGGTGAACGCCTCGGCCTCGGCCACGCTGTCGGTGAAGATCCCCGACGACAGGCCCTGCGGCACGCCGTTGTGCAGGGCCAGCGCCTCGTCGAGGTCGCGGTACTTCATGACGTAGACGATGGGCGCGAAGGTCTCGGCCTGCACGATCGGCGCGTCATTGGCGATCTCGACGATCGTCGGCAGCACGAAGGTCCGGTGGCCGAACGGCGGGTCCATCGCCTTGCCGCCGTAGACGACGCGGCCGCCCTGCGCCTTGGCCGCCTTGACCGCCGCCTCGTAGTCGGCCACGGCGCCCTCGTCGATCAGCGGGCCCATCAGCGTCGCGGGGTCCAGGGGGTCGCCGACGCGCACCTTGCGGTAGTTGGCGACGAGCTTCTTGAGGAACACGTCGTAGATCGACTCGTGGATGATCAGGCGGCGGGTCGAGGTGCAGCGCTGGCCGGCGGTGCCCACGGCGCCGAAGAAGGCGCTGGCCAGGGCGCAGGTCAGGTCGGCCTTCTCGGAGACGACCAGCGCGTTGTTGCCGCCCAGCTCCAGGATGGTGCGGCCGAGGCGCTCGCCCACCACGGCGCCGATGCGCTTGCCCATGCGGGTGCTGCCGGTGGCCGAGATCAGCGGCACGCGCGCGTCCGCGACCAGCCGCTCGCCGATGACCGCGCCGCGGCCGATCACCGCGCAGGACACGCCCTGCGGCACGCCGTTGCGGCGGAACACCTCGTTGGCGATGTTCTGGCAGGCGATGGCGCACAGGGGAGTCTTGCTGGAGGGCTTCCAGACGGCGACGTCGCCGCAGACCCAGGCCAGGGCGGTGTTCCAGGCCCAGACCGCGACCGGGAAGTTGAAGGCGGTGATCACCCCGACCACGCCGAGCGGGTGCCACTGCTCCATCATGCGGTGGCGGGGGCGCTCGCTCTGCAGCGTGGGGCCGCTGAGCATGCGGCTCTGGCCGACGGCGTAGTCGCAGATGTCGATCATCTCCTGGACCTCGCCCAGGCCCTCGCTGCGGATCTTGCCCATCTCGAGGGAGACCAGCTGCCCGAGCGCGTCCTTCTTCGCGCGCAGCGCCTCGCCCAGCTGGCGCACGACCTCGCCGCGCCGCGGCGCGGGCACCTCGCGCCAGAGGACGAAGGCCGCCTCGGCCTTGCGCATCATCTTCTGGTAGTCCTTCGCGGAGGCCTGTTCGACGCGCGCGATCACCATGCCGGTCGTCGGGTCCACGACGTCCAGGAAATCGCCGCTGTCGGCGAACCACTCGCCGCCGGCGTTGGCGCCCTTGAGCTCGCGCCCGAGATCCAGCGCCTTGAAGATCCTGTTCACCTGCTGACGCGTCGCCATGGTCACTCGCCTCCCTGGTGTCCGGAATCCCGCTCTGTCCACACCGTCTCCTCCCGGCAGACGATGCCGAGAGTCTCGAGTTCTCCGAGGATCGGCCCGTAGAATTCGGCGCTCACGGGCCGCGCGACGCCCCGGGCCGCGAACGCGCCCTCCAGCGTCAGTCGCACCGCGACGGCCAGCGGCAGCGAGACCGTGCGGGCCATCGCCGAGTCGCCGCCTGGCTCGCCGAAGGCGACCAGGCTGGAGGTGATCATCTCGCGGCCGCCGTCGGGCAGGGCCGCCACGAACTCGTGCTTCATCGCGATCATGTCGCGCTCGCCCGGCGCGTAGATCAGCTTCGCCAGCATGGCGTCGCCCAGCACGTCCAGCGGGCAGCCGCGCGCGCGGGCCAGGGGCGTCTCGTCGCAGAGGCCCAGCCAGCGCAGGTTCGCGACCGGCAGGGCGTCGCGGCACAGGCCCAGCCGGCGGGCGACCGCCGCGTCGGCGGGCTCGCCCGGCGCGCCCCCGGCCAGGCGCCGCAGCAGGTCCGCCGCCGTCGCCGGCGCCAGGTCGGTCGGCGCCAGATCGAGCAGCCCGAGTCGCCCGTAGTGGTGCAGGCAGTCGCACCAGCCGGGATTGCGCAGCGTGCCGCGGAACATGGTGCGGATCCCCTGCAGGCCGTAGATGTCGATGTAGGAGATCGAGTCGCGGTTGGGGTAGGCCTCGAAGTCCCCCGCCCCCTCGACGTGCAGCAGGTGCATGTCGCGGAACAGCCGCGCCCCCGGCACCGTCACGAGTTCGCCGTGGGACAGGTAGCGGGCGTCGTTGCGGCCGGCCATCAGCACGCCGCGGGGCGCCCAGGAGAACTTGTAGCCGAAGGGGTTGTCGTTGGCCTCGGGCGCCGGCAGGCCGCCGCAGTACGAGCGGAACGACAGCAGCCGCCCGCCGCGGGCGCGCACGCCGTCGATGACGCGCATCGCGGACATGTGGTCGATCCCCGGGTCCACGCCGATCTCGTTCAGCAGCAGCACGCCCCTGGCGCGGGCGGCGGCGTCCAAGGCAGCCGTCTCCGGCGCCACGTAGGAGGCGGTGGCCATGTGGCGGCCGGCGTCCACGCAGAGACGCGCCACAGCCGGATGGAACGGCGGCGGCGCCAGGCTCACCGTCAGGTCGTGCGCGGCCACCAGCTTCGCCACCGCGCCGGTGTCGCAGACGTCCACGGCCAGCGCGCGCCCGTGGGGGTGGCCGTCGATCATCGCCGACGCGCGCCCCGGCTCGAGGTCGCCCTGGGTCACGCCGAAGCCGCGGTCCAGGAGGTAGCGCACCAGCGGCCGGGCCACCATGCCCGCGCCCAGGACCAGGACCTTCTTCATGCCCGGCTCCCCCGGTCGAGGAATTCGGCGAGGTAGGCGTAGCGCGGCGCCAGCTCGCCCCGGTGGACGATCACCGCGCGCTTGAGGTGCGGCGGCAGGTCCAGGTCGAGGAAGTCGGCGGACCAGTCGCAGTTGCCCAGGTCGCCGACCATGTCCTTCAGCACGGTGCTGAAGTGCTCGCTCGCCTCGCGCGGCAGCTCGCACGGCAGGTTGTCGACCGCCATCACGACGATGCCGCGCCCCTCGACGCCGTCGCGCACCTCGCCCGCGACGGGGTCCACCACGTAGCAGGGGGCGTCGGGCTGCGTCGCCTTGACGCTGATCTGGATGCTGCCCTCGATGTCGATGCTGATGTCGCCGACGACCTGCAGGCGCGGCTCGCGGCCGTCGCGGAACTGCGCGGCCGCCCAGTCCGCGGTCAGCAGCCGGGGGTAGCGCTCGGTCCAGAAGATCGTGTTGACGAGCAGGTCGAGGTGCGGCAGGTGCTCGGCGAAGCAGCCGTCGTAGCCCTCGGGATGGTCGTAGTAGTCGCGCAGCACGAACGGGCGGCCGTCGCGGGGGCGCACCATGTGCTGTTCCTTGAACTCGCAGACCACCAGCGGCTCGGCGGCGGCGGCCGCGGCGGCGGGGAGGTCCGCCGGGGCGACCCTCGTCACCGGCAGCCAGGACAGGACCGTCTGCACGCCGCGGGCCACGTTGCCATAGCCGGCGACGCCGATCGTCAGCGGCGCGTCGAGCGGCCGGCGTTCGCGGCGCAGGCGCTCGCCGATCCCGCGCAGGTGCGCCTCGGCGGCCGAGAGGTCGCCGTACGCGTGGGGTGGGAGGATCTCGGCCAGCGGAGTCGCGACGCCGCGGCCCTGCAGGCGCAGTCCCAGCGCGCGCAGCGCCTCGATCGTGCCGGCGTAGCCGGCGTGCACGCTGAAGAAGATCAGGCGGCGGTTGTGCTCGTCGGCGATGCACTCGTAGTCGACGAGCGTGCAGCCGTGGCGCAGGTACTCGCGCAGCAGGGGCATGTTGCGGGCCTGCCCCTTGATGACGTGCGCGAAGTTGACGTAGACCCTGCCCGGCCGGTAGAGCGCCGGCGGGATCTCCTTCACCGCGATCACGATGTCCGCGTCCAGCGCGGCGTCGGAGACCTCGACCCCGGCCTCGCGGTATTCCTGGTCGGCGAAGACGCGGATGGGCGAAGGCTGCACGACCAGGCGGTGCCCGAAGCAGGCCTGGATGCCGGCCGCGTCGGCCGGCGTCAGGGGTACGCGGCGCTCCCACTTGCTCTTGTCCTCGAGTCGGATGCCGATGGTGGCGGGCAAGGCGGACCTCCGGGAGGCGGCGACGGCGCCGCCGGCAAGGGGGAAGGGCTCGGGCCAAACTAGGCAGCCGGAACAGCCAGCGTCAACCCGCGCGAGCGCGGGCATGAAAAAAGGCGCCCCCGCGGGGGGGCGCCTGCGGCCGCAGCGAAGGGATTCAACCCCGGCGCACGAGCACGGCGTAGACGACGGGCAGGACGATCCCCAGCAGCATCAGCACCCCGCCGCGGCCCACGAGTCCCTTGCGCCCCTTGACCAGGAAGATGCCGGTCACGGCCAGGATGATCAGGACGGCGGCGTAGGCGTCGGCGATGCCGGTCCAGGGCGCCTTGCCCTTGTTCAGGTGCATGAAGTTGAAGTCGTAGAGCAGCGGCCGCTTCACGTTGCCGCGCCGCACGACCTCGCCGGTCACCAGGTTCACGTCGATGGTCCCGTCCTGGACGAAGACCTGCAGCAGGTCGCGGTCCGCCCGCCAGGTCTCCTTGACCGGCTCCATCAGCGCGAGGCGCTCCAGGACCAGGGGCGTGACCACCTCGGTCTCGCCGTCGCCGGTCGGCTCGATGCGCGAGTTCTGGACATAGGCGGCATGGCTCGGATCCCAGTGGTGGACGTGGTTCACGGCGATGCCGCTGACCGCGTACACGAGGGTCAGACCCACGGCGAAGAACCCCAGCTCCCGGTGCAGCCAGCGGCAGACCTTGCGGAACCCGTTCACCCGGCTACTTCCAGTTGCAGACGGCGCCGGTGGCGGCCAGCTCATAGACGGTCTTGCACTGGACTTCGGGCTCGCCCGCGCGGGTCGCGTCGCACTTCTTGGCGGTGTCCTCGACGCGGTTGGCCTTGAACACGCCCGTGGCGCGGACCTTCTCGCCCACGATCTCCTTCGGGAAGACGATGACCCCGTCCTCCACCTTCACGCGCAGGGTCTGACCCTCGACGTCCGAGGCCAGGGACAGCCAGCAGCCGCGGTGGGCGCAGACGCCGACGACGGTGCCTTCGATGACCAGGGTCTTGCCGACGTACTGGTCGGGGTGGGCCAGAACGGCGCTGATGGAGGTGACGTCGCCCTCGGCGACCCCCTTGCCGTAGACCTTCTCCTTGGCGACGGCGGGTGCGGCGACGACGGCCAGCAGCAACAAAGCGGTGACGAAGCGGCGCATGTAGGTTCTCCCTCGGCTCGTGATGACGGGTCTTCCCGGAGCGGGAAAGATGCGCACCCCTCAACGCCCGGGCAAGCCAAACCCTGCGATCCGTCCGCAGGTCAGCGGCGCAGGACCGAACGCAGCGTCCCGGGCAGTCCCTGCCGCCAGTTGACCCAGTTGTGGCCGACGTTGCGCTCGACGGTGCGGTGCTCGCAGCCGCAGGCCAGCAGCGCGGCCTCGAGGCGGCGGTGGCAGGGCAGCAGCCATTCGAGGGTCCCGCACTCCAGGTGCCAGCGCAGGTCGCGGCCCCGCCCGGCGCGCAGGCGGCCGAGCAGCCACTCCCCGCCGGCGAAGGGGTCGGGGGGATCGTCGCCGGGGGCGATCAGGAAGGCGCCGCTGTGCGCGGCGACCGCCGTGAAGAGGTCCGGCCGCGCCAGGGCCAGATCGGCGCCGGCCAGCGCGCCGAGGCTGGCCCCCAGCAGGATCCGCGTCCCGTCGCAGCGCACGCGCGCCTCGGCCGCCGGCAGCAGTTCGTCCAGGACGTAGGCGCGGAACCGCGCGTCGAAGACGTAGTCGCGGCCGCGCCGCTCGGGGTGCACCAGCAGGAAATGCGCGGCCGGCGTCTCGCCCCGCGCGAACAGCAGGTCGGCCACCGGCCCGAGGCGGCCGTGCTGCCAGTAGGACTTGCCGTCCTGCACGACGACCAGGGGCCCGGGTTCGGCGGGCCCGGCGGTGGAGTAGAGAAAGGCGCGGCGCTCCTGCCCCATGGCCGACGAGTGCAGCCGCAGGCCCTGCAGGCGCCGCGACGCGCGCGCCGGCGCCGCCGCGACGACGGGGTCGACGGCCCACAGCGGGCCGGCCAGGCGGCAGGCGTGGCTCCACCAGGGATTGCCGGCCGGCACGCCGTCGGGATCGGCGCGGGGCTTGCCGTCGGCGTCCAGCCAGGCGTACTCGAACCAGGCGTCGTCGGGCAGCGCGAAGGGGGCGAGTTCGGCGACCGGCAGGGGCCGCCGGGCCCAGTCGTGCAGGTCGCTGATCAGGTGGGTGGCCCCGTCCGGCGGGCGCAACGCCGCTTCCAACCTCTCCCCCGTTCGGCTAGGATGCCGCCATGGCGACTTCGCGTTTCGACCCGGCCCCGGCGGAGCTGCTGGGCTGCCGTCGCTGCCCGCGCCTGGTCCACTGGCGCGAGCAGGTGGCGCGCGTCAAACGGCGCGCCTACCTGGAGTGCGAGTACTGGGGCCGGCCGCTGCCCGGCTTCGGCGACCCCGGAGCGCCGGTCTGCCTGGTCGGCCTGGCTCCCGGCGCCCACGGCGCCAACCGCACCGGCCGGATGTTCACCGGCGACGCCAGCGGCGCCTTCCTCTTCCCGGCCCTGCACCGCTGCGGCTTCGCCGACCGTCCCGCGAGCGAAGGGCCGCGGACGGCCTGCGCCTCGACGGGCTCTGGATCACCAGCGCGCTGCGCTGCGTGCCGCCGGACAACGTGCCGACCCGCGACGAGATCCGCCACTGCCGCGACTGGCTGGCCCGCGACCTCGACGGCCTGCGCGGCCTGCGCGTGATCATCGGCATGGGCCAGATCGGCCACGACGCGGTGCTCGACCTGATGGTGTCGCGCGGCGCCCCGCTGGTCAAGGCGCGGCACCGCTTCGCCCACGGCGCCGAGTCCGAGCTGCCGGACGGCACCCTGCTGCTGGACACCTACCACGTCAGCTTCCGCAACACCAACGCCGGGCTGCTGACCCCCGTCGATGCTCGATGCCGTGCTGCTGCGCGCCCGGGCCCTCGCCGGCCTCCCCCCGCCCTGACGAAACGCGTTGGTGCGGAATGCGTTTCCGCACTATGGTTGCCCTGTGCCCCAACGGGAGGTCGGATGCGGACTACCGGGCTGACCACGCGCCTCGCCTCGCCCCTGCTGATCCGGCGCCTGCCGCCGGCGGCGTCCGACGCGGTGCTGCTGACCTTCGACGACGGACCCGCCCCGGGCGTCACCGACGGGGTGCTTGAGCGACTCGCACGCCACGGGGCGCGGTCGGTGTTTTGCGTGGTCGGCGAACTCGTCGAGACCGCGCCGGAACTGGTCCGCGCCTGCCGTGCCGCCGGGCACGGGCTGGGCAACCACTCGCACGTCCACGACATGTCCCGGTTACCGTCGCCGTCGGCCTACCTGCGGGACCTCGACCGCTGCAGCGCGGCGATCCGCGCCGCGGCCGGCTGCACGCCACGCTGGTTCCGGGCGCCCGGCGGCCGCCTGCACCCGGCCAGCCTGCTGGGACCGCACCGCCGCGGGATGCGCCACCTGCACTGGTCGGTGGACCCGCTGGACTGGTGCTGCCGCACCCCGCAGCAGGCCCGCGCGACCGCGCGGCGGCTGGCCGCGGAGATCCGCGGCCGCGACATCGTGCTGCTGCACGAGTACGACGCGCTGATCCTGGACCTGCTCGACGAGCTGCTGCCCGCCCTGGTCGCACGCGGCTTCGACCTGGCGGGCGGCCTGGCCGCCCTGGAACGCCGCGATGGCTCCGACGCGGGATGCGCCGCGTGATGCGCATCTCGATCGTCGTGCTGACCTACCGACGCCGCGATGCGGTGCTGAACCTGCTGGGCTGCCTGGCTCGGATGCGGGACACCGACCACGAGATCATCGTGGTCGACAACGGCGGCGGCGATGGCGCCGCCGAGGCGGTGCGGGCGGCCCATCCCGGGGTGCGGCTGCTCGTGCTGCCGCACAACACGGGCGTCGGCGCACGCAACCGCGGGATCGAGACGGCCACGGGCGAGATCGTGGTCACGCTCGACGACGACATGGTCGACTTCGGCGACGCCGAACTCGCCCACCTGCGGGCCGCGTTCGCGGCGCGGCCCCGGCTCGGCGCGCTTTGCTTCAAGGTGACCTGGCCGGGCTCCGACCGCGTGCGCGACTGGGTGCACCGGCGCCCCGTCGCCGACGCCGACGCGACCTTCCCGACCTACGAGGTCACCGAGGGCGCCGTAGCCTGGCGCCGCGCCGCGTTGCAGCAGGCCGGAGGCTACCGCGAGGATTTCTTCATCAGCCACGAAGGACTCGATCTCGCCTACCGCCTGCTGGACCGCGGCTGGGAGATCGTCTACGACGGCGGTGTTCACGTGGGCCACGACCACCGCGCCGCCGGCCGGCCCGGCTGGCAGCGCTACTACTACGATACGCGCAACCTGATCTGGATCGCCGTCCTGCACCAGCCGGTCCCGTACGCGGCCGGCTATCTGCTGCGGGGTCTCGGTTCGATGCTGGTGTACAGCCTGCGCGACGGCCATCTTCTGTCCTGGCTGCGGGCGGTCCGGGACGGCCTGCTGCGCGTACCCGGACTCGTCCGGGAACGGCGGGTCTGGACGCAGGACACCCGAGCCTACATCGCGGCCGCGGATGCCTACCGGCCGGGCTTCTGGACCGCTGGCGCGGCGCCGCTGGGGACAAAAGGCTTCAGCCTCGAATGAGGCGACCGATACCAGCGCCGTGGCCGGCCGATACCTCCGCCGGCGCAGCGATTGGCCCGGAAACGGACGGGAGACGTGGGACTGTGACTTCTGCGAGCGGACAGGTGCCGGAGCTGACGGTCGTCATGCCGATCCGCAACGAGGCGGACCAGATCGGGTCTGTCCTGGACCAGCTGCACGAGCAGTCGCTGCCGCCGGAGCGCTTCGAGATCCTGGTCGTCGACGGCATGAGCGAGGACGGCACCCGGGAGATCGTCCAGGCGATGATGGGCCGCCGCCCGGGGATCCGCATGTTCGACAACCCGCGGGGCCTGTCGGGCATCGCCCGCAACATCGGCGTCCAGCACGCGACGACGCCCTACATCCTGTTCGTGGACGGCCACTGCCGCATCGAGAGCCGCGAGATGCTCGCGACCGCCCTGGTCGCCTTCCGGCGGGGAGAACGCTGCCTCTCCCGCCCCCAGCCCCTGATCGGCGCCGGCGGCCGGCCCTTCCAGACCGCGGCCTCCCTGGCGCGGGGATCCTTCCTGGGCCACTACGCGGGCTCGAAGATCTACGAGGCCGCGGACCGCCACTGCAACCCGCTGAGCGCGGGCTGCGGCTACGCCCGCGACCTCTACCTGGAGCTCGGCGGCGTGGACGAGAGCTTCGACGCCGGGGAGGACCTCGAGTTCAACCTGCGCGTCCACCAGCGCGGCGTGATGGCCCTGCATTGCCACGACCTGGCCCTCGCCTACCTGGCGCGTCCCACCTGGCGGGACCCTGTTCCGGCAGCTCTACCGCTACGGCCACGGGCGCGCCCGCATGGCGCGCAAGCACCCCGGCTCCTTCTCGCCGTTGGCCACGACCGTGTCCCTGCTGAGCCTGTGGCTGATGGTCTTGCCCGTGCTGGGGATCTTCTGGCGCCAGGCGTGGCAGATGTGGCTGGCCACGGCCGCGCCCTACGCCGTCGCGACCCTCGCGACGGCGGCCTGGCTGGCCCGCGGCCGGGGCGCGCGTCTCTGGCTCACGACGGCCGCCTGCTTCCCGGCGATCCACTTCGGCGCCGGCGCCGGCTACGTGTCGGGCCTCATCGGCGGCCCGTCGTGGCGGCACTCCCCGGCCCGAAGGCCGGCCGTCTACGCGGCGCAACCACCCTCGCGGCCTTCCTGACGCTCTCTCAGGCCTGACCCTGCCAGACCCGGTGCGCGGCGATCAGCTCGTCGACGACGCCGGGCTCGGCCAGCGTCGTGATGTCGCCCATGCCTGCATACTCGCCGGCGGCGATGCGCCGCAGGATGCGCCGCATGATCTTGCCGCTGCGGGTCTTGGGCAGCCCCGGCACCACGAGGATCGCGTCCGGGCTGGCGATCGGCCCGATCACGTGCCGCACCTGCTCCTTGAGCACGCCGACCAGCTCGTGCGCCTCCATCTCCCCGCCCTCGGCGTTGACCAGCACGTAGGCGAAGATGCCCTGCCCCTTGATCTCGTGCGGGTAGCCGACCACCGCGGCCTCGGCGACCACCGCGTGCGCGACCAGCGCGCTCTCGACCTCGGCGGTGCCGAGGCGGTGGCCGCTGACGTTGATCACGTCGTCGACGCGGCCGGTGATCCAGTAGTAACCGTCCTCGTCGCGGCGGCAGCCGTCGCCGGTGAAGTAGTAGCCAGGGTACTGCGTGAAGTAAGTCTCGTGGAAGCGCTCGTGGTCGCCGTAGACGGTGCGGGCCTGGCCCGGCCACGTCCGCTCGATGCAGAGGTTGCCGGCGACGCCGTCGCCTTCCAACGGCTTGCCCTGCTCGTCCATGAGCAGGGGCTTGACGCCGAAGAAGGGCAGCGTGGCCGAGCCGGGCTTCAGGGGCGTGACCCCGGGCAGCGGCGAGATCAGCACGCCGCCGGTCTCGGTCTGCCACCAGGTGTCGACCACGGCGCAGCGCCCGCCGCCGACCCGGTCGTGGTACCAGCGCCAGGTCTCGGGGTTGATGGGCTCGCCGACGGTCCCCAGGATCCGCAGCGAGTCGCGGCGGCTGCCCGCCAGGAAACCGTCGCCGCAGCGGTGGACCGCGCGCAGCGCCGTGGGCGCGGTGTAGAAGATGTTCACGCCGAGGTCGTCGACGATCTGCCAGTAGCGCCCCGCGTCGGGATAGGTCGGGATCGACTCGAACATGACGGTGGTGGCCCCGTTGGCCAGCGGCCCGTAGACGATGTACGAGTGGCCGGTGATCCAGCCGATGTCCGCGGCGCAGAAGTGGATGTCGCCGGGGTGGTAGTCGAAGACCAGCTTGTGGGTCATCGCCGCGTAGACGAGGTAGCCGCCGGTGGTGTGCAGCACGCCCTTGGGCTTGCCCGTCGAGCCCGAGGTGTACAGGACGAACAGCGGGTCCTCCGCCCCCATCCACTCCACCGTGCAGGTCGAACGCTGCTTGCGGCACTCCTCGTCCAGCCAGAAGTCGCGGCCCGGCTTCATGGCGACTTCGGCGTCCGTGCGCCGCGCGACCAGCACGGTCGTCACCAGGTCCAGCCCGTCCACCGCGCGATCGACGGTCTCCTTCAGACGCAGCCGCTTGCCCCCGCGCAGCCCCTCGTTGGCGGTGATGACCAGCTTGGCGCCGGCGTCGAGGATCCGGTCGCGGATGGACTCGCTGCTGAAGCCGCCGAAGACGATCGAGTGCACGGCGCCGATGCGCGCGCAGGCCAGCATGGCGACGGCCAGGTCCGGGATCATCGGCATGTACAGGCAGACCCGGTCGCCCTTCTGCACGCCGTGGTGGCGCAGGACGTTGGCCACGCGCGCCACGCGGTGCTTCAGGTCGCGGTAGGTGATGTGCTCGTACTCGCCGGGCTCGTCCTTCGCCCAGATGATGGCCGTCTGGTCGCCGCGCTCCTTCAGGTGCCGGTCCACGCAGTTGTAGCAGGCGTTCAGGCGGCCGCCGAGGTACCACCCGAAGTCCACGTTCTCGTAGTCGTGGTCGAAGACGGTCCGCCAGGGATGGAACCAGTCCAGGATCGCAGCCTGCCGGCCCCAGAACGTCTCGGGATCGTCGAGCGAGAGACGGTACAGGCGCCGGTACTCCTGCATCGAGGAGATGTGGGCGCGCGCGACGATGTCGGGCTTCGGCTGGATGAGATCGCGGTCGCCGGACATGGGTTCCTCCACGTGGTCCGAGGGGGGCGTCCAGAATGAAGGCGAAAGATACTCCGGTTTCCAGAAGCCGTCATCCCCCCCTCCTCTACCCACCGGCGTTGGGAGAGTAGCCTTTGTAGACCTTAGGACGAACAAAGTTGATCCTATATTCAGGATGTGAATTATCTTGTATTAATTGTCCGGCAAGCACTGATCCTGAAAGGACTCGCCATGAATGCCAGATCTTCCCTCACGAGAGCGGCCGCGCTGGGCGTCGCCGTGCTGGCGTTGACGGCCGGCACTGCGGGTGCGACCGGACAGGTCGGCGACGTCGCCGCCGGATTCACGCTCCAGAGCACGACCGGCCAGACCCACAGCCTTTCCGACTACGACGGCAAGGTCAAGTTCCTGTTCATGTTCGGCCATTCCTGAAGCAGCTGTCGGGCGGCGGGGCCGTCCACCCAGACCATGGCAGCCAGCTTCGCCGGTCCTTCGTTCCAGGCCCTGGGGCTGGAGATGTGGAGCGGCACCCTCGCGCAGACGAACGTCTTCCTCTCGGTCACCGGCATCACCTACCCTGCGCTGCTGGGCGCGGCCGCCGCGGGCATCGGCTCGAGCTACGCCTGCACCTACGACATCTTTTTCGTTGTGGGCGGGGACGGCCTGATCACCTACCGCCGCAGCGGCTGGAACCTGGCCCCAGACGACCGCGGCGGTCGAGGCGGCCCTGGCGGACCTGACCACGGACGCGGCCGCTGGCGCGCGACGGGTTTCCGCCTGCAGCCGGGCTACCCGAACCCGTTCAATCCGAGCACCACCCTTGCCTACCGGATCGACGGCAACGGGATCTGCCCGTGCGGCTGCGGGTCCTGGATCTGCACGGCCGCGTGCTGCGGACGCTCGTCGACGAACGGGCGGCGCGGCCAGACTACAAGATGGTCTGGGACGGCCGCGACGCGGCCGGCCTGGCCCCCTGGCCAGCGGCAGCTACCTGGTCGAGCTCGCGGTCGACGGGCGGAGCCAGTCCCGTTTCGTCACCCTGTTGAAGTAGGGGGCCGCATGAATGCGACCAGATCGGGCGCCGCGCGCGCCGTCGGCGTCCTCGCCGTCCTGATCCTGCTGGCTGCGGCGTCCCGGCCCGCCGGGGCCGCCGCGGCGGCCGAGCGGGACCTCGGGCCGGCGCCCGCCTTTTCGCTCGAATCCGTGTCCGGCGACCGCACCACCCTGAGCGAGGCCCTGGCACGCGGCCCGGTGATCCTCGATTTCTGGGCGACCTGGTGCGGTCCCTGCCGCCAGGCGCTGCCCGCGTTGCAAGTCCTGCACGAACGTTACGCCTCCCGCGGCCTCACCGTGCTGGCGGTCAGCACCGACGAGCCGCGCAACCGCCCCAAGATCGGCGCCACGGCCCGCGCGTTGGGTCTGACCTTTCCGATCCTGATCGACACCGAGAAGCGGGCCCCCCCGCTCTACCGTGTGGAGCCCATCCCGATGCCCGCCCCCATCCATCGTGCAGGCCGGATCCAGGCTCTGCACCGGGGCTACCGGCAGGGGTGATGCCGAACTGCTCGAGCGGGAGCTGCTGCCCCTGCTCGACCAGGAAGCCGGGATCGCCGAATGAGGGCGGCACGGCGCGGCGCGCTCGCCATCGCCCTGTTGCTGTCTGCGGACTGGACCCGCCCGGCCGCGCCTCGCGCCGGGGACGACGGCCCTCCCGGCTCGGTGCAGGCTTCGAATCTGCTGCTCTGGCAGGCCGGCCGGGATCCCCTGACCGAAGCGTCCGCCTCCACCGGCATCTTCGACCAGTTCGACCTGGTGTACGGCCGCGACGGCCTGCGCGCGGGACTGCGCGCCGCGAGCTACCGGCCCTCCCGCGACGAGGGCTTCCTGCCCGCCCGCTACGACGAGATCACCATGAAGTACGCCGAGTGGGAGGACGAGGGGCTGCGCCTGCGGCTCGGCGACGGATTCGCCACGCTCGGCCGCGGCCTGCTGTTCCGCGCCTTCGAACTGGGGGGCGTCGTGCGCGATGCGGTGTTTCCGCCGGCGCAGTACACCGACTCCCGCAGCCTCGAGGGCGTGATCCTGGAGGCGGGCCGCGGACCGGTCTCGTTGCTGCTGTTCGGCGGTGAACCGGTGCGCTACCCCGACGTCCCGCCGGGAATCGTCGAGTTGCCGCGGCGTGAAGGACATGTCGGCGGCGGCCACGCGACCTGCACGCTCCATCCGGCGCTGGATCTGGGAGCCGGTTACCTGCGCAGCGAACGCCAGGCTCCGGATTCGCCGCCGGAACTCGCCGAGTACGCTTCGGCCGACCTCACGCTGCGCGCCGCACGCCTGGCGCCGTCGCTGGCGGAACGCGGCTTCGACCTGCAGGCCTACGCCGAATACGCCGGCCAGTCCTGGGATCCCCTGGGCGACGGTCTCGAAACCGGCGGCTCGACTCCGCACGCCTTCTACACGGCGACCCAGATCAGCTGCGAACGCTGGGGAGGCAGCTTCGAGACCAAGGACTACGACGGCTTCGCCCTGGGCTGGAACGACCCGCCCAACCTCGTGCCCGAGATGAGCCAGCACCTGCTGAACCGCATGTCGCATTTCCTGCTCGCCGGCGGTGAGCACGGCCGCCAACTCTCGGTGATGGGATCGCTGCCCGGAGAACTGTCCCTCCAGGTCGAATCGGCCCGGGCCACCAACGAGGTCAACGGCCTGAAGCGCTACCGTCTCGATACCGTGGTCCTGCAGGGCGACCCGCTCGCACGCGTGCACTGGGAGGTCTTCGCCGCCACGGGCCACGACGAGGTCGAAGGCCTCACCAGGCACCGGACGGCGGGACTCGCTGCGGGCCGGGAGATCGGCAGAGGTTGAGCCTCCGCGTGAACGCGGAACACCAGCAGGCCGAACGGACGACCTTCGGCGAAGTGTCGGCCTTCGAGAACACCTTCCTGGCCCTCGGCGTGGACGCAGCGGGGCGCGGCACGCTGGCCCTGCAGGTCGAGTTCTCGAACGATCCGGACGAGAAGGACGATCCTTTGACCTTCGACGTGGTCGAAACCGAACCTCGCCGCTGGGTCGCTCTGGTGGCGGTCGCGCCGCTGAACCGCCGTCACGAAGCCACGCTGTTCGCCGGCAGCCGGCGCGGCGGCACCGCCTGCACGTCGGGCACCTGCTACCTGGTGCCGGACTTCACGGGCGCCGAATTACGCCTGGTCAGCCGATTCTGACCACCCGGGCCGCCGGCCCTCCTCCCCCTGTTATTTGATCCCGGCGACTTGTGGTTTGCCATCCCGTACGATAGATTTCCGGTCGTTCCCGCGGCCCTGCCGCGTTCCCGTTTCCGCCAGTGACTGCGTCCCGGTTCCCGTGAGTGGTCCCGCCGTCGGTCCCGGCTAGCAAAAGGATGATCCCGTGAAGATCTATGTGGGCAACCTCAATTTCCGCTCGACCGAAGAAGAGATCCAGGCCCTCTTCGCCCCCTACGGCCAGGTCGAGGACGTGACCCTGATCACCGACAAGGAGACCGGCCGCCCCCGCGGCTTCGGCTTCGTGGTCATGGCCGAGGACGACGCCGGCCGCCGCGCGATCGACGAACTGAACGGCAAGGACTTCGACGGCCGCGCACTGACCGTCAACGAGGCGCGCCCGCGCGAGCCGCGCCGCGAGCAGTCGGGCTGGTAGGCCGACCACAACCGGCAAGACACGACACGACTCCGAGGCACGGCCCCTGTCCACGCGGACGGGGGCCGTCCGCTCGTCCGGCGGTGGGATTCCTACCGCGAAGCGGCAACCCGGCGCGCCGCGCTGCGTCTGCACTGCGGCCGCCCGACGACGCGAGCGACGCCTGAACATCGCCGTACGTGGTCTGAACATCCGGAGGTTTTCCATGGCCGCGCTGCGCCCCTTCCGCACCCGCGCCCGTCTCTGCGCGCTGTTGTTCGCGTTCGCGGCGGCCGCGCCCGCCGCCGCCGGTTCCCTGGACCTGCCCGTGCGCGGCGCCGGCCTCTCCTTCGGCAACTCGCAGACGTTCACCGGTCTGCGGCTCAACCTGCGCGACCGCGACCTGCAGACGATCCGGGGCGTGACCGTCACGCTCTGGGCCCCCGCCCGCGAACCGAGCGGCAGCATCCAGGGCCTGAGCCTCGGCCTGGCCGGCACGGCCGCCGACGAGATCGACGGCGTCACGCTGAACCTCCTGGGCTGCGGCGCCGACCGCATCAGGGGCGTGGCCGTCGGCGGCCTCGGGGCCGGCTGCGGCGATTTCACCGGCATCGGCCTGGGCGGGCTGGGAATCGGAGGTGACGACCTGACGGGGATCGTCATCGGCGGCTTGGGCGTCGGCGGCGACCGGATGACGGGCGTCGCAGTCGGCGGCCTGGGCGTCGGCGGCGACCGGATGACCGGCGTCGCAGTCGGGCAAGGCCTCGGGCGGTTCGGCGGCGAGGACATGACGGCGACGACCTGACCGGCCTGGTCTTCGGCCGGGGTCGGCGGCGAGAACCTGACCGGGGCTGTTCGTCGGCGGCCTGGGGGTCGGCGGCGAGAGCCTGACCGGCCTCGCCCTGGCCGGCGGCGGGCTGGGCGCCGACCGCATCGCCGGCCTGGCCGCCTGCGGCGCCTACCTGCGCGGCGACGTGCTGGAAGGGATCGGCGTCGGGGCCTACAACCGCTTCGACGTCGGCGTGCAGGGGCTGCAGGTCGGCATTTTCAACTATGCGAGCGAGTTGCACGGGGCCCAGATCGGCCTGCTCAACTACGCCGGCAACAACCGCCGCGGCACGCGCTGGTTGCCGTTGCTGAACCTCCACCTGGGCGATTGAGGCGGCCGCGAAATCACCGGCCGGGTCTTGCGTCCCGGTCCGGGAGTCCGTAAGTTGCCTTCCAGCTGACAGTGCGACGGGAAAGCGGAACAACTTCTTCAGAGATCTTTTGGGTTCCGCGCATTTCCAGTCATAGCAACAGCCTTGGGGGGGCTCCGGCTCCCCCTTGTCTGTGTTTCCGGTGGTTTTTCCTCAAGTTTTCAAGCTACACTGCCGAATCTGATGCATCCAGGAGGACACCTATGCTCATGATCCGGTCGATTCTGCTGATCCTGCTAGCGACGGCCGTCGCCACGCCCGCCGCGGCGCTGGACAACGTCCTGTTCCTGCACCATTCCACGGGGCGCAACCTCGTCGACGAGGGCGGCATGCGCGGGGCCATCACGCAGCTCAACCGGAGCCGCAGCGTGCCGGTGCAGTTCTGGGACCACGACTACAACGCGATCGGCCTGCGCAATCCGGCCGGCGGCTACACCGGGGAGAGCTACGACATCCCCGGCGACAACACCGATCCCGACGGGCTTTACACGCTCTGGACCACGGCCAACTCCGCCCGCGCGCAGATCCTCCAGAACCATCAGGTGATCGCCTTCAAGTCCTGCTACCCGGCCTCGGACATCGGCAGCGACGCCGAGCTGGCCCAGTACAAGACCTGGTACCTCGCGATGCGCGACGTGTTCGACGAGCATCCCGACAAGATCTTCGTCGTCATCTCGCAGCCGCCCCGGCACCGCCTGATCACCGACCAGGACGACGCCGCCCGCGCCCGCGCCTTCGCCGTCTGGCTGGGCAGCGCGGAGTACCTGGCCGGGCACGACAACCTGCGTTTCTTCGATCTCTTCGACCGCTTCGCCCGGCCCGACGACGGCTCTGCGACGTCCAACATGCTGCGCTGGGAGTACGAGCGCTCGCACAGCAGCGACGACTCCCACCCCAACGCCGCCGCGAACCTGGCGGTCGGGCCGGAGTTCGCCTCCTTGCTGATCGAGGTCGCAGGCAGCGTGACCCCGAACACCGACAGCTCCTGGGGCGAGGTCAAGGCCGCCTGGCGCTGACCCCTGTCCCCGCACGCACGCGAAAGCCCGCGTCCCGGTGGACGCGGGCTTTCGCATTCCAGGCGACCGGGCCGCCGCTCAGCCGCGGATCAGCTTCTTGTAGCGCAGCCGGTGCGGCTGGTCGGCGTCGAGGCCGAGCCGCGCGTGCCGGTCCTCTTCGTAGTCCGACCAGTTCCCTTCGAACCACCGCGCCTGGCTGTCCCCCTCGAAGGCGAGGATGTGCGTGGCGATGCGGTCGAGGAACCAGCGGTCGTGGCTGACGACCACCAGGCAGCCGCCGAACTCCAGCAGCGCGTCCTCGAGGGCGCGCAGCGTGTCGACGTCGAGGTCGTTGGTGGGCTCGTCCAGGATGATCAGGTTGGCGCCCGACTTCAGCAGCTTGGCCAGGTGGACCCGGTTGCGCTCGCCTCCGGACAGCACGCCCATCTTCTTCTGCTGGTCGGCGCCGCGGAAGTTGAAGCCCGAGCAGTAGGCGCGCGAGTTGATCTTGCGCCCGCCGAGGTCCAGCTCCTCCAGGCCGCCGGAGATCTCCTCCCAGACCGTGCGGTCGTCCTGCAGGTCGTCGCGCAGCTGGTCGACGTAGGACATCCGCACCGTCTCGCCGACGCGCAGCTCCCCGCCGTCGGGCTGCTCCTGCCCGGTGATCATGCGCATGAGCGTCGTCTTGCCGGCCCCGTTGGGACCGATGACGCCCACGATGCCGCCCTTCGGCAGGTGGAAGTTGAGATCGTCGAAGAGCAGCTTGTCGCCGTAGGCCTTGCGCAGCGCGGTGGCTTCGACCACCACGTCGCCCAGGCGCGGCCCTGGCGGCAGTGAGATCTGGGCCGTGCCCTGGCGCAGGTCGCGCTCCTGGGTCACCAGCTCCTCGTAGCGGGACAGGCGGGCCTTGCTCTTCTTGTGGCGCGCGCGGGCGGGCGTGCGCACCCACTCCAGCTCGCGCTCGAGGGTCTTGATCCGCGCCTCGTCCTGCTTCTGCGCCTCGGAGAGCTGCTTGCGCTTCTGGTCCAGCCACGAGGAGTAGTTGCCCTCCCAGGGGATGCCGTTGCCGCGGTCCAGCTCGAGCACCCAGCCGGTGACGTTGTCCAGGAAGTAGCGGTCGTGGGTCACGATCACCACGGTCCCCTCGTACTCGCGCAGGTGGCGCTCGAGCCAGGCCACCGACTCGGCGTCGAGGTGGTTGGTGGGCTCGTCCAGCAGCAGCATGTCCGGCTTCTGCAGCAGCAGCTTGCAGAGGGCGACGCGGCGCACTTCGCCGCCGGACAACGTCTCGACCTTGGCGTCGCCCGGCGGGCAGCGCAGCGCGTCCATCGCGATCTCCAGCGTGCGGTCCAGCTCCCAGCCCTGCTGGGCGTCGATCTGGTCCTGCAGCGCGCCCATCTCGTTCATCAGCGAGGTCATCTCGTCGTCGTCGATCGGCTCGCACATGCGCTGGCTGATCGCGTTGAAGCGGTCGATCTTCGCCTTGAGATCTGCCACCGCCTCCTCGACGTTGCCGAGCACGTCCTTCGTCGGGTCCAGCGTGGGCTCCTGGGGCAGGAAGCCGATGCGCACGCCGTCGGCGGGGTACGCCTCGCCGATGAACTCCTGGTCCACGCCGGCCATGATCCGCAGCAGCGTGCTCTTGCCCGCGCCGTTGAGGCCGATGACGCCGATCTTGGCGCCCGGCAGGAACGACAACCCAGCCCGCGCAGGATCTCGCGGTTCGGCGGGATGACCTTCTTCAGGCCGATCATCGTGAAGACGTATTGCGGAGCCATGGACTCCTCGCGGGTTCGGGTGGGATGCGACGAGGCGACAGGATAAGCGCCGGAAGCTTCGCGCACAACCGCCCCGCGGCATCCGCCACGAAAAAGGTCCCGCGCACCGGGGGTGCGCGGGACCGCGGCGATTCAGCAAAGGGTTGCTACTTCACCAGCAGCAGGCGCCGGCCGAGGGTCTCCCCGTTCGCCGACAGGCGCACGACGTAGGCGCCGGCGGCGGCGGCGCGTCCCGCGTCGTCACGGCCGTCCCACACGGCCTCGCGGCGCCCCGCCGCCTCGACCGCTCCCGCCCGCAAGGTGCGCACGAGCCGGCCGGCGACGTCGTAGACCCGCAGTTCGACGCGACCGGTCCGCGGCAGCTCGTACCGCAGGGTCGTGGCCGGGTTGAACGGATTCGGGAACGGTTCGTGCAGCCGCAGCGCCTGCACCGGCAGGGACGGCGCCGCCACGGTTACGCCCTGGCGCACGTTCAGCCGCCGGTCGGCGGCCAGGCCGGTGATGACCTGCTGCTGGCCGTCGGGCCAGCGGATGCGCAGGGTATCGGCGACCGCGCTGCCGCCCAGGCCGAACTCGACCGTCGGCGAGTCCTGGGACAGGTAGCCGCCGCCGGCGCCGACCTCGCGCATCTGACGCACGCCGCCGGCGGTCAGCCAGACGCGGGCACCCACGGCCGAGGTGTTGGCGCCGGACGCCGCGAGGTCGAAGTGGAGCCAGTGGTTGCCCGCGGCCATCCCGTTGTGCAGCAAGACGCTCGGCCCACCGTCGTTGGCCACGTAGACGTCCAGGGCGCCGTCGCCGTCGAGGTCGCCCAGGGCGACGCCCTCGGCCGCGCCGCTGACCGCCGCGACGCCCGTCGGCACGCGGACGAAGGCGCCACTGCCGTCGTTGCGCAGCACGAGGTCGGACTCTCCGTGACGGGCCAGGTAGAGATCGAGATCCCCGTCGTTGTCCAGGTCGCCCCAGGCGACCCCCCGGCCGTGGCCGACGTCCCCGAGGCTCCCGCCGACGATCAGCGCCCAGGAGCCGCGGTCGTTGCGGACCAGCAGATCGGCCTGGCCGTCGTTGGCCACGTAGAGGTCGAGGTCCCCGTCGTTGTCGTAGTCGCCCCAGGCCACGCCGTGGCCGTTGCCGGTGTCGGCCAGCACTCCGGTGCCGGTCGCGTTGAACCAGCCGTAGGACCCGCCGTTCTGCAGGAGCCGGTTCGCGCTGAAGCGGTTCGCCAGGTAGAGGTCCTGGTCCCCGTCGCCGTCGAAGTCGCCCCAGGCCGCGCCCGCACCGTCGCCGGCGTCGGCGACCAGACCCGACTGGCCCATCATGAACCACGCGAAGCCCATGTCGGCGATTCCGCGCAGCAGGACGTTCGCCGTGCCGCCGTTGACCGCGTACAGGTCCAGCAGACCATCGCGGTCGAAGTCCACGGCCGAGGCCGAGGTCCCCGGACCGGCGTCCCCCACCTGTCCGAAGGTCGCGTCGAGGTAGCCGCCGGCGCCGTCGGCGCGCAGCAGCAGGTTGGCCTGGCCGTCGCGCACCAGGTAGACGTCGCGCCGGCCGTCGCCGGTCACGTCGGCCCAGACCGCCGACATGCCCGCGCCCGCGTCGCGCAGCAGGGCGTGGCCGCCGGAGGCGAAGTCCAGGCCGCCGCCGTTGGACAGCAGCGCATTCGGGCCGCCGCGGACCGAGACGTAGATGTCCAGGTCGCCGTCCTGATCGGCGTCGACGATCGCCACGCCGCGCGCCGCGGCGCCGGCCAGGGAGAGGTCAGCGTCGGCCGCCGCCGTGAAGGGCCCGTCGGTGTAGAGACCTGTCAGCGTGATCTCCTCGTCCTGCTCCAACTGGGCCGTCGCGATCGCGGGCACGGGCGCGGTCCAGCCGGGGACCTCGCCCCAGGCCAGGGTGTACTCGCCGGTCAGGAACACGCGCACGGCGCGGTCGTCCATGCCGTCGAGCGAGAAGCCGCCGGGACCGGTCAGGGTCCACGGCGCCCCGAGGCCGTCGGGCTGCGCGTCGATCGCCAGCACGCCGGCGTAGTCGGCCTCGGCCTCGGCGGCCTGCAGCACCGAACGGTTCACGTCGCTCTGCACGAAGACGATCACGCCGAGCCGCTCGGGATCCCACGACGGATCGACGGTGAACGAGCGCTGGACGGTGACCGACTGCCCGGGCGCGGTCAGCGCGAAGGGCTCGCCCGCCAGGACCGCGCGCACGTAGTTGGGGTGCTCGGGGCGGGGGAACGCCTCGTAGACGTAGAAGCGCACCTGGTTCGACCCCGTGGTCACGGTCGAGGCCACCTGGATGGTGGCGGAGACCGAACCACCCGTGCCGGCGACCTGGAAACCGGCGGTGATCGTCAGGGGCGAGGCGATGCCCAGGCGGTTCTGCACCAGCGGCTGGTAGCTGTCGAACATGCTGCCGCTGGGCATGCCGCCCACCGAGCTGACCAGCCCGTCGAACATGGCCGCGGGCGTCCCGGTGAAGCCGTAGTAGTTGAAACGGGCGCCGCCGGCGCCGGCGCCGATGTCCCAGGTGAGAGCGACGAACTCGGTGCTGTCGTAAGCGGCGAGCAGATCATGGAATCCCGCGACCGCGGAAGGGCAGTAGGGTCAGCCGGCCGAGGAGAACAGCTCCCCCAGGACCGTGCGCGGGGCCGCCGGGGCGGGATCGGCGATACCACCGGCCAGAATCAGGCCGGCCGCGAGGGCGAGCACGAGACGGTGCGAGAGGTGCCGGTGTGCCATGGGGCCTCCTGCGGCAAGCAGACTGCAGGTGACGTCTTCTTGCATCATATCATCGAGTTAAGCGTTTTAGCAAACGATCATTCAAATGGCCTGGAAAATCACCCATTCCAGATGAAAATTAACTTTCGCAGCATATGACTTTTATGCTAGAATCGCGATATCCCTGAATGTTTCTTGCTGTTTCATAATGCGAGGGCGGGTCAGGGGAAATTCGGACGGTTGTCCGGGGCCGCACGTGGCGCACGCCCACGACGGCGGGTTTTCAACTACCTCGAGGGGGACACTTCATGAGGACAGGCAAACTGACGCTCGCGATCCTGATGATCCTGGGCCTCGCCGTCGCGGCGAGCGCCATGGACAAGGACGAGGCCCTGCACGGCCCCACCGGCTACGTGCCGGAGCAGACCAGCCCGCTGCTGATCACCGGCGCGGACTGCACCGACCCCATCGTCATCTCCAGCCTGCCGGCCAACCTGACCGGCCAGACCAACTGCGGCATGGGCAACACCTACGCCGCCACCTGTCTGGGCAACTACGACGGCGGCGAGGATGTCATGTACCGCCTCGACCTCGCGGCCGAGACGACGATCGACATCCTGATGAGCACGACGGCCACCTGGACCGGCATGCTGCTGGACGACAGCTGCCCGCCCGACCCGACCACCTGCATCGCCATCAACACGGGCAGCGCCGGCAACCGCGCCATCAACGACAAGACCCTGGCCGCCGGCAGCTACTGGATCATGATCGACACGTGGCCGACCCCGAACTGCGTCCCGACGTTCAGCCTGACCATCACCGAGGACGTGCCGCCGCCGCCGCCGCCGGCCAACGACGTCTGCGCGGGCGCCATCGACCTGCAGAGCTTCGAGACCAACGTCTTCACGGTCGACCTCTGCGCCGGCTACACCAACAACTACGACGCCGGCGGCAGCGCGGGCTGCACCGGCTACGCCAGCGCCGCCAACGACGCCACCTACAAGGTCTACCTGGCCGAGGGCGAGAACATCACCGCTTCGATGACCGGCGCCCACGACTCGGCCATCTGGCTCGTGACCGACTGCGCCGCCGCCGCCGCGACCTGCGTCGCCGGTGCGGACGACACCGTCGCCAACGGCATCGAGACCATCAGCTACAGCGCCGCCGCCGCCGGCTGGTACTACCTGATCATCGACGGCTACGGCGCCGGCGCCTGCAGCCTCACGACCGTGACCATCGACGCTCCCGTCGCCAACGAGTACCAGCAGTGGGGCGGCGTGAAGGCGATGTTCAAGTAGATCTCCTGTCAGATCGCTAGGGCCCTCCGGGCCTGCACGGCGAAGGCCCCTCCCGACCGGGAGGGGCCTTTCGTTCGTCGGGACCGCCGCAGGATCAGGGGAGAAGGCGGACCGTCAGCCCGTAGTTCTGCGCCCCGTGCGGCGGCGCAGCGTTCCAGTCGCCGCAGCTGTGGCTGCCGTCGGTGACGAAGGTGGCGAGGTAGCGGCCGGCGGGCAGCGTGATCTCGCCGTCGAAGCGCAGGTTCTTCCCCGCGCCTCCGGCGGGCCGCGCCGTCGCACCGGTCAGCGCCCAGACTTCCTGGTCGCTGCCGAGATCCCTGATCGCACCGCGGTCGAACACCTGCCGCCCGCCCTCGCCGAGGCAGAGCACGTGCAGACGGGATGCGCGGGGCAGTTCGAACTCCTCGCGCAGCGCTGCCTCGTTCCCGGGGCGCACCAGACGGACCAGCAGTTCCGGCGCGCGCATGACGGCGGCGTCCGCGGGTGTCATGGCCAGCGCGCCGGTGTCGGCGGCAACCGGCGCCAGCCGCAGTCCCCAGGCTTCGGGATCATACGGCGGCAGGTCGTGCCAGTCCCCGGGTCCGTGGACGGCGTCGCTGAGGAAGCCGGCCAGGTAATCCCCCGCGTTCAGCGCCAGGGACCCCTGCCACCTCACGTTGACGGCTGCGTTGCCGGCCGGTCGCGGCGACTCGTCTTCGGCGCTCCAGACGGTCCGTCCGGTGTTGACGTCCTCGATCCAGCCGAAGTCGAGCGCGGCGCCGTCCCGCTCGTCGGCTTCCCCGGTCACCTGCACCGTCAGCCGCGCCGTGCGCGACAGCCGGAACGGGACCGCGGCGAGTCGGGCGTCCGCGGCGGGCCGCACGACGACGGGCCAATCGGGCCCCGTCGCCGTCGTCGGCGACAGCGCGCAACCGCCGCGGGGCGTGACCGTGACTTCACACTTTCCGAAATACTCGGCGGGGCTGGCCTGGGGATCCTCGCGGTTGAGCAGGTCGGCCACGTCGTTCAGCACCGTGCGCCACTGGTGGAAGGCCTTGCCGTCGCGCGCGCGCCGGCCGGCGGCGAGGTGCAGGACGTAGTCTCCCGGCGCCAGCGTCGCGCGGGTCGTGCTGCGCCGCAGCAGTCGGCTGGCGCCGACCGGTTCGCCGGCCTCGGGGTCCTGGGCCCACACCGGTTCCTCGACGCCCCGCCGCATCAGCCAGGCGCGGACGGCGTCGTTGCCGGTGAACTTCTGGCGCAGGCCCACGGCCGCGATCTCGACCTCGCCCGCCGCCTCCACGCGGAAGCCGGCGCTCAGCAGGGCGCCGGGCTCGGGGGCGGCGAGCCGGACCGCGTCGGCGAAGGCCGGCGCGGTCGCCGTCAGGCACAGCAGGAACGACAGGGCGATCGTCTGGCGCATCTCGGCTCCTCGGGTTCGGGCGGATCCCTTACGACGGTGCACCTGCGGGGTTGCATTCGCGCCCGGATTCGCTTTCCATGGTGGGGGTCCACCGACGGAGAGGGACGATGTCCGGACGAGCCACGATCGCCATGACGCTGTTGCTGCTGTGCGCAGCCGCTGCTTCCGTCGCCGGCCCCGCCGACGCGGACGCCCGGCCCCTGGTCCTGGTCAGCATCCCGCCGCAGGCCTGGCTCGTGGAGCGCCTGGCCGGCGATCGCATCGCCGTGCTGGAACTCGTGCCCCCGGGAGCCTCGCCGCACGCCTACGACCCCACGCCCCGCCAGCTGACGGCGGCCGCCGGCGCCGCGCTCTGGTTCACCGTGGGCGCCACCATGGAACAGGCCCTGCAGCCCCGCCTGCAGCGGATGCTGCCGGACCTGCGCATCGTGCCCACCGCCGACGAGGCGGTCGGCCTGCCGACCAGCGCCGCCGCACACGATGACGGGCACGATCACGACGGCGAGCACGAGCACGACCCCCACGTCTGGCTCGACCCCGACCAGGCCGCCGGCGCAGCGGCACGGATGGCCACCGCCCTGGGCCGGCTCGACCCCGCCGGCGCCGCCCACTATGCTGAACGGCTGGTTGTGCTGCAACGCGAACTCGCCGACCTCGACCGCGAGCTGGCGGCGACCCTCGCCCCGGTGCGCGGCGGCGAACTGCTGGTCATGCACCCCGCGTTCGGCTGGTTCGCCGAACGCTACGGCCTGACCCAGACCGCGGTGGAGCAGGGCGGCCTGTCGCCGAGCCCCCGCCACCTCGCCGCGATCCTCGAGCGCGCCCGCGCCCGCGGCGTGCGCACGCTCTTCCTGCAGCCGCAGACCTCGCCGGACCAGGCCCGGACCGTCGCCCGCGAGGCCGGCATCACGGTGGACGTGCTGGACCCGCTGGCCCGCGACTACGCGGCGAATCTGCGCGGCATGGCCGCGGCGATGCTCGCCGCGATGTCTCCGGCGGCTGCACCGTGAGCGCCGCCCCGGCGATCAGCGTCCGCGACCTGGACTTCGCCTACGGCCGCCAGCCCGTCCTGCAGGGCGTGCACTTCGACGTCAACGTCCTGGACTTCGTATCGGTCATCGGACCCAACGGCGGCGGCAAGTCGACCCTGCTGAAGCTGCTGCTGGGACTGCTCTCGCCGCGTCGCGGCACGATCGAGGTGTTCGGCAGCCCGCCGTCCAAGGCGCGCCTGAAGCTGGGCTACATGCCCCAGCGCGTCGAACTGGACCCGCGCTTCCCGGTCACCGTCATGGACGTGACCATCATGGGACGCCTGGGCCTGCGCCCGACCCTGGGCCCCTACCGGCGCCGCGACCGCGAAGCCGCCCTGGCCGCCCTGGAGGCGACCGACGCGGCCGACCTGCGCGACCGGCCCTTCTCCGAACTGTCGGGCGGCCAGCGCCAGAAGGTGCTGATCGCCCGCGCGCTGTGCGGCGAGCCGGAGATCCTGCTGCTGGACGAGCCCACCGCCAGCCTCGACCCGGCGGTCCAGGACGACCTGTACGCCCTGTTGAACCGCCTGAACGACACGCGCACGATCCTGATGGTCTCCCACGACGTGAGCATGGTCTCGCGCTTCGTCAACCGCGTCCTGTGCGTCAACCGCACCTGCGTCGAGCACTGCGTGACCGAGATCCCGCAGGAGCTGTCCCTGCTCTTCGACGCCCGCGAGGACCTGCGGCTGGTCCGCCACGACCACGACCACACCGACCACCCCCCAGGCAGCGGGGCCTGCCATGACTGAATTCCTGGACGCGCTGGGCCGGCACGCCTTCCTGCGTCACGCCCTGCTGGCCGGCGTGCTGGCGAGCGTCGCGAGCGGCGTGGTCGGGACCTACGTCGTGACGCGCCGCATCACCGCCATCGCCGGCAGCCTCGCCCACGCGGTGCTGGGCGGCATGGGCCTGGCGATCTGGCTGCGCACGGTGCACGGCTGGGCCTGGCTGACGCCCCTGCACGGCGCCGTCTTCGCGGCCCTGCTCGGCGCCCTGATCATCGGCGTGGCGCGCACCCGCGGCGGCGACCGCGAGGACACGGTCATCTCGGCCCTGTGGGCCGTCGGCATGGCCGTCGGCGTGCTCTTCCTGTTCCTGACGCCGGGCTACAAGGCCGACCTGATGACCTACCTGTTCGGCAACATCGTCATGGTGGACCCCGAGACCCTGCGCCTGCTGCTGCTGCTGGACGGCGTGATCCTGCTGGTGGTCGCGCTGTTCTACGACCCGCTGCTGGCGGTCTGCTACGACGAGGAGTTCGCGCGCCTGCGCGGCGTGCGCACCGACGCCGTGTTCACGCTGCTGCTGGTGCTGGTGGCGCTGACCATCGTGACGCTGATCTACGTGGTGGGCGTGGTCCTGGTGATCGCGCTGATCTCCCTGCCCGTCTCGGCCGTGGGGCGCTTCTCGCGCCGCCTGTGGCAGATGATGCTGCTGGCGGCCGCCCTGAGCTCGGTGCTGACGGCCGCCGGCCTGGCCCTCGCCTACCGCGCCGACCTGCCGGCCGGCGCGGTGACGATTCTCCTGGCGGCGCTGGTCTACGTCCTGGCCGGCGCCGCGGCCTCCCTGAGGCGAAGAGCCTGAATGATCGAACGTCCAGCACGAACCCCCGCAGGAGGATGACATGGAATACAGGTTCCTCGGCCGATCGGGCCTGAAGGTCTCGGCACTCTCGTTCGGCTCGTGGGTGACCTTCGGCGACCAGATGGACGTCGACAACGCCCACGCCTGCATGAAGGCCGCCGTCGACGCCGGCGTGAACTTCTTCGACAACGCCGAGGTCTACGCGGCCGGACGCTCCGAGGAGATCATGGGCGCTGTCCTGCACCGCGCCGGCTGGAAACGCAGCGACCTGGTCATCTCGACCAAGATCTTCTGGGGCGGCCCCGGACCGAACGACCGCGGCCTTTCGCGCAAGCACATCATGGAGGGCACCGACGCCGCGCTGAAGCGCCTGGGCCTGGACTACGTGGACCTGATCTTCTGCCACCGCCCCGATCTCGAGACGCCGATCGAGGAGACCGTGCGGGCCATGCACCGGGTCGTGGAGAGCGGCCGGGCGTTCTACTGGGGCACCAGCGAGTGGAGCGCCGCGCAGATCCGCCGCGCCTACGACATCGCGCGCGCCGAGCACCTGACGCCGCCGACGATGGAGCAGCCGCAGTACCACATGCTGCACCGCCACCGCGTCGAGGTCGAGTACGCGCCGCTCTACGAGGAGATCGGCCTGGGCACCACGATCTGGTCGCCGCTGGCCAGCGGCATCCTGACCGGCAAGTACAACGACGGCATCCCCGAGGGCTCGCGCATGTCCCTGCCGAACTACCAGTGGCTGCGCCCCCACCTCGAGAGCGAGGAGGGCCGCCAGAAGATCGCCAAGGTCAAGCTGCTGACGCCGCTGGCGCACGAGCTCGGCTGCACCATGGCCCAGCTGGCCCTCGCCTGGTGCCTGGCCAACGACGACGTCAGCACGGTGATCACCGGCGCCTCGCGGCCCGAGCAGGTGACGGAGAACATGAAGGCGCTGGAAACCGCGGCGCAGCTGACGCCCGAGGTGCTGGAGCGCATCGAGGAGATCCTCGGCAACCGGCCCGAGCCCGAGAAGTGCTGGCGCGGTATGTAGGCGCACTTCCTGCCGGGACAGGGGACGCGCTCAGGGCACCTCGTGTGCCCTGAGCGCTTGGCCTTCCGGCCTTTCCGCCATCCTGGCTCCAAGGCCTGCAGGACACCCCTGTCCCGGCAGGAAGTGCTGACCCAAGTCGCACGGCGGCATGGGTCGAAGCGAACCGGTCAGCGCACGAGTCGGACGGCGAGCGAGCGCACGTGACCGGCGTGTTCCAGGCGCAACATATAGGTGCCCGAAGGCAGCGGACGGCCCGCGTCGTCCCGGCCTTCCCAGATCGCGAGGCCGGGGCCGGCGGGTTGCGCAGAGTCCAGCAGCACGGCAGCGCGGCGGCCGCGCAGGTCGTAGGCGGTCAGGCGCGCGAGTCCCGGCACCGGCAGGTCGAAGCGCACGACCAGCCGCGGGTTGAACGGGTTCGGGGCGGCGGCCAGAGCGAGGGCCGTCGCCGGCGCCGGCGGCAGGACGGACTCGGCCAGGACCCGCCCTGCGTCGATCAGTCGGTAGACGGCGCCGAATCGCGGCGCCGAAGCATCGCGCAGCCGGCCAGCCTCGGGTTCCGTCAGCAGTCCCAGTTCGACGGCACCGCCGTCGGGATCGCGGCGCTCGAGGCGCGGCTCCCCGCCCGGCGGCAGCCCGCGCACCTGCCAGCGCACATCGGCGGCGCCGCCCTGCCAGACCGCCGTGAACTCCTCGACCACCGCCGGCACGACCAGGGCGTTGCGCAGCAGCCGCACGCCGTCGTAGCCGTCGGCCAGCACGATGTCGCGGCCGTCGGCGGCAAGCCCGGCCGCGTAGGCGGTCGTGTACCAGCCGACCTGGTAGGGATCCAGCGCGATGCCGGCATCCAGGACCCGCAAGCCCGCGCTCCCGGCGGCGGCGTAGAGGTGATCGAGGGCCGCGTCCACCCCCTGCACGTAGCCGGGCAGCCCGACGGTATGGTGCAGGGTCAGGGCGCCGCCGTCCGACGCGTCGACCACGCGCACGCCGGCCGCCCCGGCCGCGACGTAGATCGCGGCGTCCAGGCGCGCGACCGCCAGCGTCTCGCCGGCCAGCGCGAGCGTGTCGCGCGGCGCCGGCGCGCCCGGGTTCAGCAGGTCGTAGGTGACCACTCCCACCGACGCGACCGCCACCACCACGTCGTCGCCGTCGGCCGCGACATCCACGGCGCTCCCGGGCGGGCTCGCCTGCCCGATCGGGAAGGGCGCGGCCGGGTTGGCCACGTCCAGCACCCGCAGCCCGCCGGAACCCGCCGCGACGTAGAGACGCGCGCCCTCCAGGGCCAGCGCGCGCGCGTCCCCGCCGGTGCCGTAGACGCCGGACACGACCGGCGCCGAGGGCAGGCCCGCGTCGATCACCGCCAGGCCCGCGGTGCGCACGGCGGCGTAGACCTGGGTGCCGTGGATGACCACGTCGGCCACCGGCGCGCCCAGGTCCACCGAAGCGATCTCGAACAGGCGCGCGCCGTCGCGCAGCGCCAGCAGCCGCAGGCCGTGCTCGAGGTCGGCGACGGCGACGAGGCTGTCGCGGCGCGCCACCGCCGCCGCATTGCCGCGCATCAGGTAGCCGCCGACCTCGGCGGGGACCGCCGGCGCGGAGACGTCGACGATCCGCAGACCGGGCCAGGAGTCCGCCAGGTAGGCCCGGTCGCCCGCGATGGCGACGTTCCAGGCGTGGCCTGCGGTGTCCAGCACGGACAGCTGGACCGGCGCACTCGGCGCGCTCACGTCGACGATGCGCAGGCCGGCCGTGCCGTCGGCCACGTAAGCCCTGCCTGCATCGACCGCAACGCCGTAGGCCCAGCCGGTCGTGTCCAGGGAACCGATCTCGCGGGGGTGGGCCGGGTCCGCGACGTCCAGGACGATCCGCAGGCCCAGCACGCCGTCGGCCAGGTAGACGTGGGTGCCGGACACGTCCACGCCGTAGACGCCGCCCCAGCTGCCGAAGTAGCCGAGCTGGACCGGATGCGCCGGGGAGGAAACGTCGATCACGCGCAGATCGCCGGAGAAGTCGCAGAGGTAGAGCGTGCTGCCGCGCAGGGCCAGCCGCGAGAGGTCGTCGCCGGGATCGAGGCCGCCGATCAGGGCCGGCGACGCCGGATCCGCCAGGCTCACGACGCGCAGCCCGAGGGCCAGGTCGGCCAGGTAGGCCACGCCGTCCCCCAGCGCGACGCCGCGCACGTCGGCGCCCGACTCGGCGAACACCCCGACGATCCGCGGCTCGCCCGGGTCGCTCGCGTCGATCACGCGCATGCCGGACGTCCCGAGCGCGGCCACGATCAGGTCGCCGTCGACGGCCAGGTCCTCCACCGTCGCCGGCAGCGCGACCTTGCCCAGCGGCCGCGGCGCGCCCCCGTCGTTGAGATCGGCGAGGTCCAGCGCCATGCCGTTGCCCACATGGACGATCCCGTCCGCGAGCTTCACGACGCGGCAAGGCCCGTTGAACCAGTGGGCGAGTTCGCTGACGTGCTGGGCGTCCCGGGCCGTCGCAGGGCCGGGTCCGCACGCGAGGGCGATGCCGGCGCAGCAGGTTAGCAGCCGGGTGCGGCTGGTCATCCTTGACCTCCTGGTGGGTTTCCGACCGGATCGTGCGTCAGGCCGGCGCCAGCCGTCAACAAAATGCGGGGTGGGAAGGTCGGGCTTGAAAGAAAACGCGACAGACGCGCCGCCGACGGCCGAAGACAACGGCGGCCGGGGCCGATCCCTTCGTCATCCCGCCGGGGAGGAACGCGATGCACAAGTACGTGATCATGGGCGTGCAGGGCTGCGGCAAGGGCACGCAGGCCAAGCTGTTGGCGCAGGACCTCGACCTGGTCCACATCAGCGTCGGGGACATCTTCCGCTGGAACATCCAGCAGCACACGAAGCTCGCCGCGCGCATCAAGCGGATCGTGGACGCCGGCAAACTGGTGCCGGACGAGATCGTGGCCGACATCGTCAACGCCCGGCTCGACGAGCACGACTGGAACTACGGTTTCGTCCTGGACGGCTTCCCGCGCAACCGCACGCAGGCCGAGTTCTTCCTGGAGCGGTTCGACATCGACGCGGTGATCGACATCCAGGTGCCCGACCACGTGGTGCTGGAGCGGGTGATGTCGCGGCGCCTGTGCAGCGGCTGCGGCCTGGACTACAACCTGATCCACCACCGCCCCGCCGTCGCCGACCGCTGCGACGTGTGCGGCGGCATCCTGGTCACGCGGCCCGACGACACCGAGGCCGCCCTGCAGGCCCGCCTGGACGACTTCCACACCGTGACCCGTCCCGTGCTGGATCTGTTCGCCCGCAAGGAGCTGGTCGTGCGGGTCGACGGCACGCTGCCGGTGGCGGACGTGCAGGCGGAGATACGGCGTGCGCTGGGTCTGCCGCTGAGCAAGCCCGTGGCGGAAACGGCGCGCTGATCGGCGCCACGCGGCACGAATCAGCGGTAGGCGGCCTTGACGGCGCCGAAGCTCGCCCCTTGCGTCGCCACCTCGCCCAGGATCGATAGATCGAGCGTGTAGGCGCCGCACCCCGCCGTGGTGTGACTGTCGACGACGAGGTAGACCGTGCGCTGCGCGTAGTAGTTGGCGTAGGAGATCGTCTCGACGCCGCCCGGACCAGCCGCGTCGGCGCCCGCCAGGCAGGTGAACATCGTGCCGAAGGCGATGCACTCGGCCGTCACCATCAGCACGGCATCGCCGGCGTGGGCGACCGTGGCCGACAAGGTGTCCCCCACATCCAGGTCGATCCGGTAGTAATCTTCCCGGCCGTTGTGCGTCGCGAAGCCGTCGCACTGGTGGTCGAGGACCTGATTGTCCCCGTCGCACGTGTCCCCCGCGTAGGCGGCATGCCCCTGCGCGTCGGTGACGACCGCGACGGCGGCGCCGCAGAAGTCGTACACCGGCGGCGGGATCGCGCCCCGGCGGGCGGCGGAACCGGTCGCCGCCAACATTGCGGTCATCACCGCGGCCATCGTCATGCGGTGCATGGTCGTTCCTCCTCCTCGTTGCATCGTCTTCAAGACGGTCAGTAGGGACCATGCCCGGTCTTGTCGCGATCGTCGTAAGCACAACCGCCGTGTTCGACGTGCCCCCGGTAGCGGTCGTCGCCGGATTCCAGGAAGTGCTGTTCGAGCGCGCTGCAGAGTCGCGGCGGCAGCAGCCAGGCCCCGTCGCCGCCGACGCAGCGTCGCGTCTCCAGCGGGGTCGGCACCTGCCCGTAGACGGCGAACAGCCGCGCTTGCGATGGCGCGATCCCCTCACCGGCCAGCAGTTCCACCAGCCCGCAGAGCGTGTCCGCGAAGTAGGATCTGACCAGCGGCTCGGAGCCCGCCCCGCGCAGCCGGTCGACCTGCGCCTCGTAGGTGTAGGGTATGGTCCGGTCCCGTTTGGATTCCGGGAGTCCTGGACGGTTCAGCAGATTCATGGCAACCTCGGCGGGTGCGGGGAGCGGGCGGGGTGCCGCTTCATCATCCCTCCCCCGGGGCCGCCCTGTCAACCGACGCGATCCTCGGCCGGCCGGCTGTTCCGGCTCCTCATTTTCTCCTTGCGATGTTTGGCTGAGTGAGTATTCTATACTATTAGGTGTACATTATGGGGCAGGACGGGAAGTCGCGCGCAACCGGGCGGGAGGGTCATGCCGCTTCTCCTCGCGATCCTGATCGGCGGTCTGGTCGGCCTCGGCGGTTCCACCTTCATCTATGGAGAGGGCTTTGCCTACCTCTCCAACGATCCTCAAGCCTGCAAGAACTGCCACATCATGAACGACCAGTACGACGGTTGGCTCAAGTCCAGCCATCACGCCGTGGCCACCTGCAACGACTGCCACACGCCCCACAGCCTGATCCCCAAGTACTTCACGAAAGCCGAGAACGGCTTCTGGCATTCCAAAGGCTTCACGCTCCAGGACTTCCCGGAGCCCATCCGCATCCGCGCGCACAACCGGCGGACCCTCAACCACAACTGCATGGAATGCCACCGCGAACTGGTCCACGACGTCGTCGCCACGCACGGCCGCGACGAGAGCCAGTTCGACTGCATCCGCTGCCACATCACGTCCGGGCACGGCCCTGCCCGCTGAAAGGGAGGTCTCCATGAAGATCCGCTACGTCCTGGTCGCGACCGTCACCGCCCTGGCCGTCGTCGCCCTGTTCGCGCTGAGGGACAACATCGCCGAGCGCAAGACCGAGGGCGAAGACGACGGTCTTCAAGGTCGCCGACGTCGACGAGCGGACCACCGACCCCGCCGTGTGGGGCCGGAACTTCCCCCGCCAGTACGACAGCTACCGGCGCACCGTGGACATGGAGCGCACGCGCTACGGCGGCAGCGAGGCCGACCCCTTCGCCGTAGGGCGCGACAGCGTCCACAAGTCGACCAGCCGCATCGAGCAGGACCCGCGCCTCAAGACGATGTGGAACGGCTACGCCTTCGCCATCGACTTCCGCGAGGAGCGCGGCCACGCCTACATGCTGCACGACCAGCAGGAGACCGAGCGCGTGCTGCAGAAGCCCCAGGTCGGCGCCTGCCTGCACTGCCACGCCTCGATCACGGTCGCCTACCGCGAGGCCGGCCTGGCCGCCGGCGCCCCCGGCTCGCTGGACGACCCGCTGCTGAGCGACAACGGCCAGCAGCAGCTGATGACCGGCTTCCCGCTGGTGTCCGCCCTGCCCTACGCCGAGGCGGCGGCCAAGGTCGAGCACCCGGTCACCTGCCTGGACTGCCACGACCCCGCCTCGACGCAGCTGCGCATCACGCGCCCCGGCCTGCTCAACGGCCTCGCGGCGCTGGCCGCGAGCGACGACCCCGTGCCGCACCTGGCGTCGATCGGGAAGTGGCGCGAGGGCGACCGCGCGACCCCCTACGACCCCAACGACCTGGCCAGCCGGCAGGAGCTGCGCTCCCTGGTCTGCGCGCAGTGCCACGTCGAGTACTACTGCGCGTCGAAGACCACGCTCTTCTTCCCCTGGGACAAGGGCCTGCAGGTCGAGGACATCGAGGCGGTCTACGACGGGTACGTCTTCCCCGACGGCTCCCCGTTCATGGACTGGAAGCACAAGACCACCGGCGCCGCGGCCGTCAAGGCCCAGCACCCCGAGTTCGAGCTGTGGAGCCAGGGCATCCACGCCCGCGCCGGCGTCGCCTGCGCCGACTGCCACATGCCCTACGTGCGCGAGGGCGCGCTGAAGGTCAGCGACCACCACGTGCGCAGCCCCCTGCTCAACAACGCGAAGGCGTGCCAGGTCTGCCACCGCGACAGCGAAGAGGAGCTCGTCGCCCGGGTCCACACCATCCAGGACCGCACGAAGCAGCTGATGGACCGGGCCATGGACGCCGTCGTCGCCCTGATCGCCGAGACCGAACAGGCCATGGCCGCCGGCGCCACCGACGCCCAGCTCCAGGAGGCCCGCGCCCTGCAGCGCAAGGCGCAGTTCCGCGTGGACTTCATCAACGCCGAGAACTCGATGGGCTTCCACGCCCCGCAGGAGGCCGCGCGCATCCTCGGCGAAGCGATCGACTACGCGCACCAGGGACGGTTGAGTCTGGCGCGGCTCGAACTGCGGGTCGCCATGCCCTAGATCCGGTTCGCGACGGGCCGGATAATTTTCGCGAACTGGATCTAAACTTTTGACCTGCGGCCGACGTCCAAGACGGGAACGCACGCACATCGGACCGGTGCGAACCCATCCCGGATCGGAGGACGCCATGTTCCGCGCCAAGCGTCTCCTGATACTCGCCACCGTCATCTCGACCTGCGGCCTGTTTTCCGAGGCGACGGCCCGTTCGCGCCACCACGACCGCGACCGCCTCGAGGGTTCCGGCAAGCTCGAGACCCGCAGCTTCGACCTGCGGGGCTGGGACAGCCTGCAGCTGGACGGGGCCATGGACATCGAGGTGAAGGTCGGCGGCGGCCACGCGGCCGAGGTCAAGCCCTGGACGACAACCTCTTCGACAACCTCGTGCTCGAGGTGCGCGACGGCACGCTGGTCGTGGACTGGCGCCGGGAGTGCGACGCGGACGACGACGCCCGGCTGACGCTGACCGCGCCGGCCTTCGTTTCCCTGGAGATCAACGGCGCCGGCGACGTGAAGGCGGACGGGTTTGCGGGCGGCGACTTCGACCTGCTGATCCGCGGCGCCGGCGACATCGACCTGAGCGGCCGGGTCGACGGCCTGGACATCCGGGTCGACGGCGCCGGCGATGTCGACGCCGTCGGGCTGGCGGCCAAGCACGTCGAAGCCGTCATCTCGGGCGCGGGCGACGTCGACGTGACGGCCAGCGACAGCTTCGAGGGCTCCATCCGGGGCGCGGGCGACATCTCCTACGGGGGCGATCCCGCGAAGGTGGCGACGAAGGTCGCGGGCGTCGGCAGCATCCTCAGGCGCTGAACGCCCGCGATCCGGTTCCCGCGGGGGCGGTCGGCCGTCGCCCCTCGTGCATTCCCAAAGGGCCAGGCCCGCGGGTGTACACTCGCGCCACCGTGCGCCCGCCGGTCAGCCCTGGTCCCCCACGAGGAGACCCCCTGCCCAGATTCACGTGATCTCGGGAGGCACCGGCTCCATGGAACAGCTCACCGTCCGGCGCCGGCCGCCGGTTCGGGTGCACACCGCCTGGCACGCGCTGGCGGCGCAAACACCCGCGCTCCCCCGGCCCGCCGGCCTGGACTTCCAGCGCCTGCGTCTGCCCACCGCGGACATGCCCTCGACCCCGAACGGCTGCTGCTGCCGCCGGACCTGCTGCGGGACTCCCGCAGCTTCGCCGGGGTGACCCTGGCCGCGTCGCCCCATCTCGACTTCGCGCGCCGGGTGCTGGCCGAGCCGGACCTGGATCACGCCCGGACCGACTACCACCGCGCCGCCGATCACCTGACCGGGCGTTCGGACGCCGGCCGGGCCTGGGGGCCCGACCAGGACTGCGCGGAGTTCGCCTACCTGGTGAAGTGCCTCGAACAGGGCTGGTGCGAGCCCTGCACAAGAGGACCCGTCGTCCTCGCCGAACTGCGCGACGGCCGCCACGCGATCCTGGCGGGCGCGCGGGTCGCCGCCGCCGCCGCGGCCCTCGGCCGGCGCAGTTGGGGGGTGCAGGTGGCGCCCGAGAACGAGGTGCGCGCCGGCGTGCGCCAGCACCTCGACCGGCTACAGCCCCGCCAGTTCTTCCGTCGGAACTTCGCGCTGGCCGACGCGCTCGGCTGCCCGCCCTCGCGCCTGCACCCTGCCGCCATGCAGCTGGCGAGGGAGATCGCCGCCGCCCCCCTGGTGAACCACGGCGACGTCTACCAGCCCATCCCCTTCCCCGAGTTCGCGGGCCTCGCCAGCCAGGCCGACGACCGCGCCACCTACCAGCGGCTCGGCATGATCCTGGACCAGTGCGGGGAACCGCGCGGCCTGCGCTACCTCGACCTGGGGTGCAACCTCGGCTTCTACGATTTCTCGCTGGCCAGGCGCGGCGCCGTGGTCACGGGCCTGGACCGCGACGAACGTTTCGTCACGACCGCCCGGCGCGTGGCCGCGATCAAGGGCGTCGCGGCCGAGTTCGTCGCCGCGCGCCTGTCGCCGGCGCATTCGCGCCGCCGGCGGCGTCCTCGGCGCCCCCGTCCCGTCTGGGACCTGGTCACCTGCTTCTCCACGCTGCAGTGGGTGGTCGCGGAGCACGGCGAGGACTACGCCGTCGCGCTCCTGAAGGCGATGCGCGCGCGCTGCCGGGCGCTGCTGCTCGACGTGCCCGTCAACTGCGGCAACCCCCGACTGAGCGCGGCCCCGGGCCTGGAGATCTACCGCCTGGCCGACCTGATCCGGTCGGCGTGCGGCGAGGCGCGCTGCAAGTACGTGGGCACCGTCGCCCCTTACAGGGTGGACCGGCGCCACGTGTTCCTCTGCGGCGCAGACGGATGACCGGGCCGCGCCCGCCGGTCGGCGATCAGCGCCAGAGCGCCTTCACGTCACCCCAGGCGGAACTCTCGTTGGGGATGGCCCTCTGGATGATGATCAGGTCGCCGACGCTGTGCGCGGCGCCAAGGTCGAGGTTGGTCCCGTCGCGCACGTCCACGTCCACGAACACCAGCGGGCTGACACCCACCGCGAGCGCCGTGAAGTGGCAGACGGCCAGGGTGCCGTCCGCGACGCGGTCGTCACCGAGCAGGGCGGCGGCGAAGTGGATCGTGCCGGCGCCGGGCGTCGTGTAGTCGTGGAAGTAGTACGGCTGGCCCGCGCCGGTGAACCAGTCGCCGGCCGTGATCCCGTCGAGGCGGACGATGGCGGGGTCGAACGTCGCCGCGATCTCCGCTCCCATCACGGCGGCGCCGTCGGCGGCGAGATCGATCGCCACGTCGAAGTCCAGGGTCACGGGAATGGAGATCGGCGGTGCGAAGGATACGGATTGCGACCAGCAGCACGCGGAGAGCAGCAATACGGCCAACGCCGCCGGGACCGATCGCAATTTGGGGGCCTGCATGAGGAGGTCCTTTCGCTCGTGCCCAGGCGAGTGGATCCACTCGGGGCGACGGGCGAAGTTCGCCGGAGATGGGTGCCGAGTATGGCACAGATCGATCAGCATTACACCCCGGATCACGCAGAATTTTTCATCCTATGATCAATTTTTGTCGGATGCAGTATTACTGCCCGCACCCATTGACTTATCACCAGCATCGTGCCAGAATGGCCGTCCGATCATTTTGATGGTGATCGGGGCGATGCGTTCGTCACGACCGTTTCATTCGATTCGCCCATCTGTTCGATTCGCCCATGTGTTAGTTCGACTCGCCCAAACGTTTCCATTCGCCCGACTCGCCCATTCGGACCGGCACCGCTGTCCCTGTATGTCATGCACCAAACCTTCGATCGGAGGAAATTCCATGCGACGTCTCCTCATCGAGATGCTCAATCTGACCGTCGACGGCCTCGGCCTCGGCAACGCCAACTACCGCTTCCAGGGCGTCGCGTTCTGGAACTCCAGCGGTTCGCTGACCGACGTCGCCGTGAACAACATCACCGACACGCCCTTCAGCGGCGCCCAGCACGGGACCGGCGTCTACGCCTACAACAACATCCCGGGGACCTACGATGTCGACCTGACCAGGGTCGACGTGGCCGGTTACCAGAAGGGCGGCATCGTTCACAGCGGCGGGCTGAACGCCGACCTGGTCGATTGCGTGACCACCGGCGCCGGTCCCACCGCGGTCACCGCCCAGAACGGCATCCAGTTGTGGGGCGGCAGCGGCGGCACTATTTCCGGCTGCGCCGTGTCCGGCAACATGTACACAGGCACCGGCTGGGCAGCCACCGGCATCCTGTTGATCTCGGCTGGCACCGTCGCCATCGACAACTCCGTCGTGACGGACAACGCGCCGGGCGTGTACTGCCAGGAGACGAACGCCACGGCCAACGGCCTGACCGTCAACAACGTCAATCCCGCTTCAGGCAATGGGCTTTATCACGGTCGGCAGCCCGTTGGCGGCGAGGCGAAGGCGCTGTCCAACGAGAACCCCCCTCGCCTTTCCGGAGTTTCCACGACTACAAGGCGGGAGACAAGGTTCACGTTCGGTTGTTACAACTCACGAACTACAACTTCACGGGCCGGCTAACCGGGTACGGCGTCTC
>JADJIV010000016.1:0-12785 GCA_016706845.1 bacterium
CCGGACTGTGGCGGCCCGTCGTTCCTGCCCGGCGGCTCCAGCACAGGCGGCTTCGAGCTGGCGCTGGCGCGCGATTTCCCCCGACGCCCGCGTCCTGCCGGCTCGACCAGACACCACCCGCGCCCGCGGCAGCCACCGGCGGATCCTCTCGGACTGCCGGCGGCGCGGCGCCAACATCCTGGTCGGCACCAGATGGAGGCCAGGCGGGCCACCACTCCGCGTCGATCTGGTCGGCGTCCTGGCGGCCGACGACGGCCTGACGCTGCCCGACTTCCCGCGCACGGGCGTCTTCCAGCTGCTGGACCCAGGGCGTCGCCGGGCGCACGGGCCGGGAGAGCCCCGGCGCCGTGCTCTTCCAGACCTGGCAGCCGGACCATCCCGTGATCCTGGCCGCGTCGCGCCACGATTTCGCGGCCTTCGCCGCGGCCGAGCTGCCGCAGCGCGAGGCGGCGGGGTACCCGCCGGCGCGGCGCATGCTCCGGGTGGGGCTGGCGGCCCGTCGCCACGCCGACGTCGAGCAGGCCGCCCGACGCCTCGCCGAGCTGATGCACGCCCACCTGCGGCCGCCCGAGCTGGAGGTGCTCGGCCCGGCGCCCGCCGTGTTCGCCCGCCTGCAGAACCGCGTCCGCTGGCAGCTGCTGGTCAAGGGGTCCCTGACCAACGCCCAGCGGGCCTGGCTGGCCGACCGCGGCCGCCGCCTGGCCGCCGAAACCGCCGTCGACATCACCCTGGACGTCGATCCCGTCGGCCTCTACTGACCGGGAGGAGGCGGCGGCGCCTGCGGATTTGCCTGCGGGACGCCAACTGTAGTATCATAGAGGGTGGCGGCGCGAGAGCGCCGCCCCGGACATCCCGCTGTTCCCCCGGTTCGGACGAAAGGCAGCCGATGCGTTCGTGTAATGTTTTTTGCGCTCCCGTGGCCGCGAGGGTCCGCCTGTCGGTCCTGGTCAGCCTGCTGGTCGTCGCCGCCGCCGGGGCGGCCTTCGGCCAGCCCAGGCCGGCTGGGAATCGTCAACGGCGTTCACTGACAGCCTGACGCCCCAGGCCCGCGCCAACCTGTTCGGGTTCCGGCTGCCCCCCGACTACGAGCGCGAATACCGCGACCACCTGAAGATCTACCCCGAGGACAAGGTCGACCTGCCGTCGAACTTCAGCTGGGTGAGCGAGGGCGGCCTGACCTCGGTCAAGAACCAGGGCGACTGCGGCTCGTGCTGGGCCTTCGCCGCCATCGGGCAGATCGAGTCGCACCTGAAGATCTACTACGGGCAGGACCTCAACCTGTCCGAGCAGCAGATGATCCTCTGCAACCCGTACGGCGCCGACTGCGACGGCGGCTGGGCCTCGGCCGTCTACAACGTGGCGATGACCTACGGGGCCGTCCACGAGGAGGCCATCCCCTACAGCGGCGGCACCAGCAGCGCCTGCACCCAGTCCTCCCACCTGCCCTTCGGCTTCGTGGCGAACTGGCACTACGTCTCGAACAACGTGACCCAGATCAAGAACGCCCTGCTCGAGGGCCCCGTGTGCTCGGCGATGAACGCCGACGAGCCCTTCCCCAGCTACGGCACCTGCTGCTACACCGACAACGTCGGGCCCTACACCAACCACCTGATCCTGATCGTGGGCTGGGACGACCGCGCCTGCGGCGGCACCGGCGGCTGGATCTGCAAGAACTCCTGGGGCGGCGGCTTCGGCGAGGGCGGCTACTTCACGATCAAGTACGGCGTGTCGCTGATCGGCTCCTCGACCTCCCAGATCGACCTGGTGGTGCCGCCGACCGGCGTCGCGGTGCTCGCGCCGCTCGACGACCGCGACTACGTGGCCGGCGAGACGGTCGACATCGTCTGGACGACGAACGGCGAACCCGCCGCCACGGTCGACATCTGGGCTTCCCTGGGCGGCTTCCTCGACACCAGGATCGCGCAGAACGTCCCCAACAACGGCCACTTCGCCTGGACCCTGCCGAACCATTCCACCACGAACCTGCAGCTCTGCGTGGTGCCGCTGGGGGACACCCAGCAGGGCTTCGGCATCTCCCCGGAGCGGATGCGCCTGCTCGGCCACCGCACGCGCTACGTCTCGCCGACCGGCGGCGACGTCGCGCCCTACGAGACCAAGGCCACGGCCGCGCGCAGCCTGGCCGCGGCCCTGGCCGCCTGCACCGGGCGCGACACCGTGCTCGTCGCCGCCGGCGACTACGGCGAGCGCGTGTCCGTCACCACGCCCACGACGATCATCGGCGGCTGGAACCCGACCTTCACCGCGCGCGACCCGCAGCCGGGCGCGACGCGCCTGCAGACGATCGACAGCGCGATGAGCTTCATCGGCGGCCTCGACGGCCACGCCGGCGTCGTCGGTTTCGAGTTCCACGACTGCGTCGGCGGCATCAGCAGCGTGCCGGTCTTCGGCCGCCACGGCGGGGCGATCTACATCAACGATTCCTCGCCCACCATCAGGGACTGCGTGTTCACGCACAACACGGCCAACCCCTTCAACGGCCAGCGGGGTCGGCGGCGCCATCATCGCCATCAACGGCGCTCCCCGCATCGAGAACTGCGTGTTCCAGGGCAACCGCGCCACGCTGGGCGGCGCCGTGGCGCTGATCGGCGCCGAGGGCGCGGTCCTGACCGGGAACCAGTACCTGCAGAACGCCTGCATGGACAGCGTCGCCGGGCATCAGGGCGCCGCCCTCTACGCCCTCGACTGCAGCCTCGAACTGGCCGGCGAGACCTTCACGGGCAACCGCCGCTGCTTCGCCGGCGCGGCCCTCGCGGCGGACGGCTCGACGGTGACCGCGCGGGACGTCGTCGCCACCGGCAACGCCGCGGACGCCCGCGGCGGCGTCTTCCAGATCCTCGGCGGCAGCCTCGTCGTCGAAGGCGGCCGCTACGCGGCCAACACGGCCCGGCTCGACCGCGGCGGCGCCTTCCACCTCGACGGGGCCTCGGGCGACGTCCGCAACGCCGTGCTGGCGGGCAACGCCGCCGGCGTGCTCGGCGCCTCGATCTCGGCGAGCGCGGCCCCCACGCTGCGCCTGGAGAACACGCTGCTGCTCGACAGCGCCGGCACGGGCTTCGCCGCGGTGTTCACCACCGGCGACGGGTCGCTGCTGGTGCGCAACTGCGTCATCGCCGGCAACGCGCGCGGCGGCGTGGCGGGCAGCGCCGGCACCTTCACGGCCGACTACAACGTCCTGTGGAACAACGCGGGCGGGCACTACGTCGGCCTGACGGGCGGCGCCCACGACATCGTGGCCGCCCCGGGCTTCTGCAACCCGGCGGCCGGGGACTACGCGCTGGCCCTGCACTCGCCCTGCCTGGACCGGGGCGATCCCGATCCCGCCTGCCTCGATCCCGACGGCTCGCGGGCCGACGTCGGCGTCTACGGCGGCCCCGGCTGCACGCCGGTGGCCCCGGCCGCGGTCGCGCAGCTCGACTTGACCGAACTGGCCGCGGCGAGCGTCAGGCTCGACTGAGCGCCGAACGGCGAACCCGACGTCGACCACTACGTCGTCTACCGGCTTCCGGAGGCCGGCACGCAGCCCGGCGCCGCCCACGTGGCCGGCACCGTGGCCCACCCCGGCCACACGTTCGCGCCGGGCCAGCCCGACGGCTGGTTCACGGTGGTCGCGGTGGACCAGCAGGGCCACGTCGGCGGCTACTCGGCGACGGTGACGGCGGGCGCGACGGCCGCCGGCGACGCCCCGCGCGCCCTGGCCATCGCGGACGTGGTGCCGAACCCGTTCAACCCCCGCACCACCATCCGCTTCGAGGTGCCGCGCGCCGGCCGCGTCACGGCGCGCATCCACGACATGCGCGGCCGCGTCGTGCGCACGCTCGCCGACGCGGACCTGGCCGCCGGGCGGCACACGGCGACCTGGGACGGCCGCGACGACCAGGGCGGCAAGGCCGCCGCGGGCGTCTACCTGCTGCGCGTCGCCGCGGGCGGCGAGCAGCGCTCGGCCAAGCTGGTGCTCGCGAAGTAGCGCGCGGCGTCGCGCCGACACGAGGGAAGGGCCGCCCCGCGGGGCGGCCCTTCGCGCGTCCGGCCCCGGGCGGCTCACCCCGCCAGCGCCGCCAGCATGTCGTCGAGCCCAACGCGCGCGTCGATGTCCACCGCGCCGATCCGCAGCGGCAGGACCCACCGCACCTCGCCGCCGCGCACCTTCTTGTCGCCGGCGACCAGGGCGGCGGTCGCGCGCCGCGGCGGCGCCGCCGCCGTCACGGCCAGGCCGCAGGCCGCCAGCAGCGCGACGATCCGGTCGGCGTCGCGGCGCGGGCAGGTCCCGCGCGCCGCGGCCAGGCGCGCGGCCGCCGCCAGCCCCAGCGCCACGGCCTCGCCGTGCGCCAACCCCAGCTGCAGCTCCAGCGCGTGGCCGAGCGTGTGCCCGAGGTTCAGCGCCCGCCGCGGGCCGGCCTCGCGGAAGTCGGCGCTGACCAGCCGGCCCTTCACCCTCACCGCGCCGTCGATCCACGGCGCCCAGGGCAGGTCCAGGGCGCCGGGCACGGGGCGGTCCGCCCGCCCGCGGGCCAGCAGGCCCGCGAGGTCGGGCGTGCGCGCCTCGAGGTCGCGGAAAAGGGACGGCGAGCCGATCACCGCGGCCTTGACCGTCTCGGCCAGGCCGCAGCGCCAGTCGCGCCGCGTCAGCGTGCCCAGCAGCGCCGTCTCGACCAGCACGCACCCGGCGGGGTGGAAGGCGCCGACGGGATTCTTCAGCGCCCCGAGATCGACCGCGGTCTTGCCGCCGAGGCCGGCGTCCACCGCCGCCAGCAGCGTCGTGGGGACGGCGGCGAAGGCCACGCCGCGCAGCCAGGTCGCCGCCGCGAAGCCGGCGAGGTCCAGCACCGCGCCGCCGCCCACCCCGACGACCGTGCCGTCTCGCGGCAGCCCGCGCGCCGCCAGCCACCGCCAGACGCGCTCGAGGTTCGCCACCGTCTTGGCGGCCTCGCCCCCGGGCACGACCAGGCGGGGCAGGGGAGCCCCGCCGCCGTCCCGCAGCACGGCCGCCAGACGCCCGCCGTGCAGCCGCGCCACCGCCCGGTCCACGACCGCGACGGCCGGCCTGCGGCCCAGCCTCCCGGCGAGCCGGTCCAGCGCAGCGACGTCGCCCAGGTAGTCGGTCGTCATCCCGCCCAGGCGGTAGTGACGGTGCAAGATGTTGTGGGGCAAGGGGGTGCCTCCATGCCGAAAGAGGACCGAATCCAACGTTCGCCACGATACCAGATCACCCAGGTTGTGCCTTCGAAAATGTGTCTGCGTTAAACGTCGGCGATCGCCATCTGGGCACGGGTGCGCCGCCAGCGGCGTCAACGGCATTGCTCTGCGGCCAGGGGGGCGGGGAGGCCCGGATGCCGAACACGCCGTCCCCAGGGAAAGTCCGGCGCGAGCCGTCCGGCAAGAGCCCATCCCGTCACAAGATGCGAAACCGGACCGCCGACCGCGCGGACACAATCTCGCAGGCACAACCCAGGTGATGATCTTGCTTTTCAATTGACCCTTGAGCGGCAGGCACTACCTTTCCCAAGGAACGATACAGCGGGGACCCGGCCGGCCCCCGCGGCCAGTTCAGTGCAAGGAGTGTGATGGATCATGGCAGCAGCGACCACTGAGATCCGCTGGCACGGCCGCGGCGGACAGGGGCCAAGACGGCGGCGATCTTCCTGGCCGAGGCCGTCCTCGACCAGGCAAGCACAGCCAGGGCTTCCCGAGTACGGCCCCCGAACGGCGAGGCGCCCCCGTGCGCGGGTTCACCCGCATCTCCGACGCCCCGATCCGCCTGCACTGCAGCATCGCCGAGCCCGACTACGTGATCGTGCTCGACCCCACGCTGCTGGATTCCACGAGCGCGGGCGTGCCCGACGGCGCCAGCGCGGACACGGTGTTCCTGATCAACACCGTCGAGTCCCCGGCCAACATCCGCAAGCGGCTGGGCATCAAGGGCGGCAAGGTCCACACCGTGGACGCCTCGCTCATCGCCCAGGAGAGCTTCGGGCGGCCCATCCCAACATGCCGATGATCGGCGCGCTGGCCGCGGTGGCCGACGTGATCACCCTGGAGAACCTCGTCGCCTCGCTGGTGGTGCGCTTCAAGAAGAAGTTCAGCCAGGCCGTCATCGACGGGAACGTCACCGCCGTGGAAAGGGCCTATAAGGAGTTGGTGTCCGAATGAGCCTCATCCCGACTTCCAGCCTGAACGAGGGCGGCATCATCACCGAGGCGGGCAACGCCGCCGCCTTCAAGACGGGCGATTGGCGCTCGAACGTGCCGCAGTGGGTCCCCGAGAATTGCATCCACTGCATGTTCTGCTGGATCTACTGCCCGGACTCGGCCGTGGCCATCGACAACACCGGCGAGAAGACCGTCATGACGGGCTTCGTCTTCGAGCTTACTACAAGGTTGCGGGATCTGTGCGCAGCACTGCCCGCCCGCCGCCAAGGGGAAAGCGGCCATCGTCACGGTCCGCGACGAGAAGTAGCCACGGGAAAGGTGTCCATGAAGCAGATCTACGTCAGGCTGACCGGGAACGAGGCCGTGGCGACCGCCTTCAAGCAGGCTCGTCCCCACGTGGCCCCCGCGTTCCCGATCACGCCCCAGACCGAGATGATGCAAGTTCGCCGACTTCGTCGCCGACGGGGCCGTCGACACCGAGATGATCCTGGTCGAGCGAGCACTCGGCCACAGCGCGGCAACCATCGGCTCGGCCGCCACCGGCGCCCGCACCTTCACCGCCACCAGCTCGGCCGGCTTCGCCCTGATGTGGAGGTCGTCTACATCGCCGCCTCGCTGCGGCTGCCGATCTGCATGCCGGTGGTCAACCGCGCGCTGTCGGGCAACATCAACATCCACAACGACCACTCCGACGCCATGGGCGGCCGCGACGCCGGCTGGATCCAGCTGTGGTGCGAGAACACCCAGGAGGCGTACGACCACGCCCTGATGTGCTGGCGCATCGCCGACACAAGGACGTCCGCCTGCCGGTGATGATCCTACGACGGCTTCATCATCAGCCACACCTCCGAGTCGCTGCACATCCTGCCGGACGAGGACGCCTGGAAGTTCATCGGGCCCAAGGACCTCAAGACCGGGTACTCCCTGCTGGACATGGACCACCCGATCACGGTCGGACCGCTGGACCTCACCGACTACTACTTCGAGCACAAGGTCTCGCAGATCGAGGCGCTCAAGCGGGCGCCGAAGTACATCGCCGAGGTCTACAAGGAGTTCGGCCAGCTCACCGGCCGCCACTACTCGTTCTTCGAGGAGTACCGCACCGACGACGCCGACCTGGTCATCGTGGCGCTCGGCTCGACGGCCGGCACGGCCAAGGACGTCATCGACGCCCAGCGCGAGAAGGGCGTCAAGGTGGGCCTGCTGAAGATCCACATGTTCCGCCCCTTCCCGGCGCTGGAGCTCGCGAAGGCCCTGTCGAAGGCCAGTGGTCGGGGTCATGGACCAGTCCGCCAGCTTCGGCGGCTGGGGCGGCCCGCTGTTCAACGAGATCCGCTCGGCCCTCTACGACCTGCCGGCCCGGCCGAAGATCCACAACTGGATCTACGGGCTCGGCGGCCGCGACACCGACACCAAGCAGATCGTCGCGCTGATCGAGCAGCTGCAGGCGATCGCCAAGGGCCGCGAGGCCGAAACCGTCAACCTGCTGGGCGTCCGGCTGTAAAGGAGGGACCGTCATGGCTGTGAACCTGCAGACGCTTTCCAAGCACGAGGACCTCCTCTCCGGCGGGCACCGCGCCTGCGCCGGCTGCACCGGCTCGAACATCCTGCGCCAGATCATGCTGACCGCGGGCCGCGACACGGTCGTGGGCGGCGCCACGGGCTGCATGGAGGTCGTCACCACGATCTTCCCCTACACCGCCTGGAAGACGCCGTTCATCCACTCGGCCTTCGAGAACTGCGCGGCCACGGTGTCGGGCGCCGAGACCGCCTTCCGCGCCCTGAAGAAGCGGGGCGAGCTGCCGGTGCCGCGCGAGAAGATCAACTTCATCGCCTTCGGCGGCGACGGCGGCACCTACGACATCGGCCTGCAGTCGCTGTCCGGGGCCATGGAGCGCGGCCACAACATGCTGTACGTCTGCTACGACAACGAGGCGTACATGAACACGGGCATCCAGCGCTCGGGCGCCACCCGTTCGGCGCGCACACCTCCACCGCGCCCGCGGGCAAGGTGAAGCAGGGGGAAGGACCGCCACCGCAAGGACCTCACGAAGATCATGGTGGCGCACAACATCCCCTACGTCGCGCAGTCGACGCCCTTCCACTGGAAGGACCTGCAGATGAAGGTCCAGAAGGCGCTGGACGTCGACGGGCCGGCCTTCATCAACGTCCTGATGCCGTGCACCGTGGGCTGGGGCTTCGACCCGGCGCTGGGCATGGAGCTGGCGAAGATGGCGACCGACTGCAACTTCTGGCCGCTGTTCGAGGTCGAGAACGGCGAGTACAAGCTGACCTACAAGCCGAAGGCCGACCGCACGCCCATCGTGGAGTGGCTCAAGACCCAGGTGCGCTTCAAGCACCTGTTCAAGCCGGGCAACGAGGGCCTGATCGAGGAGATCCAGCGCTGGGTCGACGACGAGCAGCGCAAGCTCCTGAAGCTCTGCGGCGAGGCCTGAGCCGCCGGCGCACGCGGCAGGAAGCCCCCGTCTCGGACGAGACGGGGCTTCCGCGCGCAGGCGACCGGCCGCCGGCCGCATTTTCCGGTGGCGTCCGGGGCCGCCGGCGTCACCATGAGGCGGGATCCGGGATACCATCAACCAGGCGGTGGGCCATGATACGTTCGCTGATCGCGCTTCTCGCCATCCCCCTCCTCGTCGTGGTCGCCGCGGCCGCCCCGAACGATTTCGGAGGCGCCCCGGCGGCGGGGGCCCCGCCGCAGGACGAGGTGCTGCTCGGCGACGGCACCCTGCTGACGGGCCGGATCCTGGAGGAGCTCGCGGACCGGATCGTCTTCGAGACCGACGCGCTGGGCCGCCTGGAGATCCCGCGGACGAGCATCGTCCGCCTGGCCCGCGGCGTCGAACGGACGGGGGCGCTGTCCGACCCGGACTACAACTCCCTGATGTTCTGCCCCACGCCGGCCACCCTGGCCCGGGGGGACAGCTACTTCCGCGACTTCGAGCTCTTCTTCCTGAACTACGGCGCCGCGGTCTCCGACGCCCTCAACCTGAGCGTCGGCACCCTGTTCCCCGTCTCGTCCGAGGTCCTGATGGTCTCCCTGGGCGGCAAGCTGCGCCTCACCGACCGCGAGACGCAGCCGGTCGGCCTGGCGCTCACGGGCAGCTACACGCGGCTGGAGGAGGTCCGGTTCGGGGCGGTGGGGGTGGTGGCGGGCGTCGGGGACCGGCGCCGGAGCCTGAACCTCGCCGTCAACCAGGCCTTCGACGACGACGGCGACACCGAGCTCGCCTTCATCCTCGGCGCCGATGTCCAGAGCTCGCGGCGCGGCAAGGTCTTCGCCGAGTACATGAGCTCGGCCTCGCTGCTCGCGGACGAGGATGCCGATCTCGAGGGCTTCCTCAACCTCGGCCTGCGCCTGTTCGGCGAAAGCCACTCGTTCTCGCTGAGCGGGTTCCGGCCGTTGACCGATGACAGCAGCAGCTTCATCGCCTTCCCGATGCTGATGTACAGCAACCACTGGTAGCCGGGGGGGCGGACCGGCGATCAGAGGCCGAGGTACCAGGACCAGGCGGCGCGGCCCCAGAAGACGACCGCGGCGGCGGCGGGGGCCAGGAAGACGCCGTAGGGGAGGGCCGTGAGGCGGCCGGCGCGTCCCCGCGCCGCCAGCGCCAGGCCGAGCGCGGCGCCGACGAGGGAACCCAGCAGGAAGGTCAGCAGCACTCCCTGCCAGCCCAGCCAGCGCCGAGCATGGCCGCCAGCTTGACGTCGCCGCCGCCCAGGCCTCGATCCCCGCCAGCGCCGGTAGCCGGAGGCGCACCCTCCAGGACCAGCCAGCCGCCGGCGACACCAGGGCAGGGCGTCGGTGCGCGCCGTGCCGAGCAGGGGCAGAACAGCAGGCCCAGGGCGATGCCCGGCAGGGTGATCACGTCCAGGATCAGGCGGTGGTCGAGGTCGATCAGGAAGATGGCGATCAGGGCCAGCAGCAGCAGCCACGCGGCGGCGGCGGCGGAGAGGGAGGGTGCGGCCAGGAACGCGGCGACGGCGGTCAGACCGCCGGCCAGTTCCACCAGCGGGTAGCGGGGGCTGATGGGCGCGGCGCAGTCGCGGCAGCAACCGCGCAGCAGCAGCCAGCCCAGCAGCGGCAGGTTGTCGGGGGCACGCGGCGTGGGCCGCAGGCGGGACAGCAGGAGCCCGGCCAGGCGACGGACTCGCCACGGGGCAGCCGCCAGACCACCACGTTCAGGAAGCTGCCGAACAGCAGGCCGAGCAGCAGACCGCCGGCGAGCAGCAGGCCCGCCGGCAGTTCCGTCGCCGCGGCCAGGTGCGTCAGGGCGCTCACGTCAGCCCTGCACGACCTGGCGCGCCTTCTCGGGGTCGTTGAACCGCGGCAGGACCGTGGCCGCGTCGACCATCCCCTCGCGGTAGAGGCGCAGCAGCGAGTCGTCAGCAGCATCCTCGGACGAGCTGCTGGAGATGACGTTGTTGATCATGTGGACCTTGCCCTCGCGGATCTGGTTGGCCACCGGGCTGTTGACGAACAGGACCTCGCGGGCGGCGACGCCCCAGCCCGTCGCGCTGGCGCAGCAGGACCTGCGAGATGACGCAGCGCGCGTCAGGGCCAGGCGGGTGCGCACCTCCTCCTGGTCCTGGATAGGGAAGACGTCGATGATGCGGTTGATGGTGCATGGCTGCGGACTGCGTGGCCAGGTGCTGATCACGACGTTGCCGGTCTCGGCCGCCGTCAGCGCGATCTCGATCGTCGCGCGGTCGCGCATCTCGCCGACAAAGATGACGTGGGCCATCTGGCGCAGCGCCGAGCGCAGCCCGGTGGCGTAGTCGTGGACGTCGGTGCCCACCTCGCGCTGGTCGATGACGCAGTTCTTGCTCTTCATGCGGAACTCGATCGGGTCCTCGATGGTCACGATGTGCTTGGCGTAGCCCTCGACGGTGTTCATGTACTCGAGCAGGCGGCCAGGGTCGTGGACTTCCGGCGCCGGTGGGCCGGTGACCAGGATCAGGCCGTTGGGGATGTTGAGCATCCGCTTGACCAGGCTCTCCTGGGCCCGACGGCCGAGAAATGGGGATCTCCGGCGGCACGTGGCGCAGCACGGCCGAGACGAACCCGCGCTCCTGGACCACGTTGGCCCGAAAGCGCGCCACGTCGAACCGCTCCAGCGCTTTGTCGCCGTCGAGGTCGCGCTCGAAGCGCTGGCGGTGGTCGGGGCCGAGCAGGCTGAAGGCCAGTTCCCGGCTCTCCTGCGGGGACAGCCGATGGCGCAGGTCCATGGCTTCCAGGCGGCCGTGGATGTGGAAGGTGACCGGCGAGCCGGCCGAGATCAGGATATCCGAGGCCTGGCGCCGCACGCCTTCGCGCAGGATGGCTTCGATGGTCAGGCGCGCGCGCGCCTCTCGACGTCGACGGGTGCGGCCGGTGGTGCGGCGAGCGTGGTTTCCATTGCGGAACCGCCTTTCCTGCCCGCGGCCAGGCGCGGATCGTCGTGTCGGCGAAAGATCAGGACCGCCGCCTCGTCTGGAGCGGGCGCGGCGCCCGGGGGAAGCCGCCGCGCTTCGCGGAGTGGGTGCTAGTCGGCCTGCGGGACCGGCTGGACGTTGTTCTCGAGCGCCTCGACGTCCTGCAGGGTAGGCGCCAGGTAGGGAGCTCTCCAGGGCGGCCTGCGGCGGAACCTGGCCGCCCGCGTCGCCGATGATCCGCGGCGTGATCTCGATCACCAGGTCATGGCGGTTCACCTCGTCCTTGCTGCTTGTGGAACGCGGGCACAGCAGCGGCAGGTCGCCAAAAGCGGCGGCACCTTCTTGGAGGTCTCGCGCTTCTCCTCGAGAGAGCAGGCCGCCGAGATAGATCGTCGCCGTCGTGGACGCGGACCGTGGCCGGGCCCGGCGCGTCGAGGTCTGCGGGAGGGTCCTCGTCCGGGGCCCACGAACTTCAGGATCCGCAGACCTCCCAGGCTCCACCAGGGCCGTGATGTAGCCGTCGTCGGTGACCCGCGGCGTGATGTTAGTTTCACGCCGACGTCGATCTTCTCCGCTGGATCGACTGCATGGTGCCGCCGGAGCCGCCGGGGGACTGCAGCGAGGTGAGGACCACCGGCACGGCTCGCCGGCGAAGATCTCGGCGGGCGACCCGCCCAGGGTGGCGATCTTGACGTTCGACAGCAGCCGGGCGTGCTCGTCGGTGATCAAAGCGTCGATGGCCAGGTCGAGGTGGCGTACTGGCGGAAGAAGCCCCGGCCGTCGGCCACACGTAGTCGATGTCGACGGGAACTCGCCGGGGCTGCGAGGTGCCGTTGTAGCCCTCGACGATCTCGGTCGACCACTTAATCCGCTTTCGCCCAGTCGATCCCGACCTCCGCGAGCGAGAGGTGTTGATCTCGATGAGCCGGGCCTCCAGCAGCACCTGCTGCGGGCAGCGGTCCAGCCCCCGGATGACGGCGGTTACACCTGGTCCAGCTCAAGTGGTCGCCCGCACCACGACGCGGTGCTGGCCGGGCTCGACCGAGACGCTCCCGGACACGACCTCCGCGCCTCACGCGGACCCGCTCGGGGTCGGCGTGCTGCAGGTCGTAGACGCGCGTCACCAGGCCGGTGCGTGACCAGGCGTTCGACGTCGGCGACCAGGATCGTGCCGCCGACGCGCTC
>JADJIV010000017.1:0-23964 GCA_016706845.1 bacterium
GACCGGAATGGTGCCCTGGACGACGGCGAAGAGCGAAGAGCTGTACGGCTTCCCCCACTGGGGCGCCGGCTACTTCCACATCAACGAGCGCGGCCACGTCACGGTCACGCCCGACGGGCCGCAGGGCCCCTCCGTCGACCTCGCCGACCTGGTCGAGTCGGCCCGCCAGCGCAACATCAGGCTGCCGGTGCTGTTCCCCTTCAACGGCATCCTGCTTACCGCGTGCGCGCGATCGGCGCCGCGTTCCAGGCCGCCATCGCCGAGTGCGACTTCCAGGCGAAGTGCCCCATCTTCCCGATCCAAGGTCAACCAGATTGCGCCACGTCGTGGACGTGATCAACGAGGCAGGCCTGCCCGCTTCGACATGGGGCTCGAGGTCGGCAGCAAGCCCGAGCTGATGGCCGTGCTGGCGATCCAGGACAACCCCGAGGCCACTGGTCTGCAGCAGCTACAAGGACCGCCGCTACATCGAGCTGGCGCTGATGGCCAAGCGGGTCAGGCGCCGGCCCGTCATCGTCATCGAAAGCCGTCGGGAGATCGCGCGCTGGTGCTGGACGTGGCCGAGGAACTGGAGCGTCGAGCCCGAGATCGGCTTCCACCTGCGCCTGGCCAGCAGGGCGCCGGCCGCTGGGAGCACAGCGGCGGCGACCGCGCAGGGTTCGGAGCGCTGACCGTCTCGGAGATCGTGGCCGCGGTGAACTTCCTGCGCGAAGGCGCGGCAAGCTGGTTTGCGATGCGGCTCCTGCACTTCCTGGCGGCATGTATTTGACGGCCATCTCCTCGCTCAAGGTCGGCCTGCGAGTAGCCCAGGTCTACGTTCAGCTGCGCAAGCACACCCTTGCCCGTCATGAATTACATGGACGTCGGCGGCGGCCTGGCCGTGGACTACGACGGCAGCAAGACGGCCTCGGAGTCGTCGATGAACTACACGGTCGAGGAGTACGCGCGCGACGTCGTCTGGATCATCAAGGAGACCTGCGACCAGACCGGCGCGCCGCACCCGACCATCGCGACGGAGTTCGGGCGCGCGACGGTGGCCTACCACTCGGTGCTGGTCTTCGAGGTGCTGGGCATCGCCAACACCTTCTCGACCCCCTGCGACCCCGAGACCGTGCTGGCCGCGACCCAGGCCCCGGCCATCATCAACATGGCGCAGCTGCTGCAGGAGCTGTCGCCCAAGAACGCGATGGAGACCCTGCACGACGCCGTGGAGCTGCGGCAGGACATCCTGCAGGAGTTCAGCCTCGGCCTCTTGTCTATCGAGGACCGCGCCTTCGGCGACCAGGCCTGGGCCCTGCTGAACACCATCAGCGGCTTGATGACCGACCAGATGCACTACATCCCCGAGGACCTGCGGCGCCTGCCGCGCCTGCGGACAGACACCTACTTCTGCAACCTGTCGATCTTCCAGTCGCTGCCCGACAACTGGGCGGTCGACCAGATCTTCCCGATCCCGCCGGTCAACCGCCTCAACGCGGGCGGCCGACCCGCCGCGTCGTCCTCGCGGACATCACACTGAGACTCCGACAGCAGATCGACCGCTTCCCCGACCCTGCGCGAGGTCAAGCGCTACCTGCCCGCCCACACGCTGCGCGACGACAGGGGCGCCACACCTTCGCGGCCTTCCTCGTCGGCGCCTACCAGGAGATCCTGGGCGGCCTGCACGCTAACCTGTTCAGCGACACCAACGCCATCCACGTCGGAGTCAACGGCCGTCGAGGTTCACGACCGTGGTGCGCGGCGACTCAGTGCGGCGCGTGCTGAACTTCGTGCGGTACGACAAGGGCGCCCCTGGTCGGAACGCTGGCGCTTACGACGCTGGGCGCGCCGTCAGCCAAGGGCCGCACTGACCCGCGCGGGTGCGCGACGCGCCGCGCGATACGAGCAGGCCTTCTGACGACTACACCTACCTGAAGCTGGCGGCGGGCGACCGCCTGCCGGCGATAGAACGAAAACCCGACCGGACCTCGCGGTCGGCCGGTTTCACTAACTCAGCGCGTCGGAGGGACGCTTCACCTCCTAGCGACACCTCATCTTTGCGGACGCTCGAGCGCTCGCCCGCGTCGATCCGGTAGAAGTACGTGCCCGAGGCGAACTCCGTCGCGTCCCAGCGGACGCTGTGGGAGCCGGGGCCGTACTGCCCGTCGGCCAGCGTGGCGACCTCCCGGCCCCTGGGTCGACAACCGGACCAACTACGCAGGCGGCGGCCGGCGGGCTGAATTCGAACGTCGTGGGCGGGTTGAACCAGGTTCGGCCGGTTCCGGCCCAGCCAGCGCGGACTTTGGAGCCGGCGGGGCCTTGTCCACCGCGGCTTCGTCGGCCGGGGCGACCGCAAGCGCCGCGGTGTAGCCGCGGAAGACGATCTCGTCGATGTAAACGTCGTCGGTGTCAGCGACGGCGTCGCACATGAAGCGCAGCTTGGCGGCGGTCAGGTAGGCGTAGGTGGCGCGGGGATCGTCACGACCTTGTTGTAGAAGGTGTTTGACGACGGAGTCGATCACGCACGGGTTAGCCATAAGTGCGCCGGCGGCGCCGTGGAAATACTGCACCCAGAAATCCCTCGCCGGTCTCCAGGCTGCGGCCGCGAACCAGAAAGCTGATCATAAAGGGTTCCGGAGTAGCCGGTCACGTTCTTACCGGTGGTGTGGTAGAAGGACGACTTGGTGCCGCTGTTGTCCTGGATGTCGGCCGCCGCATGCGCTCCTGGTGAGCGTTGACGGCGGCCGTGTAGCGCGACGCGTATCGTTGCCGCCGTCGGGGGTGCTAGGACCCCAGCCGCAGGTCTCAGTTGGCCGAGGTGATAGTGGTCGGAAGTGTCAACGACATCGTGACGACGTGCCAGCCGGTACGTCTGGTCTCGCCGTCGGGGCCGGCGCTGTTGGTCGCGGTCAGCGTGACGGGGTAAGTGCCGGCGGCGGCGTGGAATGGCTGGGGCTCTTCCGGGGTCGAGACGCCGGCGTCGCCGAAGGTTCAGCTCCAGCTCGTGGGCGTGTTGGTGGACAGGTCGTGAACACGACCGCCAGGCGCAACGCCCGTCAGCAGCTTAGCCGAGAAGTTGGCGGCGAGGCCGCGGGCACCGTAACGCCGCCGACGGCAACCGCGGCGTCAAGCCATGCCGAAAACGGCGTGGCGGTCCCAGCCCGCCGGGGACTCGACCGAGGTCCGTCACAGGCGGTGGTCAGCAGCTGGGTACGGATCTGCGCTGGGGTCGGGTCGGGTTCTTCGGAGGACGATCAGGGCGCAGACGCCCGCCACATGCGGCGTGCGCAGCTGGTGCTGCCGTTGAAGAAGGGCTCGTAGTCGCCCGTGCCGGTAGCCGCCGGTGCCAACGATATCGGTAGTCGGCAGGGATGGTCAGGGGCCGAGGACGTCCCGGCGCCGGCGCCGTTCTGCGTCGTGGTGCCGTAGTTCGAGCCCCCCCAGCGCTCGCCGTCGCAGGTGTAGCCGTTGGGATCGGTCGCCACGCCGGAGTTGACCTCGGTGCTGCTGCTCGAGCTGCGCTTGCGCTCGCCGCAGGGGGAGGCCGCGCCGACGCCGATCACGTTGGCGTTGATGGCGGGTAGCTGATGGTGCTCATGTTCTCGTTGCCGGTCGCAGCCAGGATCGTGCAGCCCGCGTTGTAGGCGCCTAGGGATGGCCGTGTCGGTGGCGTCGCTGCTGATCGCGGCGCCGAGGCTCTGCAGACGACGTCGGCCGCGTGGTCAGCGGCGTAGTACAGGAGCGCTCTGGATCGCGCTGAAATACATCGCGCCGGTGCTGGTGGCGACCTTCAGCGGCACGATGCTGACGCCGGCGGCGTGCCGCGCAGCCGATCGTGTTGTTCATCGAGGCGACCACGCCGGCGCAGCAGGTGCCGTGGCCGGCGGTGGTGCTGTTGTCGTCGGGGTTGGTGTCGTTGCTGCCGAAGTCAGCGGCCAGTGACCAGGCGCAGGTCCGGGTGTTCGATGTCCACCGCTGTCGATGATGGCCACCACGACGCTGCTGCTGCCGTAGACCACTGGCTGCCGTCCCAGGCGGCCTGGGCGTTGGCGTCGAGGCCGGGGTGCCGACGCGGTGGTGGTCAGGAGTGGTCGTAAGGTGCCGCCCCAGTCAGGCCGGGCAGCTGGGCCGGTGTTTGTTGTGGCCCGAGTGGTTCGCGTAGAGGAGGTCGGCGGGGACGGCGGCGGCCGGGAAGACCGCAGTCCAGGGACACGGCCTCGACGGACGGGTCGCGCCCGAGCGCCTTGGCCACGTCGGCCATGTCCTGCTTCGTCTCAAAGCGGAACATGAACCAGCGGTCGGCGCCGAGGTCCGCCGCCTTGGCGGCGTCGGCGGGCAGGTCGTAGGGGCGCTCGACGGCGCGCACGCCGGCGGCGGCGGCCAGGGCGTCGAGCGACGCGATCCCGGTCGCGGAGCCGGGGGCGCGGGCGCCCTTGTCCAGCAGCATGGACAGCCGCGAGGCGGTCAGGCCGTCGCGCGTGAGCTGCACGAGCAGGCGGTCCGGGGCGTACTGCTCGACCTCCTTCGCCTGCGGCACGAAGCCGTCCTGGGCGGGGACGAAGGCCCGCGTGGCGGCGGCGAAACCAGGCGAGGCTAAGAGGATGGTCAGGGCGAGCGGGGCGAGGTCGTGGAGAGGTTTCCGTGGCATCGTCACTCCTGTCAGTGAAGCGTGAGGGCGTGCGGGGGCGGCCTCCATGGCGCCCCTCGTGCAACCGGGGGCGCCACCGTCCGCTCATGAGTCTAGCAGATGCCGGGGTGCGCGTGAAGCCCGAGCTGGTGTGAACGAAATAACTTGCGGCCGCGTCACCGGTAGAACCGGTTGATCTCCTCCATGACCGATCGGAGAAGCCCGGGAGGCGGGTCGCCGCCGGCGGCCTTGGCGTCGTCGAAGCGGTACTTGCGGGTCGACAGGGGGCGGGATCTCGTGGACGTCGTCGCCGAAGACGAAGGCGTGGTTGACGTAGCTCGAGATGACGTGGGCGCGCGGCCGGCCGCCGCGTCGATCAGGTCGCGCCCGTTCGCGTAGTCGCGGGGTCGGACGTGCAGCCGAAGTAGCGGGGTCAGCAGCGTCGGCGGGATGTCCGCGGCGAGGTGCAGTGCGCGTAGACTGGCCGGCGCGCGGTCCGGGAAGCGGATGATCAGGGGCACCTGCACCTCGAACTTCGTGTAGTTGGTGCCGTGGCCCCAGAAGTTCGCTCGGTCGTCGTTGAAGGCCTCGCCGTGGTCGGTCGTCACGATGACGATGGTCTTGTCAAGCAGGTCAGGGCCCGCAGCTCGTCAGGACCCGGCCGACCATGGTGTCGGTGTAGCGCACCGCGTTGCGGTAGTCATTCAGGTAGGGCGCCGGGTCGGTGCCGGCGTTCATGAACGCCATGTTGATGTTCTTGGCCCGGCTTGTCGATCTCATACTCGGGCGGGTAGCAGTAGTCGTAGTGCGAGGACTTAGAGGAGGCGAGGCCGAAGAAGGGCCGCCGCAGGCCGCCTGCTCCCCGCAGAAGCCGAGGAAACCCTCGGTCAGATCGACGTCCATCTCCGGGACGTTCTTGCCCGCAAGTCCTCGTGCAGCTCGATGCCGCGGAACATCGTGTCCTGGATCTTGTGGCGCCCGAACTTGGAGCGGGCGTAGAGGCGCGTACAGGCGTAGCCGCGCTCGGTCGGAGCGTCGACGAGCACGGGGTTGTCGATGCGCGCTGGCCTTGACCGCCGCCAGTGGGTCGGGTGCAGGCCGTAGAAGATGCCGAAGATGCCGGCGGTGGTCTGGTTGCCGGTGCTGAGGTTCTGCGTGAAGACCGACGACTCCAGCGACAGGCGGTGGATGTTGGGCGTCACGTCGGCGTCCATCGCGTCGAAGCGCCAGCTCTCCAGCAGAATCACCACGAGGTTGGGCGGGCTCGGGGCCGCGGCCGGGTCGAAGGTCAGAGGCGCCAGCGGGTAGGTGAGCGAGGCGGTCGACTCCTCCAGCACCGCGGCGTTCTCGTCCATCGCGAAGGGCAGCAGGTCGCCGTACTTGTCGGCGTTGCGGTGGGAGGTGAAGGGCACGTAGAAGGGCAGGTGCGGGGTCAGCACCGTGACGCGGCTGTCGTTCCTCTGGTAGGCCACGATGTGCAGGATCTGGCTGGCGGTCATCGCCAGCACGGCCGCGGCCCAGACCAGGGGCGCCAGCCGGCGCGGCGGCCGCAGGCGGCCCGACAGCCGCAGGATGCCGAACTCCACGAGCAGGATGACGGCTAGCGCCACGGCCGCGGTGACCACCGACAAGCAGGCGGCCCAGCCCGCGAAATCCCGGACCGGGTACTCCATCCAGAAGAAGTCGATGTGGATCCGGATGACCCCGTAGGCCACGGCGTCAGCAGCAGGTAGTAGACGTAGACCGCCGCGATCAACGCCGTCGCCGGCGCCACAGGCCGTCGTACCGGCACCAGCAGGAACACGACGCCGAGCAGCACCAGCAGCGGCAGCACGTACCAGCCCGCCAGCACGGCCGTTGCGTAGGCCGCCGTCAGCGCCGTGACGTCGACGCCGCGCAGGTCCCACAACAGGCGGCCCCAGACCAGCGGCAGGTTCAGCAGCACGATCAGCAGCGTGCGCGTAGGATCGCGCCGACCACGGCGGGGATCTTCGGGGGAATTTCATCGTCGAACGGCGGTCTTTCGTTGAAACGGACGCGGCTTCATACCCGTGGCCCGGGAACATATCTCTACCCGCAGCTCGAGCTATGATAGGTTGTCCCGAGGAGGTCGCAATCGGCGATTTCCACCGATCTGCCCGATCAGGAGGCGCTCATGCTGTCGTGACCCGTTATCGTTCCGCGATCGTGCTGATCGACGTACCTGTTCGCCGCGGCGGCGTCCGCCCGCCGATCTGCCAACGCGCCGGACGCCAACGCCACGCGGGCATCAGGTGCCCGACGTCTACAAGTGGGACCTGACACCGCTGTTCCCTCGGCCGAGGCCTGGAAACCGCGCGCGCCGGGCTGCAGACGGAGATCGGCGGCCTGGCCGCCTTCCGGGACGCCTGAAGGGACCCGAAGGCCCTGCGCGACTTTGCCTGGCGCTCTACTTCTCTCGCTCCACGACCGCGTCAGCCACGTGCAGCAGTACGCCAACCTGGCGCTGGACACGGGCCCCGGCCGACGGGCGGCCCGGGCCCGCTCGCGGCGCGGCCTCTGGCCCTGCTGAACGAGCTGACCGCGGCCTCCGGTTTCATCCGGGCAGGCCCTGGCCGGGACGCGGCGGCCTGAACAACCTACGCCGCCAGACGGGCCGGCCGCCTACCGCAACTACCTGGACAACCTGGGGGGCGGCGGCGCGACCGGGTACTCGGACCCGCGGGGCTGGCGTCCTGCGGCTCGCGGGCGACAACCTCTGGGCCGGGATCGACCTCAACGAGATCACCAGCGGCGTGGAGGTCCTTCCAGGCCCTGCTGTCGGACATCGCCTGGCCCGTGGTCCCACGACGCCGAGGGCAGGAGGTGCAACTGACGCTATCAAACTACACGCGCTTCCGCCTGTCGCCCGACCACGAGTTGCGCGCCAGGGCCGTCGGGGCGTTCACAGCCACGCTGCGGCAGTTCGAGCGTCTTCGCCGCCACGCTGGGCGGCCAGTGCGAACTGGACGTGATGTACGCGCCGCGCCCGCGGCTACGACACCGCGCTCGAGTGTACCTGGATAAAGACGGCCTGCCGGTCGCCGTCCACGGCAACCTGATCACGGCAGTGAACGCCAACCTCGCGCCCTGCACCGCTACATGGAACTGCTGCGCCGCAAGGCGATCGGCCTCGGAGGACCCGCGCCTGCACGACCTGTACGTGCCGATGGCCGCGGCCGCGCAGAAGGAGGTCCCCTTCGCCGACGCGCTGGCGATCCTGCCGGCCGCCCTGGCGCCGCTGGGCCCGCAGTACGTGACGATGCTGATGGAGGGGATGGATCCGCGCAACGGCTGGATCGACGTGTACCCAGCGGCGACAAGGAAGGCGGGGCCTTCTCGGCCCGGCGTCTGCGGGAGCCACGCGTACGTGAAGATGAACTACCAGGACAGCCTGGACGACCTCTCGACCCTCGCGCACGGTACGGGCACGCCCTGCACAGCCCTGGCTCGCGATGGAGAACCAGCCCCTACCACAGCTCCCGCTACGTGCCGTTCCTGGCGGAGATCGCCTCGACCTGCAACGAGGCGCTGCTGACGGACTACCTGGCCGCGCGCGCCGCCGACCCTCAGGAGCGGGCCGGCCTGCCGGTCGACGAGCTGGAAGGCGTCCGCACCAAGATCTACCGCCAGACCCTTTCTCGAGTTCGAGCGCAAGGTGCACAGCTTCGTCGAGGCCGGCACACGCCGGTCACGGCGTCGCTGCTGGACGAGACCCACCGCGAACTGGTGCGGCGCTACTACCCGGGCGGCCTACACCCTGGGCGAGGACGACGGCATGGGTGGGCCTACATCCCGCACCTCTACTACAAGTACTACGTCTACGGCTACGCGACGGGCCGAGCTACAGCATCGCCGTCGCCCAGGAACGTCAGGCGGGCGGCCGAACCGCGGTCGACGGCTACCTGGAGATGCTCAAGGGCGGTTGCAGCAGGCCGCCGCTGGCGCTGCTGAAGAAGGCGGGCGTGGACTGGCGCGGCCCGACGCGATCGGCGGCGCTGGGCAGAAGTTCCGACCGCGGGGTGACGGGCTGGCGAAGTTCGCATGGGCATCGAGCTCTGGATCGACGCCGCCAGGGAAGGGCCCCGTCTCCGCCGGAGACGGGGCCCTTGATCTGGCCCGACTGCCGTTGTTTCGGCCCGCCGCGACCGCACCGGGTCGGCCGGCTGCGGCGGGAGCTCGACGGCCGCTCCCAACGGCTGGTCCGAGCGCCGCGCGCTCCGCCTCTAGAGCTGCAGGTCGCGGCCCCTCGCTCGCCGCGGCAGGCGTCTCCTCGACTTCGATGTCAGGGGCGACGCCCCTCGCCCTCGACCGCCCGCTTCCCGTCGGTGTCGTAGAAGCCGCCGCGCCGGGCAGTGATGAAGCCGCCGTCGACCAGCCGGGCGTCCCAGGTACCGAGCAGGCCGCCCCAGGTCCGCGTGCCCACCAGCGGGCCGATCCCCAACTTGAGGAACATGAGGGCAACTGTCGCCGCCCGAGCCGGACATCGTTGATCACCAGCACCTTCCGGGCCCCAGATGGCGCCGTTGGGCGCGGTGAAAGCTGGCGACCGCCCACCGGGTTGTTGAAGTAGCCCAGGAGCTTGCGGTTCATGACGTCGACCGCCGGACCGGCGATCGAAAACCGCAATGGTTGCCAGCGCTCGTCGATCCCTACGGCGCCGTGCTTGTCCTGCTGGGCGAAATAGCCGCGCAGGAACGCGGCGTAGCCCTCGCCGCCGGTGTCCGGGATCAGACGTAGGCCAACTTGCCGCCGGACAGCTCATCGACGCGGCGGCGGTTATCCTCGATCGGACGCGCTGGCGCAGCGACACCTCTTAAGCGACCAGCACGGCGGTCACCTTGGCGCCCTTGAGGTCGGGCTTGTCGTTGAGCGTCAGCACCGTCCCCGGCGGTCAGCCTTGCAGTCGAACAGGCTGTCGGGGCTCATGCCCGCGGTGAGCTCGACGCCGTCGACCGCGAGTAGGTAGTCGCCGACGCGCGCGTCGATGCCGGGAGCCGCTCAGCGGCCCGCTCCAAATCCGGGTTCCAGTTCTCGCCAGTGTAGATCCGGCGCGGGCGGTAGCGGCCGTCCACGGCCTCGAAGTCGCAACCCAGCAGGCCGACCGGCACGGTCTCGACCTCGGGCTCGTCGCCGCCCGGTGAACAGTGTGATGCGGGTCTCGCCCAGGATGTCCAGCACGTAGGTGGGGTCGGCGCGGTGGCGCACGTGCTCGACCAGGGCGCGCGTAGGCGCGGTAGGCCCAGTCAGGTCAGACCGTGGACGTTCTCGACGTAGAAGAAGTCGCGCTGGAAGCGCCAGGCCTCGCCGGAAGATCTGCCGCCTCCGCGGCGGGTCGACCTTCATGCGCAGGCCCGACGGGTCGGAGTCGCCCTTGCCCTCCCTCAGCCTTGCCGTCAGCGCCGGTCGGAGGAACTACTCGCCGGGCTTGGCCTGCAGGAGCTTCTGTGCTGTCGGCCGACACCGCGGAAACGAGGATCCCCTCGGTGAGCTTCGTGGCCTCGCGCTTCTCAGGTCGTAGGCGTGCAGCGTCAGCCCCGGCTGGTTCGGCACGTTCTCGGCGTAGAAGAACGTGCCAGCGGCGCCAGCGACCAACCGCTCATGTGGGTGCGGGGGCACGTCCAGCGCGACGATCCCACGCTGGTCGAGGCCGGCAACGAAGTCGATGCGAGACGACGACCTCGTCCTTCTTCTCGTCGTCCCCTTCTTGTCCTCGTCCTTCTTCGCTTCGTCCTTCTTCGCTTCGCCTGGCCTTCGGCTCCTCGTCGTCGCTCTGCGGCCTTCGGGGGTGAGGGCTCGTCCCCGCGCCGGAAACACCGCCAGGTGGAGCGAGCGGTTCAGCGGCTGGTTGTAGGGCTCATGTCCAGCCAGCCGACGTTCGAGGCGCGAAGTCCGTGCTGGCCAGGAACGCCAGGTACTTGCCCACGACGTCCCAGGCCGGCGACACGGCGTCCGCCAGGCCGTCAGTGATGCGGAATCGACTTGCCGGTGTCGACCGCGTACACGCACACGGTGTTGAACTGGCTGGTCAGGCGCTTGCCTTAGGCGATCCAGCGCGAGTCGGGCGACCAGACCGGGGCGATGTTGCGCTCAGGGCAGGCGAAGCCCTCGTCGTCGATGCGGGTCGGCTTGCGGGAGGCGGCGTCCACGACCCACAGCCCGCGGTCGGCGTCGCCGAGGCCAGGTGCTTCGAGGTCAGGGACCAGCGCGGCGTGTAGTAGAAGGTGGGGTTCAGCAGCGGCACCAGTGCGCCGGTTCCCGCCGAACTGGTCGGCGATCACCAGCTGGTACTCGCCGCTCTCGTCGGAGAACCACGAGAGCAAGCGGCCGTCGGGCGACCAGGCCGGGGCGCGGTCGGCGGCGCCCGGGCTGTTGGTGAGGTTGCGGACGTCGCCCTTCTCAGCCGGGACGGTGAAGATCTCGCCGCGCGCCTCGAAGACCACGCGCTTGCCCGCCAGCGAGAGGGCCGTACCGGTGATCAGCTTCGCGACGTCTTCCCAGTGCGGCCGGGCCCCCAGGAAATCGCCGTTCAGGGTCACCGTCACGGGGCGGGGCTCGCCCCCCGCGGCGTCCAGCGCGTAGAGCCGGCCGCCGTTCTCGAAGGTGAGGCGCCCGGCGCCGCCGCCAGGTTCTTGCGGTCGAACTCCTTGAAGTGCGTCCGCTGGCTCACGGCGCCGGTGGCGACGTCGTAGGCTGAGACGTTCATGGCCAGGTCGCGGTCGCTCAGGGAAGAAGATCGTGCCGCCGAGCCAGACCGGGGGCGAGGTCGTTTGCTGCCGTCCGAGGGCAGCTTCGTCCCTGCCAGCGTCGCGAGGTCGACGACGCGGATGGGCTGGGTCTGCCCGCCGCGGTAGTTGCTTCACTCCGCCTCCCAGGGTTCGACCAGCTGGTAGGCCAGGGCGCTTGCCGTCGGGCGACAGCGCGCCGGCAACGGCGCGGGGCAGGGCAGCGCCTCGGGCAGGCCGCCCTGCAGCCCGATGGTCCACAGCTTCGGCTGCGGAAGCGGGGCACCATCTCGCGGACGCGGGACCCCACCACGCAGGCGCCGTCGGGGTCCAGCCGCGCACGACGTCAAGCCCGGGTGCCAGGTCAAACAGCGCGGCTCGCCGCCCTCGACGCCGACCACGTAGACGTCGAAAGTTGCCGTCGTAGTTCCCGGAGAGCGCGACCACCATACCGGCCGTCGGGCGAGAACTTCGGCGACGCCTCAGAAAACCAGCGAAGGTGGTCAGGCGGCGGGCTTCGCCGCCGTCGCGGTCAACGATCAGACGTCGCCGGCGTGGACGAAGGCGACCATCTCGGCACCTGGACGTCAGGCATGCGCAGCAGGCGGGCCTCCTCTCGGCGGCCGCGGGGCACGCAGCGCCGCGGTTACGAGAGCGCAGCAGAGGGAGCACGAGGTCGGTGATCTCATGCAGAGATCCTTCAGGTTAGGGAACGGACGGTCAGTCAAAGGGCGTCAGGATTCTCGGGACGGCGGCCGGGCGCGCCGCGGGCGCCGCAGGCAGCAGGGAGCAGCCCGCCCAGGATCGAGAACACATGTCCTCGGACAGGGGGTCGCGGTGGCGGGCAGCAGCACCGACGTCAGGGAAGGTGCTGACAGACAGCCCGCCCATGATCCTGGGGCCATCAGTAGTAGTAGACGCCGCCCAGCGACGGCTTCTGGATCGCCATCGGCAGCAGGCCGAGCAGCGTGGTCAAAGGGCGAGTCATCAGGATCGGGCGCAGCCAACTCGCGGCCTCCCGCGCACCATCGCCTCGGTGCGGTCCATGCCGCAACGACGGTACTGGTTGGTGCTCGCGCCCGGCGGTGCCGGGTTGCCGTTCGCCCCACGATGCCGATCAGCAGCAGCTGGTCGATCGCCGGCTGGTCGAGAGTCCGTGCCGGTCAGGTGCAGCGTCCAGGCAGCGCCGGCCTGCACCGGCGAAGGGCAGCCAGAGACCATCAGCGCCGGGGCCTGGCGGGGCCGACTCGAAGGGCCGGCCATCACCGCGTGAACCAGCAGCAGCGCCGCGGCAGCAGGTTGGTCAGGAACTCCTGCGACTACTCCTGGCGGCGCTGCCGCCAAGCCCCGCGAAGGTCAGGGTAGCCGTAGGGAAGGTCATGCCTCCATCGCGGCGGCGATCTGCGGCATGAAGCGGTCGCTGGTGCCCTCCTCGGCGGGCGCCCACCCAGACGCTGGTGCGCCGGTTGTCGCGCTCGATGCGCTCGCGGCCCGGTTTCTGGTTGAAGTCGGCCACGGCAGCCAGGGCACCACCTCCGCCGGCGGTCACCAGCGGCAGGTTCGACAGCTGCGACAGGCTCTCGGTCTTCTGCTCCTCGAGCGTTCAGGCGCATCTCGCGCTCGCCGTCCTCGGTGCGGAAGCGGGGCAGCCGCCGGCGCCGCGGAAGGTGGAGCCCACCACGTCAGCCACCTGGTCCAGGCGCGACCGCGTACCTGGCGACCAGCTCGCGGTCCGGCTCGATGTGCCGCCCCTGCTGGGCCTCCTGCTGGCGCGCGCCCACGTCCAGCAGGCCGGGGATCGCGGCCACCCCGCTGGGTAGCCTCCTCGGCCAGCTGCATGACCACCTCGGTGTCCTCGCCCACGAGCTGGAAGGCCACCCGCCGCCCGCCGCCGTGCCGCCAGCCCTGCTGCTCCTCCACTGCACGTGAGGCGCCGACGCCCGGGATCTCGGGCAGCAGCCCGCGCAGCCGGCTACTGCGCTTGCGCAGGCGATGTTCATGACCTCCGCCTTTGCCCTCCTCGAGGTAGATGCAGGTCATGCTCCAGTTGTCGGTCCAAGCTGTAAGGTCAGGCGGGCCCATCAGCTCCGCGCGGTGCCGCTCGAGGGCCTGCTCCACCTGCGTGACGCGGGCCTGCGCGCTCGACTCAGCTCGCGCTTCCTGTAGTCGTAGTTGACCTGGACGAACAGCTCGGCGTTCGAAGTCTAAGTTCATCTCGAGGTTCGTGAAGGGTAGACCGCCGAGGCGATCACGGCCAGGCCGATCGCCGGCGCCAGCCAGCGGCGGCGCAGGTTGGCCCGCAGCAGCGACTCGTAGCCCCGTTCGATGCCGGTCATCCAGCGGCCGCGCGGGCGCGGCGCGGAGCGGATGTAGCGGGCGGTCGCCAGCGGGATCAGGGTCTGGCTGATGAACAGCGAGGCCAGCAGGGCCAGGCAGACCGTGATCGCCAGCTCCTTGAGGTAGACGTTCATCTCGCTGGGCTTGTTGAAGATCAGCGGGATGAAGACGATGACCGAGGTGAGCGTGGCGGCGGTCACCGCGTTGGCGACCTCGCGCGCGCCCTCGCGCGAGGCGCTCACGCGGTCGGCGCCTTCCTCGCGGTGCCGGAAGATGTTCTCCATGACCACGACGGCGTTGTCCACCAGCATGCCGACGCCCACGATCAGGCCCAGCAGCGTCAGCGTGTTGAGCGACTTGCCCTGGGCCCAGATGATGCCGCAGGTCACGATCAGCGAGAACGGGATGCACAGCACCGCGACCACGGTGGTCGAGACTCGCCGCAGGAACAGGAAGAGGACCGCCGCGGCCAGGACCGCCCCGAAGACCCCGGTGAAGGTCAGGTCGCCCAGGGTCTTGCGGATCTCCGCGCCCTGGCTGAACCAGACCAGGAAGTTGACGTCCTGCAGCTCGGGGTCGTCCCCCATGCGCGCGATGGCGGCCGCCAGCGCGTCGCAGACCTCGACCGTGTTGGCGCGCGATTCCTGCGAGACGCTCACGCCGACGGCGAAGTCGCCGTCGAGGTGGCGGCCGTACTCCAGCGGCGGCTCCTGGTAGACGACGTCGGCGACGTCGGACAGCCGCAGCCCGTCGGCGCGCAGCGGCAGGGCGCGGATCTGCTCCACGCTGGACAGGGTGCCCACGGTGCGCAGCGTCCAGCGGGCGTCGCCCTCCACGATCCGGCCCAGGGACTGGTCGAAGTTGCCGGTGCGCAGGCGGCGCGACACGTCGCGCACGTCCATGCCGTGCAGCTCGAGGTCGGCCAGGCGCAGGTTGATGCGCACCTCGCGCGGGTTGACCCCGTCGAGCCGGACTGGCCACGCCGGGCACGCGCTCCAGCGGCCGGATGATCTTGCGCTCGAGCAGGTCGTAGCTCTCGCTGAGGTCGCGCGGCGAGCTGGAGGCGGCTCCTCCAGGATCGGCGACTCCGAGTCGCGCGAGTCCCAGCTGGTGCTGACCTGGATGTCGCCGAGGTCCTCGGGCAGGTCGCCGCGGATGCGGTCGATGCGCTCCCAGACCTCGGTGCGGGCCAGGTGCAGGTCGGCGCCCCAGTCGAAGCCCAGACGGATGCGCCCGCCTTCGCCGTCGCAGCTCGACCACAGGCTCTGCAGCCCCTTGACCGAGCCGAGCGCGTCCTCGACCGGCCGCACCACCATGCGCTCGACCTGCTCGGGCGAGGCGTTCTCGTAGGGGAGCTGCACGAACAGCTCGGGTTCCTGGATGTCCGGCATGAACGCCAGCGGCAGGCGCGTCAGGGCGACCACGCCCAGCAGCACGATGCTCGCGAGAAGCATCAGCATCGAGACGGGCCGCTTGATGGCGATTTCCGGCAGCGTCATGCGGGAGGTCCCTTTCTCGCGCCTAGCGCTCGTCGCCGATGCGCGAGGGCACGACGAGGTAGGCGGCCGGGATCACGATCAGCGTCAGCAGGGTGCTCAGCAGCAGGCCGCTGGCCACGGTGATCGCCAGCGGCGAGCGCAGCTCGGCGCCCTCGCCCCAGGCCAGGGCCATGGGCAGCAGGCCCAGGACCGTGGTCAGGGTCGTCATCAGGATCGGCCGCAGGCGCAGGTGCGCGGCGCGGACGATCGCCTCCTGCTTGGGCAGGCCCGCGCGGCGCAGGCGGTTGACGGCGTCGACCAGCACGATGGCGTTGTTGACCACGATGCCCACCAGCATCACCACGCCGATCAGGACGATGACGGTCACGGGCGTGCCGGTCAGCAGCAGCGCCGCCACCACGCCGATCAGGGCCATGGGGATCGTGAACAGCACCAGCAGCGGGTGCAGGAAAGACTCGAAGGTCGCCGCCATGACCAGGTAGACCAGGAAGACGGCCAGCAGGATCGCGAAGCGCAGGCTGTCGAAGCTGACCTGCATCTCGCGGTTCTGGCCGCCCAGCTCGACGGTCAGGCCCGGGGGCGGCGGCAGGCCGGCCAGCGCGGCGCGCACGTCGACGACGGCCGCGCCCAGGCTGCGCCCCTCGACGTTCGCCGAGACGACGGCGGCGCGCTGCTGCTGCAGGCGGTGGATCTCGGCCGGGCCGCGGTCCTCGCGCACGTCGGCCACGGAGGTCAGGCGCAGGGTGCCGCCGCCGGGGCCGGGCAGCGCCAGGTTGCGCACGTCCTCGACCGTGTGGCGGTCGCTCTCGCGGTTGCGCAGGCGGATGTCGATCTGCCGGTCCTCCTCCTTGAAGCGCGTCGGCACCACGCCCAGGACGCGGTTCTTGAGCGTCTCGGAGAGCACGCCCATGTCGAGGCCCAGGGCGGCCAGCCGCTCGCGGTCGAAGACCACCTGCAGCTCGGGGTTGCCCGCCTCGAGCGACGAGCGCACGTCGACCAGGCCGGGCACGCCCTCCAGGCGCGCGGCGATCTCCAGGGAGTGCGCCCGCAGCGCCTCGAGGTCGTCGCCGAAGACGATCACCTCGACGGGCGTCTTGAGGGTGAAGTACGAGGGGCGGCCGAAGCGCGCCTCGAGGTCGGGGAGGTCGGCGAAGGCGGCGCGCATGCGGTCGGCGACGCCCGCCTCGGCGGCGCCGTCGCCGCGGTCCTTCATCACCACGTTGAGCTGGCCGAGGTTCTCGGCCCGGCTGTTCGCCGACAGGCCGCCCGAGACCAGGCGGCTGCCGACCGTGGCGTAGCTGACCGCGACGCCGTCCTCGGCCGCGGCCGCCCGCTCCATGACCTGCAGCGCGCGGTCCGTCGCCGCGAGCGAGGCCCCCTCCGGCAGGGTGGCCTCGAAGAAGAACTCGCCCTCGCTTAGCTGGGGGATCAGCTCGGTCTGCAGCAGGGGCAGCGCGGCCAGGGACAGGGCGAACAGGCCGAACCCCGCCCCGAGCGTCAGCCAGCGGCGGCGCAGGGAGGCGCGCAGCAGGGCGTCGAAACGACGGGAGACGGCGCCCATCGTCATCGCCGCCGCGGGCAGGGTCGCGAACTCGTCGTCCGCCGGGCCGGCGGCGGCCTCCCGCCGCCGCTCCGCGTCGCTCGGCAGGCGCGATCCCGCCGCGCTCAGCATGGGGATCAGCGTGATGGCGACCACCAGGGAGGCCAGCAGGCTGAAGGTCACCGTCAGGGCCTGGTCGCGGAACAGCTGGCCGGCGATGCCCTCGACGAACACGATCGGCACGAACACCGCGACCGAGGTCAGCGTCGAGGCGGTCACCGCGGCGGCGACCTCCGAGGTGCCGTCCACGGCCGCGCGGTAGAGGGAGGAGCCCTCGCGCCGTCGGCGGTAGACCGCCTCGAGCACCACGATGGAGTTGTCCACCAGCATGCCGATGCCCAGGGTCAGTCCGCCCAGCGACATGACGTTCATGGTGATGTCGAGCTTGTACATCGCGACGAAGGTCGCCACCACCGAGATCGGGATCGAGGTGGCGATGATCAGCGTGCTGCGCAGGTCGCGCAGGAACAGCATCAGCACCAGGATCGCCAGCAGGCCGCCGACCAGGGCGGCGTCGCGCACCTCGTCCACCGACTGCTGGATGAAGTGCGACTGGTCGAACAGCACGGTCAGCCGCGCGCCCGGGGGCAGCTTGCCCTCCTGCCAGGCCGCCAGGCGCTCGCGCAGGCGCTTCGCCACGGTCACGGTGTTGGCGTCGCCCTCCTTGTAGAGGGAGATCTCCACCGACTCCGCGCCGTCGACGCGCGTGATCTCCTCGCGCTCCTTGACGCCGCGCCGCACCTCGGCCACGTCGCCGACCCGCACGGTGCCGCGCTCGTCGCTCCGGACGATCAGGTCGGCGATCTCCGCGATGTCGTCGTACTCGTTGATGGTGCGGATCAGGAACTGGTCGTCGCGTCCGCGCAGGGCGCCGCCGGGCAGGTTGACGTTGCCCACGCCCAGCACCTGCCGCACCGCCTCGAGCGGGAGCCCACCGCCGCGAGGCGGTCCTGGTCGACGTCGACCTGGATCTCCTCCTCGAAGCCGCCCTTGATCTGCGCCGCGGCCACGCCCTTGAGCGTCTCGAAGTCCTGCTTGAGCTGCTTGTCGGCCAGCCGGCGCAGCACGGTCAGGTCGTCGGTGCCCGACAGCGCGAGCCGGACGATGGGGTCCAGGCTGGGGTCGTAGCGCAGCACGACGGGGTCGGTGGTCTCGGCGGGCAGCAGCAGGCGGTCGAGCTTCTCGCGGACCTCCATCGACAGCAGGTCCATGTCCGCGCCCCACTCGAACTCGAGCGTGACCTCCGACATGCCGGGCCGCGACACCGAGTGGATCGACTGCAGGCCGCGCAGCACGCCGACGGCCTCCTCGACCGGCCGCGTGACGAGGTTCTCCACCTCCTGGGGCGCCGTGTCGGGGAACTCGGTCCGCACCGTGAGCGACGGGTAGGTGATGTCCGGGAACAGCTCCAGCGCCAGGCGGCCGTAGGCCACGACCCCGAAGACGATGATCGCCAGCGCCGCCATCACGACGCTGACCCGGCGGCGGACCGCCAGATCGACCAGCGCGCGCATCAGGAACCGGCCTGCTCGTCGAGGATCTTCAGCTTCGAGCCGTGCTTGAGCGAGCGCTGCCCCTTGATCACGACCCGCTCCGCCGCGGCGAGCCCGGTCAGGATCTGGGTGCGGTCGTCGTCGGTGAAGCCGGTCTCGACGACGCGGCGCTCGGCGGTGGCGCCGCCCTCGCCCGCCGCCACGTAGACGACGGTCTCGCCCTTGTCCGTCAGCACGGCCGACCGCGGCACCAGCACCGCGCCGTCGCGCCGCTCGGTGACGATCTGCACCTGGGCGAAGTCGCCGGGCCGCGTGCCCTCGGGGTACGACGGGATCTCGATCGTGATCTTGATCGTGCCGCTGGCGGGATCGATGACCGGGCTGATCAGCGTGATGCGCCCCTGCACCCGCTGCCCGACGCTGTCGAGCACCAGCTCGACGTCCTGGTCCCGGCGCAGCTTGTTGAACTCGCGGCTGGGCACGTGGACCTTCGCCAGCAGCGGGTCGAAGTCGGCCAGCGCGAACAGCGGCGTGCCGGCCGACACGTTCTGGCCCACGCTCACCAGGCGGCGCGTCACGCGGCCGCCGAAGGGCGCGACCACTTCGGTGTAGGACAGGTTCAGGCGCGCGAGCCCCTCGTCGGCCTCGGCCCGGGCCAGCTCGCTGCGGGCGGCCTCGAACTCCTCGTCCGTGGCCAGGTCCTCGGCGCGCATGGCCTGCAGGCGCTGGAAGCGGGCCCGCAGGTTCGCCGTCGACGCCGCGGCCTGGTCGGCGCGCAGGCGATACTCGTTGTTGTCGATGCGCAGCAGCGCGGCCCCCGCGCCCACCCGGTCGCCCTCCTCGGCGGACAGCGCCGCGATCACGCCCGCGACGCGCGCCAGCACCTGCGCCTCCTTCTCGGCCTCCAGCGTCGCGGTCGCCTTGTAGTAGCTGGAGATGGAACCCAGCTCGGCCGACGCCACCGCGACCGGCACGGGCGGCTCCTCGGGCTGGCCGCCGGCGCCGCCGCCGCGGGTCTCGGCCTGCGCTCCCGCGGCGGGAGCGTCGCCCTTGCCGCCGCCGCAGCCGGCCGCGGCTGCCAGCAGGAGCACGCACAGGAGGAAGCGGGGGAGTTTCGCGATCGTCATGGGTCTGCGGTCCCTTCACTGGTTGCGGCCGGGCCCGGGCGGGGGCGCGGAGATCGGCGAACGCTACAAGATCCACCAATGGCGCGGATTTGACAATCGCCGCCCGGCGGGGATCGGTCTAGGACGGCGGGGGGGAGCCGGGGTTGCAGGATTTCACAGTAAACCGGCACAAAGCCTGCGGTACTCGCCGCTGACCAACCCGCGTCGATTTTGAATAAATGTCAGAAATCGTGGTGACGTTATGGTGTGGAGCAGACATTTCATCAAGTGAGGCCCGATGAGTGAGTCGATTTCCACCTCGGCGACTCCCGCTGAGCTAGCCCTCCATCACAAGTTCGTCGAATCAGTCCAGCAGCTCAAAAGGAGCCTCGTTCGAAGCTGTCACTACTTACTGCAAATCCAGAACCGCAAGGTTCATTGCGTGCTCGGCTATCGCACGATAGCTGAGTATGCGGCCGCCGAAGCGGGGCTGACACGCGCTCAGTGCGACAGTTTCCTGGTGCTCGCCCGACGATTGCCGCTGCTGCCCAGCGTCGCAGCAGGTGTGGAGAACGGGGACTTGAACTGGTCGCAGGCCTGACTCCTCTGCCGCGCCGCGACGCCCGCGACCGAGCAGGAGTGGATCGAAACCGCCAAAGGCTTGTCGGTACGTTCGCTGGCTGAAGTGGTCAGGCGGGTTTCCACGCCCGTTAAGCCGGTCGCGGCTTCGACGGCACGCCCCAAGCCTGTCGCTTCGGAGCCGCCTTCCGCGCCGAGAACATGCTTCGTCACCGTTGCCTTCCACATGGACCGCTTCGCGATCTGGGAAGCCTGGCTCGCCTCTGCGCGAGCCGCGGCACCGGGTGCGCCGATGGATGAACTTGTGACCAGACTGATCGAGCAGGGTGGCGCTGAAGTGGCCGTGCGCCTCGTGATCCAGCGGTGTCCCGACTGCCGGTCGAGCGTGATCGCCACGTCCCGCGGCGACCTGGCCGTGACCGGCGCGCTCCTCGCGCGCGCGGCCTGCGAAGCCGAGCGGCAGGGTCCCGACGGGAGCGTGCGCCGGCCCGTGCCGCCGCGGCTGCGTCGCCTCGTCCTGGCCCGCGATGGTCATCGCTGCCAGGCGGAAGGGTGCGGCCGCGCCCAGCACCTGCAGGTTCACCACCGCACGCCGGTCGGTGACGGGGGGCGCGCGACCCTCGACAACCTGATCACGCTCTGCGGCCGCTGCCATCGGGCGCTGCACGCACGCGAGGAGGCGCTGCAGGCCGCCGCCGCCGACCCGACCCGCTGACGCAACTCCCAGCAGACGGATTCACTCCTTGATGTGCTACAATCGCATCGCCATCGCCCACCACCACCGGAACGAGGTCGCCGCCATGTCCCGAGCCCGGATCGCCGTCGCCGTCATCCTGTTGCTGTCCCTGGCGGTGGTCGGCCAGGCCGCCGACCGTCCCGCCGCGGGAGCGCCGCCCCTGCCCGCCGGCCTGACCGCCGCCGACGTCCCGACCGGCACGCTCGCCGACCTGGCCGCCCCCCTGGCCGGCCTCGAGCGCTTCGACGGCGGCCGCGACGCGCCCGCGGCCACGACCGGCCTGTGGCGCCAGATGCTCTTCGAGCTGCGCCGCGCCAGCCTCGTGGAACGCGGCTGGCCCGAGCCGCGCGACCTGGAGCGGCGGGCGCTGGCCGCGGCGCCGCCCGAGGTCGTCCCGGTCGCCCTGCTGGACGCGGCCTACGACCGCCTGCGCCCGGACTCGCCCGCGGACCGGCAGGCGTGGAGCCGCGCCGACGTCGTCCCCGGCCGCGTCTTCGCCGCCGCCGCGCTGCGCCCTGTCACGCACCGCGGCGCCCGGATCGAACTGCAGTTCGCCGCCGACCTCTGCGTCGGCGGCCTGCCGGCTCGCCTCGCCGTCGATCCCGACGACGGCGGCGGCTGGCGCGACGTCGGCCCCGGCGGCCGGCTCGCCGTGAGCTACGCCGCCACTCGCCCGCGCACGCTGCGCCTGCGCGCGACGGACGCCGACGGCGCCGAGCGCCACGCCGCCTTCACGCTCGAGGTCGCCGCCCTGCAGACCCCCCAGCCGACCGCGACCTGGCCCGTCAACGCCAGCGTGCCCTTCGACGGCGCGGCCGGCGCCGGCTCGGCCTACGTCTACCTCGCCGAGGGCCGCAGCCAGCTGACCACCCGGTGGGTCGTGGTCGAGGGCTTCGACCTCGACGACTCGATGGGCTGGGACGTGCTCTACGAGATGCTGAACCAGGAGCAGCTCATCGAGACGCTGCGCGCCGAGGGCTTCGACGCCGTGGTGCTGGACTTCGCGTCGGCCACCGCGCCCATCCAGCGCAACGCTTTCGTGCTGACCGAGCTGCTGGGGATGGTCCGCGCGGCCGTCGGCCCGCAGCGCACCAGCGCGCTGATCGGCGCCAGCATGGGCGGCCTGGTCTCGCGCTACGCCCTGGGCTGGCTGGCGCAGCAGCAGATCGACTCCGGCGTGCGCACCTGGATCTCCTTCGATTCGCCGCAGCGCGGCGCCGCCATCCCGCTGGGCCTGCAGCACTGGCTCGAGTTCTTCCAGGGCGATTCGGAGGCCGCGGCCTTCCTGCTGAGCCGCCTCGACACGCCCGCCGCGAGGCAGCTGCTGCTGCAGCACCACCTCGCCACTAGCGGCACCACCGCCGCCCCCGACCCGCTGCGCACCGCATTCGAAGCCGACCTGCAGGCCGTCGGCCTACCGCCCTGCCGCCGCGTCGCGGTGGCCAACGGTTCGGGCGCCGTCGTGAACCAGGGCTTCGCGCCCGGCCAGCAGATCATCCGCTACGAGTACGACTCGTTCCTGGTGGACATCCGCGGCAACGTGTGGGCGGTGCCGCAGCAGACCTCGGCGCGCATCTTCCAGGGCGTGATGAACGTGATCTGGCCGCTGCCGGACACCTACCGGGACGTGAACGTCGCGGGCGCGGTGTCGTGGGACGGCGCGCCGGGCGGCTGGCGGGCGTCGATGGCGCAGATGGACACCACCAGCGTGCCCTACGGCGACATCGAGGCGCTCTTCGGCCACCACTGCTTCATCCCGACGGTCAGCGCGCTCGACCTCGCCGGCGTCGGGCCGCTGCACGACGTGCTCGCGGATCCCGACCTGATGAGCCGCACCACCTTCGACGTGCTCCACGTGCCGCTGCAGAACCAGGAGCACGTGAGCATCACGCCCGAGTCGGCGCTCTGGTTCCTGGACGAGGTGCGCGAGGGCGTAACCGCGGCCGAGGCGTTGCCGGCGGTCGCTGCCGCGCCGCTGCGGGCGTTCCCGAACCCCTTCAACCCGCGCACGACCGTGAGCTTCGAGCTGCCGGCCGCCGGCCACGCCCTGCTGGAGGCCTTCGACCTGCGCGGCCGCCGCGTCGCGGTCCTGCTCGACGCCGACCTGCCGGCAGGAAGCCAGGCGGCGGTCTGGGACGGGAGCGCCGGCGGCTCGTCCCCGGCGGCGGGCGCCTACCTGCTGCGGCTGCGCACCGCGGGCGGGATGAGCACGGCCCGGGTGATGCTCGTGGAGTGATCGCGCCGCGGACGGACGTCCGGGTTCCCGCACCTGCGCCGGCGCGACGCGCGCCCGGGGATGACGCCATGGTCGATCGACACCGCAGCGGGCGCGAGGCGCTCCTCTTGCTGCTGGTCCCGCCCGCCGTCGTGGTCGCCGCCCTGGCGGGCCTGCACAGCGTGTGGGCCGTCTTCCTGGCCTACCACTTCGGGATCTGCCTGCTCTGGCCGCTGATCGACAACGTGCTGCTGCGTCGCCGCACCTGGCGCGCCCACGCGCGGGAGGTGGGGTGGACCGGCGGACGGGTCGGGGCCGGCCTGCTCGCCGGCCTCGTGCTCGGCGTCGCGATGGCGGCGGGATCCTGGTTCGGCTTCCGGGTTCTGGAGGGGGTCCTGCTGGTGGACCAGCGCGTCCTGGACGGGCTGGCGGGCTGGGGCGTCGACCGGTCGCGCAGCGGAGCCCTGCTGGCCGTGATGCTGCTGCTCAACGGCCCGGCGGAAGAATCGTACTGGCGCGGCCACGTCCAGACGCGGCTGGCGAGCTGGCGCCCGCGGCCGGCGGCGATCGCGGCCGCGGCGCTGGCGTACGCGTCCTACCACGGCGTGACGCTGCTGGTGCTGCTGGGATCGTGGTCCGCGGCGCTGCCGGCGCTGCTGGCCGTGTTCGCCGCCGGCTGCTTCTGGGGCTGGCTGCGCGAGCGCTTCGGCAACGCCTGGCCGGCGATGCTCGGCCACGCCGGCGCGACGGTCGGGTACATGATCGTGTACTGGGGCCGCTTCGCGCGGCCCTGACCGTTGTCATCGTGCGCGGCCTCAGCGGACCAGGCTGACGAGCCGGCTCTCGCGGATCTCCCCGGACTCCAGCCGGACGACGTAGGTTCCCGAAGGAACCGCGCGGCCGCCGGATTCCTGGCCTTCCCAGACGAAGGCGTGCCTGCCGGCGTCGAAATCGCCTTCCGCCAGCACCGCCAACTCGCGCCCCGTGACGTCGAAGACCCGCAGCACGATGCGGCGCCGCCGGTCGAGCGCGACCTCGACCGCGGTCCGC
>JADJIV010000018.1:0-62056 GCA_016706845.1 bacterium
TGGGCGTGTTCGTCCTGATGGGGCTGGGGATGGTCTTCAGCAACGGACGCCGTCACGTGCGCTGGCGCATCGTGGCCTGGGGGCTGGCCCTGCAGTTCGCCTTCGCCCTGCTGCTGCTGCGCACCCCCTGGGGCGGCAAGATCTTCGAGGGCGCGCGCGTCGGGATCACCCGCGTGCTGGGCTTCACCGACGCCGGCGCCGCCTTCCTGTTCGGCAACCTCTTCCGCGGCAACGCCGACGTGGTGCAGTACCTGCAGCCGGGAGCCGAGGGCGGCTTCGTCCAGGTCACCAACTCCGCCACCGGCGAGCTGGTGCCCCTGGGCATCATCTTCGCGATCCACGTCCTGCCGACGGTGATCTTCTTCTCCAGCCTGATGGCCGTGCTCTACCACCTCGGGATCATGCAGCGCGTGATCGCGGGCGTCTCCTGGGTCATGCGCCGCACGATGCAGACCAGCGGCTCGGAGACCCTGTCGGCCGCCGCCAACATCTTCGTGGGCCAGACCGAGGCGCCGCTGGTCATCCGCCCCTACATCAAGACGATGACCAACTCCGAACTGATGGCCGTGATGACCGCCGGGTTCGCGACCGTCGCCGGCGGCGTGATGGCGGCCTACGTGCGCCTGGGCATCGACGCCGGGCACCTGCTGGCCGCCAGCGTCATGTCGGCGCCCGCGGCCCTGGTCATGGCCAAGATCATGTACCCCGAGACGCAGAAGTCCCTGACCGCGGACGGGGCGAAGCTGGACATCCCGCGCGAGTACTCCGGGGTCATCGACGCCGCCGCCGGCGGCGCGGGCATCGGCCTGAAGCTGGCGGCCAACATCGGCGCGATGCTGCTGGCCTTCGTGGCCCTGGTGGCGATGGTCGACGCCGGCCTGGGCCTGGTCGGCCTGTCCCTGCAGCAGATCTTCGGCTGGGTCTTCGCCCCCATCGCCTGGACGATGGGCGTGCCCTGGAGCGAGGCGGCGACCTTCGGCAACCTGCTGGGCACCAAGATCACGGTCAACGAGTTCCTGGGCTACATCCAGCTCGAGCGCGCCATCACCGACGGCACGCTCTCGCCGCGCAGCATCGTCATCGCCACCTACGCGCTGTGCGGGTTCGCCAACTTCTCGAGCATCGCCATCCAGATCGGCGGCATCGGCAGCCTGGCCCCCGAGCGCCGCGGCGACGTGGCGCGCCTGGGCATGCGCGCGATGTTCGCCGGCGCGTTCGCCAGCTGGATGACCGCGGCCGTCGCGGGCATCCTGACGACCTGACCGCCGCCCCGGGAGTGACGCCGTGCCCCGCGCCCAGCTGACGCCGCTGCCCCGCTACCCGTTCGCCTGCGAGCTGGCCGTGCGCGTCACCGACCTGAACTACGGCGGCCACCTGGCCCACGACCGCCTGCTGTCCCTGCTGCACGAGGCCCGCGTGGCCTTCCTCGCCGCGCAGGGCTGGAGCGAGCCGGACTGCGGCGGGGTCGCCCTGATCCTGGGCGACGCGGTGATCGTCTACCAGGGCGAGGCCTTCGCCGGCGACCGGCTGCGGATCGAGGTGGGCGTGGCCGAGACCGGCCGCGCCGGCTTCCGCCTGGCCTACCGCGTGACGCGCGCGGACGCGCCGATCGCCCTGGCCGAGACCGGGCTGGTCGGCTTCGACTACACGGCCCGGCGCGTGGCGCCCCTGCCGGCGCCCGTGCGCGACACCCTGGAAGGGATGCGGCATGACTGAGCCCATCACCAGCCCCGGCAACGAGCGGATCAAGCGGCTGGTCCGCCTGCGCGAGCGCCGCGACCGGCAGCGCGAGGGCGTCATCCTGCTGGACGAGCTGCGCGTGGTCCGCCGCGCGCTCGAGGCCGGCCTCGTCCTGGACGAGGCCTACGCCTGCCCCGAGGTCCTGGCCGAGCACGGCGGCGGGGACCTGCTGGAGGACCTGCGGCGCTCGGGGATCGAGATCGTCGAGGTGACCCCGCGCGTGCTGGAGAAGGCCGCCTACCGCGCGAAGCCGGAGGGGCTGATCGTCGTGGCGCAGCCGCCGGCCTGGCCACTGGACACGCTCGCCCTGCCGCCCGAACCCCTGGTGCTGGTCCTGGAGGGCGTGGAGAAGCCGGGCAACCTGGGCGCGGTGGTGCGCACCGCCAGCGGCGCCGGCGTCGCCGCGGTGCTGGCCTGCGGCGCGGGCGCCGACCCCTGGAACCCCAACGCCCTGCGCGCCTCGACCGGCGCGGTGTTCACCGTGCCGACGGTCAGCGCCGGCGCCGCGGAGATCCTGGACTTCCTGCGCGAGCGCGGCATCCCGCTCTTGGCGACCACGCCGGCGGCGCCCGACCTGCACACCGCCTGCGACCTGACCGGCCCGGTGGCGGTGCTGCTGGGCGCCGAGGACACGGGGCTTTCGAGCGAGATGCTCGCGGCGGCCGGCCGCCGCTGCCGCATCCCCATGCTGGGGACGGCCGACTCCCTGAACGTCAGCGTGGCGGCGGCGCTGCTCGCCTACGAGGCGCTCCGCCAGAGGAGCGCGCGGCGATGAAACCGTACCTGTTCGCCCTGCTGACCGCCGCGGCCTGGGGCATCGGCGGCTACTTCGAGAAGCGCGGCCTGCACCTCGGCCACCTGCCCCCGCAGTTGGGCATCACGATCCGCACGGCGGTGGCGCTGGTGATCCTGGGCGCGGTCAGCGCGCCCCACTGGAAGGCCCTGGCGACCGCGGGGCCGCGCTCGCTGCTCTACATGGTCGTCGGCGGCGGCGTGGTGGCGGGCTCGATCGGCATGCTCTGCTTCTACACGGCCATCAAGGGCGCGCCCTTGACGCGCGTCATGCCCATCGCCTTCACCTCGCCCCTGTTCGGGGCGCTGCTGGCGCTGACGCTGGGCGGCGAGCCCGTCACCTTCAAGATGCTGCTCGGCATGGCGCTGACCGTCGGCGGCATCGTGCTGCTGACGATCGGCTGAGCCCGGCTATCCAGGACGATTTTGGTCGGTTGAGATCAGCGACGGATCTGACCATGATTCGGATCCGTGATCCCGACCATTCCAAGGAGGCCCCATGCGCGCGATGACCGAGCACAATCTGAAGGATGCGTTCGCCGGCGAGAGCCAGGCGCACATGAAGTACCTGGCCTTCGCCGACAAGGCCGCCCAGGACGGATTCCCGCAGGTGGCCCTGCTGTTCAAGGCCATCAGCTACGCCGAGCAGGTGCACGCCGTGAACCACCTGAAGGAACTCGCCGGCGTGGGCGACACCGCGGCGAACCTGGAAGGCGCCCTCGGCGGCGAGACCTTCGAGGTCGAAGAGATGTACCCCGCCTACATGGCGGTGGCCCAGCTGCAGCAGGAGAAGGGCGCCCAGCGCAGCATCCGCTTCGCCATCGAAGCCGAGAAGATCCACGCCGACATGTACCGCGCGGCGCTCGAGGCGGTCAAGGCGGGCAAGGACATCGACGTGACGAAGGTGTCGATCTGCCCGGTCTGCGGCCACACCGTCTTCGGCGATGCGCACGAGCGCTGCCCCGTCTGCAACGTGCCGGCCGACAAGTACGTGGCGTTCACGGCCTAGCGCGCCGACGGCGGCCCTGTTACCATGCGGCGGCCGGGCGCGGGCCCGGCCGCCGTTCTTCGTCATGGAGAGCACGATGATCGAGGTCACGCCGGACATCCGCATCGCCGAGGACGAGTTGTCCTTCAGCTTCGTGCGCGCGTCGGGTCCCGGCGGCCAGAACGTCAACAAGGTCTCCACCGCGGTGCAGCTGCGCTTCGACGCCGCGAACTCCCCGAACCTGCCCGAGGCGGTGCGGGCGCGCGCCCTGCGCCTGGCCGGCCGCCGCGCCACCACCGAAGGCGTCATCGTCCTGGACGCCCGCCGTCACCGCACCCAGGAACGCAACCGCCAGGACGCGATCGAACGCCTGGTCGCCCTGCTGCAGCGCGCCGCCGAACTCCCGAAGCCCCGCACTTCGACCAAGCCCACCCGGGCCTCCCGCATCAAGCGCCTCGACGACAAACGCCGCCGGGCTGCTGTAAAACGTGCGCGTATCCAACGCGACGAAGAATAGCTTCCCGACGGGAATGTCCCCTGCGACTCTCCTCGCGGTGTTGCGACTTGGGTCTGCACATCCTGTCGTGTCAGGGGTGTCTGGAGGGTTCCTGCGCCAGGAGGGCGCAGGGACCCGGAAGTCAAGCGCGCCGGGCACAGGAGGTGCCCGGCGCGCGTCCCCTGACACGACAGGATGTGCAGACCCAAGTCGCAACACCGCGAGGAGAGTCGCAGGGACCATTCCCGTCGGAATCTACTTCTTCGAGAGGCCGAGGATGATGCCGAGCACCAGGCCCCACAAGGCGGCCAGGCCGATCTGGTAGTCGGGCGGGAGGCTGAAGGTGACGGTGTGGGCGGGGATCCAGAACCAGATGAGTGTCCACCATGCGGTCGTGATGCCGGCGTAGCCGTGGCGGCGCAGGATGAGGTTATCCTCCCAGCGGTGGAAGGCCATCATCTGCGGGCCGAAGAAGACGTTGGTGAGCACCGAGACGGCCAGCGCGCGCCCCACGCCCGCCGCGCACCAGTTGGGCAGCAGGCCGTGCTCGAGCAGGCCCGCGACGAAGCCCTTCATGCCGGTGAAGCCGAACTTGATCAACAGGCCCAGCACGGCCCAGGCCACGGTCTTGAGCGCCAACTGCGCGCTGGTGCAGGGCAGGGCGGGGCGGCGCGCGCGCAGGCTCGCGGCGATGACCTCCCCCAGGGTGCCGAGGATGGCGAACTGCAGGGCGGCCGAGACGAGCGGTTGGGCGCGCACCCAGTCGGCGTAGAAGCTCACGGGGGTCCTCCGGGAAGCGGCGGGAAGGTCAGTGGCGCTGCCACCGTTCGGGAACGGCGGCGACGCTGCGCGTCGTGGGGAGCGGGCCGTCCTGCAACGGCAGCCTCACCAGCAGCGGGACGCAGGTCGCCGAGCCGTGCGCGTGGCCGGCGCGGATGGTGATCGGGCCGGAGGCCGAATTCAGGAACGTGTTGGCCCCGGCGTCGAGCGGCACGCGCACCCCCTCGTCGAGCACCTCCCGCACGGTCCCGTCGGCCAGCTCCAGGCGGAACCGCAGGGCGCCGGGGCCCAGCAGACGCACGTCCTGGTTCTCGTGGAGTTCCACCTGGACCCAGAGCCAGGACCGCGTGGTGTCGCCGCGCGCCGACGCGATCATGTGGGCGGCGACGGGCAGCATGGCGGGCCCGCCCGGGTCGTCGTCGAGCCAGGCGACGATCTCGACCGGTCCGGCCGTCGCCGCGGTCGCCGCGGCCGTCGTCGGGTCGACGGCGACCGGCGGTCGCGTACAGCCGATGGCGAACAGCGCCGCCGGCAGGCAGGCGACGACGCGCAGGTCGCACCAGTTCGGGATCCGTCGCGGCGTCGTCAAGAATGCCTCCCGGGTACGCGGCAGCCGGACCACGGCAGCATGCGCCCGCGGGGGCGCGGCGTCCAGCACGCAGTGTCTGCATCGGCGGGAGGGGGCGGATCTGGAGCCCGGATCGGGGCGGTCAGTCGGCCGGATGCCGCTGCGGGATCTCCAGGTAGAAGACGCTGCCGCGGCCGGGCGCGCCTCAGCCCGAGCTTGCCGGCGAGCAGGCCCTCGACCAGGCGGCGGGTGATGAACAGGCCGAGCCCGGTGCCGTGGGCCCGCTGCGTCTCGGGCGTGTCGAGGCGGCTGTAGGGGCGGAACAGCAGCTCGCGCGCTTCGGGCCGGATGCCGGGGCCCGTGTCCCGGACCTCGATCTTGACCATGACCCCGTCGGAGGTGGCCCGCAGGGCGACCTCCCCCTCGTCCGTGAACTTCACGGCGTTGGACAGCAGGTTCAGCAGGCACTGCAGCAGTCGGCGGCGGTCCTGGCGCAGGATGAGCCCCGGCACTCCCGAGACGGTCATGGCGAGCCCCTTGGCCGTGGCCTGATCCCTCACGTTGGCGGCCGCTTCGTTCAGCAGGGCGTCGAGCGGGAAGCAGTCGATCACGGGCGCGACGCGACCGGCGTCCAGGCGCGCCAGGTCGGTGATGTCGTTGGTGATGCCCTGCAGCAGCCGGGCGGAGTCGTGCACGTGCTCCAGCTGCTCGCGCTGATCCTTGTTCAGGGGCCCCGACTTCTCCTGCAGCAGGAAGCTCGCGAAGCCCAGAACCGCGCCCAGCGGCGTGCGCAGCTCGTGCGAGGTCGAGGCCACGAACTGCACGGTCTCGCGCGAGTGCGCCTGCGCGGCCGCCAGCTCGTCCAGCGTGCGCTGCAGCTGCAGCTCGCGGCGCCGCAGGGCGCCGAACAGCAGCAGCGTGGTCATGGTGACGAAGAACCAGCCCTTGTAGGTCTGCAGCTGCGAGACGGCCTCGGGCGCGGCCACGTCCAGGAACCGGTCCGACAGCAGGATCCACAGGACGCCCGCGGCCAGGTAGATGAGCGAGATGCGATGGTACGACCTCATGCGGGAGGCCGGCCCTTCCTGGCGGACTTGATCCGGTTCAGGGCCGAACCGGCGCGGAACCAGGCGATCTGCTCCTCGGTGAAGGTGTGCAGGACGTCGAAGGATTCGGTCGCGCCGTCGCTGTGCTTCAGGGTGAGGGTCAGGGGACGCCCGGGCGCCAGGTCGGCCAGCGGACCGATCGCGACGCGGTCGTCCTGCCGGATGCGGTCGTAGTCGGCCGGGTCGGCGAAGGTCAGCGGCAGGATGCCCTGCTTCTTGAGGTTCGTCTCGTGGATGCGGGCGAAGCTGCGCACCAGGACCGCGGCGCAGCCCAGGTGGCGCGGCTCCATCGCGGCGTGCTCGCGGCTCGAGCCCTCGCCGTAGTTCTCGTCGCCGACGATGAGCCAGCGCAGGCCCACGGCCTTGTAGGCGCGCGCCACCTGCGGCACCTCGCCCGATGCTGCCGTCGAGCTGGTTCTTGACGCGGTTGATCTCGCCGGTGAAGGCGTTGACCGCGCCGATCAGCATGTTGTTGCTGATGTTGTCCAGGTGCCCGCGGTACTTGAGCCAGGGCCCGGCCATCGAGATGTGGTCGGTCGTGCACTTGCCCTGCGCCTTGATCAGGACCGGCAGCCCCGTGAAGTCGCCGCCGTGCCACGGGGCGAAGGGCTCCAGCAGGGCCAGGCGGTCGCTCTGCGGGTCGACCAGCACCGCGACGCCGCGCACGTCGGCGGGCGGCGCCTGGTAGCCGCCGGTCGCGACGACGAAGCCGCGCGGCGGCAGCTCGTCGGCGACGGCGGGCGCGTCGAGGCGGACCTGCTCGCCGCGGGAGTTGGCGAGCGTGTCGCGCAGCGGGTCGAAGTCCAGCGTGCCGGCCAGGCCGTACGCCATGACGATCTCGGGGCTGCCGATGAAGGCGCAGGTCTCGGGGTTGCCGTCGTTGCGCTTGCGGAAGTTGCGGTTGAACGAGGTGACGATGGAGTTCGGCTCGCCCGACGCGACGTCGTCGCGCTGCCACTGGCCGATGCAGGGACCGCAGGCGTTGGTCAGCACCGTGGCGCCCACCGCCTCGAGCGCGGCGAGCTGCCCGTCGCGCTTGATGGTCTCATAGATCTGGTCCGAACCGGGCGAGACCCACAGGGTCGTGCTCATGGCCAGGCCCTTGGCCACCGCCTGCCGCGCCACGTCCGCCGCGCGGCAGATGTCCTCGTAGGAGGAGTTGGTGCAGCTGCCGATCAGGGCCGCCGAGATCGCCGCCGGGTAGCCGTCCTTCGCCACGTCCGCGGCCAGGCGGCCGACGGGCCGCGCCAGGTCGGGCGAGTGCGGTCCCACCATGTGGGGCTCGAGGGCCGAGAGGTCGATCTCCACGATCTGGTCGTAGTAGTCGGCCGGCGAGGCGGCGACCTCGGTGTCGGCCGTCAGCAGGTCGAGGTTGGCGTCCGCCAGGGCGGCCAGCTCCGCGCGGCCGGTGGCCTTCAGGTAGGAGGCCATGCGCGCGTCGTAGGGGAAGATGCTCGTGGTGGCGCCCAGTTCGGCGCCCATGTTCGTGATCGTGGCCTTGCCGGTGCAGCTCAGCGCCTCGCAGCCGGGCCCGAAGTACTCCACGACCGCGTTGGTGCCGCCCTTGACGGTCAGCATGCCGCAGAGCTTCAGGATGACGTCCTTCGGCGAGGTCCAGCCGTTCGGCGCGCCGGTGAGCTTCACCCCGATGAGCTTCGGGTGCTTGACCTCCCAGGGCATGCCCACCATGACATCGACGGCGTCGGCCCCGCCCACGCCGCAGGCCGCCATCGCCAGGCCGCCGCCGTTGGGCGTGTGGCTGTCGGTGCCGATGATCAGCCCGCCCGGGAACGCGTAGTTCTCCAGCACGATCTGGTGGATGATGCCCGAGCCCGGCTTCCAGAAGCCCATGCCGTAGCGCGCGGCCGACGAGCTGAGGAAGTCGTAGACCTCGCGGTTGCTGTCCAGGGCCTGGGCCTTGTCCGCCACGGCGCCGTGGTGGGCCAGCAGCAGGTGGTCGCAGTGGATGGTCGTGGGCACGGCCGCCTCGTCGCGGCCGGCCTGCATGAACTGCAGGATCGCCATCTGGGCCGTGGCGTCCTGCATGGCCACCCGGTCGGGCCGCAGGGCCAGCGTGGCCCTCCCGCGGGCCAGCTCCTGCCCCGCAGGGTCGTCCAGGTGCCCGAGGAACACCTTCTCGGTCAGGGTCAGCGGGCGTCCCAGGCGCTCGCGGACGACCGCCAGCCGCTCGCGGCTAGCGCTGTAGACTGCCTGCACCATCTGCGGAGTGGTCTCGATCGCCATGTCCTGCATCCTTCCAACGGGTGGCGTGGGCATCCTCGTCCGCACGGCCGGGTTGACCGGCGCGCCCGGAAATCGCATTCTAGAGGGACCGATAGGGTAACAGTCCAGCAGTTGCTGAACGGATAATAAAACCCCGGAACGCCGAAGGACAACCCCTCATGAGCCGGTCCCTGAAGATCGTCGACCCCGAGGTCCTGCGCCTGGCCGCCCGCCGCTGCCGCGAGCGCGGCATCGTCATCCCCACCCTGCGGGAGATGCAGGACCCGACCCTGGTCCCGGACGCGGTCCGCAAGCGCCTGTCGGAAGTGGGGCTGTGGGACATCGACCCGGTGAATCTGTTCCGCATCACCTGGAAGAACGACCCCGCGACCGGGCTCTACAACGACGGCAACTGGATCGAATTCCCGCCCGAGCTGACCGGCGTGCCGGCGCGGATCGTCGGCCTGGTCGGCAAGTGGTTCCCGACCGGCGCCCACAAGGTCGGCGCGGCTTTCGGCTGCCTGGTGCCGCGCCTGATCACCGGCGCCTTCGACCCCACGCGCCAGAAGGCGGTCTGGCCCAGCACCGGCAACTACTGCCGCGGCGGCGCCTTCGACTCCAAGCTGCTGGCCTGCGAGTCCGTCGCCATCCTGCCCGAGGAGATGAGCCGCGAGCGCTTCGAGTGGCTGCGCGGCGTGGCCACCGAGGTCATCGCCACGCCCGGCTGCGAGTCGAACGTCAAGGAGATCTACGACAAGTGCTGGGAGATCAAGCGCACGCGCCCCGAGTGCGTGATCTTCAACCAGTTCGAGGAGTGGGGCAACGCCCAGTGGCACTACCGCCTGACCGGCGGCATCGTGCTGGAGATCTTCGCCAAGATCGCGCGTCCCGGCGACCGCCTCGCCGCCTGGGTCTCGGCCACCGGCTCGGCCGGCACGCTGGCCGCCGGCGACCGTCTCAAGACGGAGCACCCCGGCGCCCTGATCACCGCCTCGGAGGCCCTGCAGTGCCCCACGCTGCTGCGCTGCGGCTTCGGCGGCCACCGCATCGAGGGCATCGGCGACAAGCACGTGCCCTGGATCCACAACGTGCGCAACACCGACTTCGTCGCCGCCGTGGACGACCAGCAGTGCATGGACCTGCTGCGCCTCTGCAACGAGCCGGCCGGCCGCGAGACGCTCGAGCGCGAGGGCGTGCCCGCGGCGCTGGTCGCGCAGCTGCCGCTGCTGGGCATCTCGGGCCTGAGCAACCTGGTGTCGGCGATCAAGACCGCCCGCCACTACGACCTCGACGGCGGCGATGTGCTGTTCACCCCGCTGACCGACTCGTCCGAGCTGTACGCCTCACGCCTCGTGGAACTGCGCGCCGCCCACGGCGAGTACCGCCGCGAGGACGCGCTGCGCCACCTCGAGCGCTGGCTGCGCGGCGTCACGCCCGACTACGTGCGCGAGCTGAACTACCAGGACCGCAAGCAGCTGCACAACTTCAAGTACTTCACCTGGGTGGAGCAGCAGCAGCGCGACGTGGCCGACCTGCGCCGGCTCTGGGACCGCGACTTCTGGCCGGAGATGTTCGCCGAGACGGACGCGTGGGACGACGGGATCCGGGCGTTCAACGAGCTGGTCGCGACGATGTGACGCGGCTCAGGAGCCCGGAAACGCAAGAAGGCGGGCCTGCTGGGGCCCGCCTTCTCTCATCGGTGAACAGCCCAGGGCGCTATTTGATCAAGGCGGCCTTCCGGGTCAGTACGCCCTCGCAGGACGTCACCCGGAACACGTAGGTGCCCGCCGCAACGGTCAGGCCCGCGTCGTCCCGGCCGTTCCAGGACAACTCGTGCCAGCCCGCTTCGATCCACCCGTCGCTCAGCAGCGCGATCCGCGTGCCGCGCATGTCGAAGACCTCGACCCTGACGTCCCCGGACTGTGTCGTGCCGAAACGCAGAAGCGTGCACGGATTGAACGGGTTCGGCTGGAGAGTCTGCATGACGAACGAAACCGCCGGCAGTTCAGGAGCAGCCGTCAGGTCTTGATGGAGCATTTCCGTCCAGGGCCCGACGTTGCCGTGCAGATCGATCGGCCGGGCCACGTAGTAGAACGCGACCGGATACTCCTGCTGATAGCAGGGCTCATGCAGGATGGCGAACGGCGTCACGGGGGTGAAACCGGGCGTGATGTCGCGGTAGAGTTCGACATGGTCGATATCGTCGCCGGAGACGGGGAACCAGCAGACCAGCATCACGGGGTCCGGCTCGAACACCTCGAGCCGGACGACCGGTGCGATATTGTCCACCGAGTAGCCCCACTGCTCGTCGGTCAATGTGGGCTCGCCTTCGCTCCAGAGCGCCGCCACACGGTACCGGGACTGCGATGGGGGTTGGCCGACGATCTCGACATCGGTGGTCGCCACCGTCGCCGAATACTGTGCCAGCCCCTCCGGCGCGACCTGGACGAGGGTCTCCCAGCCATCCCCGTACCGCTGCACCTCGTAGAGATCGACCGACGATCCGGTGGGCGGCGCCTCGCCGCTGCTGGCCGCCCACGTGATCGTCAGGTAGCCGCCCTCGTCGTCGGGAACGTCCGCAACCGAGATCAGCGCCATCGTGTCCAGGATGCCGTACCTGCCCATGAGCGCGCCGCAGTCGTTGTTCGGCGGCAGACAGGGCGACATGGGCAAGAGCCGGAAATCGCCGTCGGCGACGCTCACGAAGCGGGGATCGGCCTGCATTTCCCCGGGATTGACGTTGTCGCCGTCGATCGCTCCCCGCGCATTGCCGAAATAGTCGTTGCATTCGTGATCGCACTGGCCGTAGAGGACGGTCAGCCCGTAGCCGGCACGGTCCCGGCTGATAATGGAGTTTTTTATATTCAGGTAGGAGTCGCCGGCTAGCGTGATGGTCCCGTTGTCCTGCGTGATGTTGTCGTGGAACGTCGAAGAAGCGATTTCGACCGTCGCGTTCTCGAGGTGGATCGCTCCCGCACCGTCGCCGCTGTTGTGCAGGAAGAGGCAACGCCGCAGTTCGGCGAACGATTGCCAGATCGTCAGCCCGCCGCCGATCTTCTCGGTCGCGTTGTCGCGGATCGTGCAGTCGTACATGACCAGGGACGCGCCGAACTGGACCTGGATCGCGGCGCCCCCCCGCACCGCATAATTGTCGCGGAATTCGCAGCCGGTGAACGTCGCGATGGTGTTCACACCGCCGACGCGGACGGCGCCGCTGTCCCAGGCGGAGAAATTGTCGGTGAAGTCGCAGTCGCGCACGACGAGCTGCGCACCGCCGTTGCAGAAGACGGCGCCGGCCGCCGTCGCATCATGGCCGTGCTGGAAGACCATCTGTTCCAGGCGCACCAGGTAGGGACCGCTGACGGTCAGGATGCGGAAGAGGTTGTTCCCCGTCAGCCGCGTTACTCCGCCCGCCGGATCGCCGATCAGAGTCAACGACTTGGTGAGCGTCAGGGATTCCGCGTACGTCCCGGCCACGATCAGCAGCGTGTCGCCCGCAGCCGAGCCGGAAATTCCGGCACCGATCGTCAGATGATCGCCATTGCCGGCTGGATCCACGACCCGCACGGTCGCGTGCGATGATTGGCAGCAAAGCACCACCAGAGCAAACGCCATCAGCAGGGGATGCTTCATGAGATCCTCCATTATTCGGTCATGACGATATGCAAATCGAATGGTCTTCAGGAAATGATCATACTTCAAACACATGCGGCGAACAAGGCGTCCTGGCCCGGATGACCAAACGGTCACCGCAACGCCCGGCGAACGATGTGACCGGAAAGTTCACCCAATGAAGGATGGCCTTGATCCTGTATGCCGTGGAGCCGGATTTCAGGTTCAGTTTCCAGGGCGGGATCAGGCTCGAGTCCACTTCGACTTCGTCGAAGAACCGCCCGAAGAACGTCGTCGCCGACCGATGCGTGAACTCATGGAGATGATAGGGCTTGTCCGGCAATTTCATGGCGCGACCCAGAGGGGGTAGCACCAGGCCGGCCAACCGACTCGACAACAGATCGAAAGTGGAAGGCAGCCGCACCACGAGCACACCGCCCGGCGCCAGCATCTCGACCGCTTTGGACACGGCGACCGCCGGATCCTGCAGGTGCTCGAGCACATCGCCGGCATAGATCACATCCCACCGCCCTCGGTGCGGTGCGGTGTCGAGGTCTTCGATCCGTCCCCTCTCGAGCTCGATGCCGAACTTGGTGCGCGCCCGCGCCGCGGCCTCCGGCGAGATCTCGATGCCCCCGCACGCCAGCCCCAGCGTGTTGCCGGCGGCCAGCAGGTGGCCCATCGCCGCGCCGATCTCGAATAGCGACTGCGGATGGGGATGCGCCGCCAGGACCACGCGCTCGAGGAACCGCACCGAAGCGTCGAGTCCGGTGTCGGCGGCCGACTCGTAGTCCGTGCCGAGCCGGTCGAGCCCGTGCAGCCCCGAAGCGAAGTAATCGTCAGAGTAGAATTCGACGATCTCGGCAGACGTCGGCTGCGGGTCCAGGGAGATCATGCCGCAGCGGGGGCAGCGGGAGAGAACGAAGCGCCGCGCGTTCCACTCGTAATAGAACGGCAGCGGCGCTGACGCCTGGCCGTCACAACCGATGCACCTCACGCCGGCCCCCTGCGGATCCCCTCCACCTCGTCGCGCGACAGGTGCCGGTAGCGCCCGGGCTTCAGCCCGCCCAGCAGCACCGGCCCGACCCGCACGCGGTGGACGTCCTGCAGGTCCAGCCGCAGGACGGTGCAGAGGCTGCGCAGCTGGCGGACCTTGCCCCCGCGCAGCGCGATGCGGATGGTCGTGGCGCTGTCCTCGCGGCTCTCGAGGGCCACCAGTTCGGGCTTCAGCAGGCCCAGCTTCGGGGCCGTCACCCCGGCGCCGATCACGTCGATGAGCGCGTCGGTGACCGGGCCGCCGACCCGGATGAGGTACTCCTTCTCCAGCTCGTCGCCGCCGGCGGCGGCCGCGTTCCAGGCGCTGTCGTTGGAGACGAGCAGCAGCCCGCTGGTGTTGGTGTCGAGGCGGCCGGCGGCCCGCAGTCCGGGCGCGTCGCGGGGCAGCAGCTCCGTCACCAGGCGCATGCGGCGGCCCATCACCGGTGCAACGGCGATGCCCTCGGGCTTGTGCAGCGCGAGGTAGGTGCGGATGACGTCGATGAGCTGGTGGTCGTCGATGGCGATCATGGACTCGGGCGTGACCGTGGCGCCGGGGTCCAGCTCGCGGCGCCCGTCGACGGTGACGCGGCCGCTGCGGACCATCTCCTCCGCCTGGCGGCGCGTCGCGTAGCCCACCTTGGCGATGGTGCGCGCCAGCCCCCGGCGCGGCGTGTCGCCGTGCAGGCCGCCCTCCGGTCCGCCGGCTTCGTCCGAGTAGCGCCTGTCATCCGGCACGACGGTCTCCCCCGTCCTGCACCCAGGCCACGGCGCGCACCGGCGACGCCTCGGCGCCGGCCAGCCGCAGCGGCAGGGCCGCGAAGCGGAACGGTGCCCGCCGGCAGGCGGTCCAGGGCCGCGAGGTTCTCGATGTTGATCAGCCCGGCCGCGGCCAGGATGTGGTGCGCGGTCTCGACGCCGAAGGGGTCGATGCTCGGGCTGTCCAGCCCGACGCCCTTCAGCCCGGCTTCGGCCAACAGCAGCGCGGTGCCCTCGGTCAGCCAGGGCCAGTCACAGTAGTACTGCGGCGTGCCCCAGTGGCGGGCCCAGCCGGTGCGCAGCAGCACGAAGTCCACCGCCGACAGGTCGACCCCGGCCAGCGCGGCGGGCGGGATGGCTCCCTGCGGCGCGTCGAGCGCCACGGCCGTCCCCTCGCACCGCCCGACCGGGAAGTCCTCGAGCGCCGGCTCGCCGGCGCGGAAGTGCAGCGGCAGGTCGATGTGCGTGCCCGCGTGGCAGCCGGTCGCGAAAGCCGAGGACTGGTGGCGCCCCTCGCCGTGCGAGCTGAGGCGGCTGATGACGGGCGTCGTCTCGTCGCCGGGATAGACCGCCATGCCGGTCGCCAGCGGGTAGCTCAGGTCGATCAGGGACATCGGGCGTCTCCCCTCGCAGGTCGGAATCGGTCGGTGCAATGTGGCACAATCCTCGCGGCTTGGCCAGCCTCGACGCCCCGTCACCAGGCCGACGGCCCCGACCAGACCCCGGTCTCCCGCCTCAGCACCGACACCTCGAATGCCGTGCCGAAGGCCAGGGCCTCGGCCTGGTCCAGCCGCTCTTCCAGCTGGGCCGGGGCGCCGGACACGGTCGACACCGCCACGAAAGCCCGCTGCTGCAGGTCGGCGGGTCCGACCTGGGCCGCGGCGAACTCGAGCCGGCGCAGGCGGTCCAGCAGGGAGCGCAGTTCCTGGCGGCGCTCCTTGAGCGACGTGGCGTGGGGCAGCCGCAGGTCCAGCACCAGCATCCCGGTGGTCACGCGGATGTCGTCCATGCGCGGTCTCCTCGCAGTTGAGCGGAGGGCCCCGGACTGGCGCCCGGGGCCCTCGCTCGTCGAACCATGATTCTGACGCCGCGTTACCGGGCCAGGATCATCTTGTGGGTCGCCGTCTGGCTGCCCGACTGCAGGCGGGCCAGGTAGGCGCCCGAGGCCACCTCACGGCCCGCGTCGTCGCGGCCGTCCCAGACCAGGGCCCGCACGCCGGCGGGCAGGTCGCCCGCGAACAGGGTGCGGACCACGCGGCCCTGCAGGTCCAGCACGTCGACCGTCGCGCGGCCGGCCGTCGCCAGGCTGAAGGAGACCGTGGTCATGGGGTTGAACGGGTTGGGCGCGTTGCCGTCCAGGCGGAAGACGCGCGGCGCGTCGCCGGCGCCCGTGCTCGGATCGAAGACCGTCAACACGACCGGCACCACGTCCAGCGACGAGGCGGTGTTGCTCTCGATCACGAGGTAGGCGGTGTACTCGCCGTCGACCATCCCGGTGGTGTCGAAGAGCAGGTTCAGCTGGTCGGTCTCGTTCAGCGTGAGCGAGCCCGTCTCCGGCGTCACCGACAGCCAGGGCGCCGTCTCGTAGACCATGAACGGCGCGTCGCTGACGTCGCTGTAGAGGTCGTCGAGGCTGCTGATGCGGATCAGCACGTTCTGGGAGGCGGGACCGCCGACGGTCACCGTCTGGCTGCCGTCGTTGGGCGTGCTGGCCAGAACGGTCTGCCAGGCGCCGCCGTCCTGGCTGGCCTCGATCTTGACCTCGGTCATCACGGTCGCGGTCCACGTGATCGTGACGCTGTCGCCGACCTGCAGGATCTCGCCGCCGTTCGGGGAAACGACCGAGACCGTGGGCGTCGGCACGCCGCAGCAGTCCACGTCGGCCCAGATCAGCCAGTCGCCGGCGAAGCCGTAATCGCTGACCACGTCGGCGTAGCCCTCGCCCCAGTCGTTGTAGTTCACGCAGGCCTGGGCCGCGGCGTCCACGGGGATCCCCACCGGGCCGGCGCTGTTCAGGAACTCGAACATCAGGAAGTAGGAACCCGTCATGTCCTGGCACTCGAAGTCGCAGGGCACCTCGATGTCGTAGTAGCCGGCGGTCGTGATGCCGGAGATGTTCACCACGCTGCTGCTCTCCAGGATGGCGCCGGGAGTCGTGCAGTCGGCGCCCGCCGCGGCCAGGTGCACCTGGACCTGCGGAGCGGACGTCGACTCCAGGTACAGCAGCATGTGGATGGCCCGGACGTTGAAGCCCGGCTCGCAGCTGCAGGCGTAGTCGGCCGGATTGATGCGGGTGGCGTAGGTCTCCAGGCCGGCCCACCAGGTGCCGTAGTAGCCCTGGACGCCGGCCGTGTCGTCGTTGCCGAAGAGGCAGTCGCCCGTGTAGCGCGTGGCGCTCATGAGCTCGGCCCGGGCCAGCTCGGAGACGCCGCGTCCGGCGCCGGCGACGGCGCTGGACGGGCCGCGCCGACTTGAGCACCGGCGCCTGGTCCATGACGTAGGCCGTGTAGTCCAGGACGGACCCGGCCAGACCGACGTTCGTGAGCAGGACCGCGTCGGTGTCCACGACGTCGGGTGCGAGGGTCACAGCGACGTTCGCGGGGCTGGCCTGCAGCGCCGCGGCGGGCAGCTGCTTGCTGACCGTCAGGTCCCAGGCCACGTTGTTGGCGCTGATGTCGGTGTTGGAGATGATCAGGCCGACCGAGGCGATCTGGGCCAGCGGCACGCTCAGCAGGTAGTCGGCCGCCTGGGTGCTCGGGTTCAGGGGGATGGGCTCGTAGACGCCGCTGCCGTCGTTCTTCTTGATGACGGCGACCAGGCCGAACTCGACGAGGTTGCCGCCGTCGAACTGGACGCGCAGCTGCCCGGCCTCGCCGGCCGTGAAGCCGGTGAAGTGGTACGGCTTGGCCGACAGGTGGTTGATCGTGCCGGAAGCGACGTAGGGGTAGGTGTTCCCGGCCGTGGCCACGCTGTTGGGGAACGAGGCCGCCTCGCTGTAGCCGATGCCGGCCAGGGCCTTGGTCCGCGTGGCGTAGTTCCAGGCGGCGTACTTGGCGAAGAACTGGCCCAGCGACGAGCCGTTCATCGACAGGATGGCGCTGTAGGAGTCCATCACCGACTGGGTCGTGTTCAGGGTGGCGCCAGCTCCAGAAGTCGACGATGATCTGGTTGCCCCAGGTCTCGCTCATCACGATCTGCCAGATGCAGTCATCGTAGGAGCCGGTGCCGCCGGCGTCCAGCGAGCTGGTCGGCGCGGTGATGCCGCTGCCGCCCGGCAGGTAGTTGTAGAAGTCGTTCGTGGCGTCGTACACGACGTCCTCGGCCCAGGTGGCGTCCAGCTCGACCCAGCCGCCCTCGGTCCAGGACGACGTGGCGCGCTGCGACGCGTGCTTGAACTCGTGGGCGCAGGTCACCTTCGCGGCGCCGAGCACGTCGCCGTCGGGATCGTCGTTCGGCGGGAAGCCGGTGAAGTTGTTCTCCAGGACGATCCGCGTGCGCGTGCCGGAGACCACGGTGGTGTAGCCGTAGGCGTCCATGTTCTCGAAGGCGACCTCGTAGTAGGGGGCCAGCGGCGGCGCGGTGAAGCCGAGGTTGGTGATCTCCGTGGTCCACGAGGTGTCCATGTAGGTCGCGCAGCGCTCGACGTAGTCGGGAACCCCGTTGGCCGGGTTCGTATCGGCCGCCGGCACGGCGTTCACGCCGGTCGTCAGGTACGTGAACCGGAAGCGGCCCGAGGGGCTGACGTAGAGGGCCTTGTTGCCGGCCGGCTCCTGCAGCATGGCGTCGATGGCGGTGACGGTGCCCGGGGAGAGTTCGCCGCGCAGATTCTCGAACTCGATGATCAGCGGCGTGGCGCACTTGACCGGTCCGGCCGTCTCGGGCTGGTAGCCAGCGGGCAGCTTCTCCGGATCGAAGACGTAGAAGAACTTGTAGAGCAGGGCCTGCTCGGCGTCGATGACGCCGGCCTCCAGCGCGCTGTCGATGCGCGAGAACTGCGGGGTCCCCGCGTGCGCCTGCGCCAGACCGGCCATCGCGAGCAGCAGACCGCCGCACAGGATGACGAGCGTGAGCTTCCGGGACATGGCTTCCTCCTGACAGGGGTACAAGGGCGACCCGTCCGGAAGGTGCGCGCAGCGCGTCTTCCGGGACCGGCCCCCTTCAGGTTTCGGATGCGAAGAAGGATACGTCAAATTTCTCCCGAAAGCGTCACGATTTTGATAATTATAATTATCACAGCGGGTTCACGGCGAAGGCGCGTCCCCGGCCAGCAGTTCCGCGAGCAGTTCGTGGGCCCGGCGCAGGTGGGGCACGACGATCGAGCCCCCCACGATCAGCCCCACGTCGAAGATCTCCAGGATCTCGGCCTTGCTCACGCCCAGCTCGACGCAACGGATCGTGTGGTAGGCGATGCAGTCGTCGCAGCGCAGCACGAGCGAGGCGCTCAGGCCCAGCATTTCCTTGGTGCGCGCGCTCAGGGCGCCGTCCTCGTAGCAGCGGGTGTCGAGGTTGAAGAAGCGCTTCGTGGTCAACGTGGCTTCGTCGAGGATCTGCGCGTTCATGCGTTCGCGGTACTCGCGGAAGGCCTGCAGGCGTGCGGACACGGCTTTCTCCTCGGGATCGGGGTGGTTCGCGACAGGGCGGGGACAGACTCGCACGGCAGTCCGCTTCCGGCAAGAAGCAGGGGCCTCAGGCGGGCGTCACGGGATCGCGCCGGCCGAGCCGCCGGCCGAGCAGCGCCGAACTGACCGCCGCCGCCAGGAAGATCACCGCCGCCACGGCGAACACCTCGCGGTAGCCCAGCAGGCGCAGCACGGCGAACCCGATCAGCGGTCCGATCAGGCCGCGCCCCCCCACCATGGCGACGTGGACGCCCTGGTAATAGCCCCCCCGCCCCGGCGGCGCGAAGCTGATCGAGCCGACGTTCCAGGTGACGTTGATGCCGGCCATGGCCAGGGCGTAGACGCCGAAGGCCGCGTAGGCGACCGTCGCCGGCGAGACCGACGGCAGCAGGGTCCCCGCGGCCAGCGTCAGGGGGTACAGGGCGAGCGCCGCGTAGCTCACGCTGGACAGCCGCACCGGGTGGTGGCGGTCCATGAGCCGCCCCATGAGCGGCCCCAGCAGCGCCACCCCGAGCGAGGCGATCAGCACGCGGGCGTGGGAGATCTGCTGGTAGCTGAGATCCAGTTCCTCGGTGAAGTACAGCGGCACCACGGGCATGAGCATCATGTAGGCGACGCCGTAGATCATGAAGTTGATCTCGAACCAGTAGAAGTCGCGGTCCACGCGGAAGGTCTCCGCGGCCTCGCGGAAAGGCGAGGCGGCCGCGTCCGCGAGCCCCTGGATGCTGATCCGCTCACGCGGCCGGCGCGGGGTCACGGCATCGGCGGCTTCCCGGCTGCCGGCAGGACGCGGCAGCCGGGCCAGGATCAGCAAGTGGGCGAAGCCGACCAGGCCGAGCACCGGGTAGATCCAGCGGTAGCTCTGCGGATCACGGTCCAGCAGGGCGCCCAGCAGCAGGCTCATGGCCGCGGCCGTCAGGTGCTGGGCCAGGGCGCCGCGCCCGTAGGCCTCGCCGCGCCGGTCGGCGCGGATGTTGGCCTGCAGGATCCCGTTCTGGGCGGGATAGACCAGCGAAGAGAAGAAGTAGACCACCGCGAGCAGGGCCGTGAACGCCAGCGGGCCCCGCACCAGGAGCATCAGCACCATGATCGCGCGGCCGCCGAGTCCGCCCCAGACCAGCCAGCGCCGGCGCCCGCCGCGCTCGAGCATCCGTCCCCAGTAGATGGCCAGCACCATGCTGGCCGATTCCAGGATGACGGTGAAGGTCACCAGCCAGCCGGGCGCGAGCAGCGATTTCGCCAGCACGAAGGGGAACAGGATGTAGCCCGACCACCACACCCCCTGGCAGACCATCCCCAGCAGGTAGCGGCGCATGGTCAGGCGTTCCAGCGCGATCGCATCGAGGCTGTCGTCGCGAGCCGTCATGACACCATCATGGGAGCCGGCGCGCCTGGGCGCCAGCCCGACCGCGTTCAGGCCCGGGAAGACCCGCAGCAGGATCAGGACGATCATCACGGCAGAAATGGCGACCTTGAAGAGACTGGCCAGGGTCTTGCCGGCGAAGGCGTGCCAGCCGATGCGCAGGCTGGGCTCGAGACGCCGCTCGCGCCAGTACTGGCCCATCACCGCGCCGAGGAAGGAGCCGACGAACGCGCCGGCCACAGCGCCGACGACGGGCACCACGGCGCTGCCGGCCACAGCCCCGGCCAGCCCACCCACGAAGGCGCCCAGGACGCCGAGGCGGCTCGCGCCCTTGCGGGCGACGTAGAGCAAGCCGACGACCGCCTCCACGGCCTCGCCCAGCAGGGCGAGGCCGAGCAGCAGCAGCAGGAAGGGCCAGGTGAGCGGGGTGAAGCCGGTGACCAGGGCGTGCAGCAGCGCCAGCGCGACGATGACGAAGTTGCCGCTCAGGCCCAGGACCGTCAGCAGCGGTGTGGCCAGCAGCGCCAGGATCCAGAGTCCCAGCAACAGCCAGCGCCCGGACTCCGCCAGGAGGTCAGCCACGGCCGGCATCGGGCGTCCCTCCCGTCACTCGTGCGCGTGGAAGAGCTTCTCTCCCGCCTTCACCGCGAACGGCAGCCGGTTCCCGGCCGGCGGCAGCGTGCAGTTGTACTTCTCCGGGTTGTAGTCGCAGAGCGGGTTGTAGGCGAAGTTGAAGTCCACCTCCACGGTGCCGTCCGCGGCGAGCTCGAGGTCGAGGTAGCGGCCGCCGCCGTAGGTCTCCTCGCCCGAGGTCGCGTCGTAGAACGGCAGCCACAGGTAGTCGCCGTCCTTGGGGTCGGCCGGTCCCAGGACCGACAGCGTGTGGTTCTTCCCCTCGTGCGCGAAGGTGACCTTGCCCTTGAGCACGTAGGGCACGGTGCTGCCCTTGCGCTTGGTCAGCATGACGGTCTGCTCGCCGGTGGCGGGCTCCAGGGGCAGCCGGTAGCGCAGGCCCTTCTCGGGGTAGTAGTAGTTGAGCCCTTCGAAGCCGGGCAGATCCTCCGGGCGCAAGGCGGTCCGCGTCGAGTCCATGAAGGCCTCGTTCTTGTCGATGCGGAACTCGACCAGGCGGATCTCCCAAGCCTCCAGTTCCTGGTCGGTCATGGCCAGCGGGCCCGGGGCCTCCGACACGCATCCCGCCGTGCCGGCCGCGGCCAGGATCGTCAAGGCGCCCAGCATCAGCATCGTCCTGCTCGTCATCCCCTGGTCTCCCGTCGGTTCGCCCGTCGGCGCTGCTTGGTTGCCCGCCGCCGGAACCCTCGTTAATGTTGCCACGTCGCGCCCCGCGCCCGCGGGCACGAAAGCGGCGCCGCCCCCGGCGGCGTCGCCCGGTCAGGATAGCATATCGCGCCGTCCGTGGCAGCACCGACCTCGCGCCATTGCGCAGGAGACCAGGAACGTGAGTGCCGAACGCCAACCCCTGCCCGCCGGGCAGACGGAACTGCTGCTGCTCCTCGCCGCGGTGCTCGGCCGCCTGCCGGCGCTGGGGGCCTGGTGGCACGGCGCCGACTGGGAACTGCTCGGCCGCGCCCGCGGTCTGGCCGGCGTCGGCGAGGCGCCCGTCTTCTGGTTCAGCCAGGTCGCCTACTGGAAGGCGCTGGGACCCCTGCTGGGCACGGATCCCGGACTGTGGGCCGCGACGCGCCTGCTCCTGCACGGAGCCGCGGCGGCGCTGGCCCATCGCATCGCGCTGCGGGCCGGCGGCTCCCGCACCGGCGCCTTCGCCGCAGCCCTGCTGGTCTCGGTCTCGCCGTTCGCCTTCGCCCCGCTCTACCGGGCCGCCGGCGTCATGGAACTGCTGGGCGCGACGTTGTCGCTGCTCTGCATCGAGAGGCTGCTCGCCGGCGGACCGCGCGCGGCGGCGGCGGCGGCGATCGCCGGACTGCTGGCGGTGCTGGAGCCAGGAATGCGCGCTGGGGCTGCCGGTCCTGGCCGCCGCGCTGGCCCTCGGCGGCGACCGTGCGCGCCGGCGCGAGCGGTTGGCGGTGACGGCGGTCCTGACGGTCGCGGCCGGCCTCACGGCCGCGCTGCTGCTGCGCGCTGCGGGCGCGCCCGGCCAGGCCCGCGCGCTGCCGCACCTCGCCCACGCGATGTGGATCGCCGCGGCGATCATCCTGGGCGCGGTCCTCGTGCGCCGACGGGCGGGGCCGCGCACGGTGATCGTCCTGCTGCTCCCCTTCGCCGCGGCCGCGCTGTCCTGGGGCGCGATGGAGTGGCGCCTCGCGCGCCGCGGCGCCGACGGGCTGCCGGCCGACCAGCTGGTCCGCAGCACGGCGGTCAGCCACGAGGCGCTGCAGACACTGCGCGCGGTGCCGGCCGGACCGGCGAAGCGCCTCGCGATCCTCCAGCCGGCCGCGCTGCATGCCGTCCAAGTCGGCGACCCGGCGGCGGACGGTGCGTACCCGACGCTCGTGCGCACATCCCTGGCCGGGGACCTGGGCCCCATACTGCTGGGTCCCCGCGGCGCGACCATCGCGTGGACGACGGACCCGAACCGCATCCCGCCGGACGCGACCGTCCTGCTGGACGCCGGTTCGCGGCTGCTCTACTGGGGCCCGGCGCCCCAGGCCTTCCTCTACCTCGCCCTGACCGAGATCGGGCTGGGGCGCGCGGCCGAGGCGGCGGCCGTCTTCGAGCGCGGCCTGAGGCGCTCCCCGCCCACGCTGTCCTTCCAGTTCGACGCGGGCCAGTTGCCCGTGACCCCGGACGCCGTGCTCGCCGGCGCGCCCGCGTTCCTGGCGGCCGTGGACGCCGCGGACCTGCCGCCGACGGAACGCGCGGCCCTGGCGGGGGCCGCGCGCGACCTGCTGGCGCGCTGCAGCGCCGGCATCTAGAAAGCTGCGGATCAGCCGCGCGCCTTCGCGGGCACGCCCACGACGGTCGTGCCCGCCGCGACGGACCTCGTCACGCACGCGCCCGCACCGACGACCGCGCCGTCGCCGAGCGTCAGCGGCACGCCCTCGTGGCCGTTGATGATGACCGCGCCGGTCCCCACGTAGACCCCCCGGCCGAAGTGGACCCAGCCGGAGATGTGCGCGCCGGGCGCCAGGGTGGTGAAGTCGCCCATGACGACGTCGTGCCCGACCGTGCAGTCCAGGTTGATCTGCACGTGGCGGCCCAGCACGATGTTCGTGGTGAGCAGGTTGCCGGCGCAGATCACGGTCCCCTCGCCGATCTCCACCCACTCCGACATCTCGACGCGCGGATGGACCAGCGTCGCGCACCCGAAGCCGGCGGCGGCGGCCCGGCCGACCAGCTTCTCGCGCAGGGCGGGATCGCCCACCGCCGCCGTCAGCGCGGCCTGCGGGAAGGCGGCGCGGGCCGCGTCCAGGCCCATGACCGGGAACCCGTTGACCGTCCGGCCGTGCGCGGCCGGGTCGTCGTCGACCAGCGCCGCGACCCGCCAGCGTCCCTCGATCGAGCGCGCCAGCCAGGCCACCTCGCGCGCGAAGCCCCCCGCCCCGTAGATGACCAGATCCTGCATCGCCATGCGCGGCTCCTTCCTGCGTCCCGGTGTCTGTTGCGATCCGACGAACCGTCTATCTCAAGAACAGCAGCGCCCCGCCGCCCACCGCGACCGCGACGCCCAGCAGCGCGGTCGGCGAGGGCCGGTCGCGGTGGATGAGCCAGGCGGGCAGCAGCACCGTGATCGGGACGGTGTTCATCAGCGTGGAGGCCACGCCGGTTTCGGTGAGCTTGAGCGCGGCGATGGCGGCCCACATGCCCAGGAACGGCCCCAGCACCACGGCCACGCCGGCGGGCTTCAGCACCCGCGGGTCGCGCAGGCGCGGCAGCTGGGCCACGATGTCGCGCCGGCCGAGCAGGAACACGCCCATCGCCAGCGTCGCCCACCAGCCGCGCACCAGGGCGGCGGCCAGCGGCGGCGTGTCGCCCGGCATGCCCAGCTTCGCCAGGACGTTGCCCACGGCCGAACAGACCGCGCAGACCAGGGCGGCGCCCAGGCCCCGGATCAGGACCGCCCGCGGCAGGTCGCGATGGTCGCCGGTGCCCGCGTCGCGCCCGAGCACGGCCAGCAGGATGCCGCCGATGACCACGGCGATCCCCGCCAGCGCCAGCGTCCCCAGCTTCTCGCCCAGCACGGGCCAGGCCGTCAGCGCCGCGACCACGGGCGTCGCCGCCAGCATCAGCGAAGCCCGCCGCGGCCCCGCCAGCATGATCCCCTTGTAGTAGAACGAATCCCCGATCGCGAGCCCCAGCGTCCCGCTCAACCCCAGCCACATGTGCTGCCGCCAGGTGATCCCGTCGGGCCACGCCGTGCCCGTCGTCACGACCCAAGCCAGCCACAACAGAGTCGCGCCCGCCGGCAGCCTGAACGCATTGACCAGGATCGCGCTGCTCCGGCTGCTCGCGAGCCCGAACAACGTCGCCCCGGAACCCCCACATGAGAGCCGTCGAAAGCGCGAGCAGTTCCCCGAGATGACTCAACTCGACTCCCCCCTGCAGCAGAGGCCGCAGGAGGTATGGGGGGGGCATCCCCGCAGGCGTGAATGCCTTTCGACAGCGGGGATGCCCCCCCCATATCTCCTGCGGCCGGCGCTCACAGGGGGCGAGTCGCTTTCGAGAGCCACTCCCGATGATCCCTGTCCAGCAGGGGCGAAAGTTCCTTCAGGACGCGTTTGTGATACTCGTTGAGCCAGGCGATCTCGTCGCGCGTCATCAGGCTCTTGTCGATCATCCGGCGGTCGATCGGGCACAGCGTGACCGGCCGCCAGCGCAGCCATTCCTGGTCGGGGGTCGACAGCTTCTCGTCGCGTTCCACGAAGCAGAGGTTCTCGATGCGGATGCCGAACTTGCCCGCCTCGTAGTGGCCGGGCTCGATCGACAGCAGCTGGCCCGGCAGCAGCGGCACGTTCTTCACGTCGCGGGGCGTGAGGCCCATCGGCCCCTCGTGGACGCCGAGGTAGTGGCCCACGCCGTGGCCGGTGCCGTGGCCGTAGTTGGCGCCGTCGAGCATCAGCGGCTGGCGGGCCAGGATCTCGAGGCGCTGGCCGGACATGCCGCGCGGGAAGGGCGTGCGCGTCAGGTTGATGTTGCCCTGCAGCACGCGCGTGAACATGCGCTTCGCGCGCGGGGACGGCGGGCCCAGGGCGACGGTGCGGGTGATGTCGGTGGTGCCGTCGAGGTACTGGGCGCCCGAGTCGATCAGGTAGACGCCCTTCGGCTTCAGCTTCGCGTTCGTCCCCGGGGTGGCGCTGTAGTGGACGATGGCGCCGTGGGCCGCGTAGCCGCTGATGGTGCTGAAGCTCAGGTCCTGGAACAGGGGCTGCTCCTCGCGGAAGGCGCGCAGCCGGTCCGAGGCGCTGATCTCGGTCTGGCCGCCGCGGGGCACGGCCTTCTCCAGCCAGCGCAGGAACTTCACCATCGCCGCGCCGTCGCGGACGTGGGCGGCGGCGACGCCGCGGATCTGCACCGGGTTCTTGATCGCGCGCAGGTCGGTGACCGGCGTCGCGCCGCGGATCAAGAGGGCTCCGCCGAGCAGGTCGGCGACCCAGCGGCTGGTGGTCGCGGGGTCGACGAGCACGCGCAGCCGGCGACGGCTCGCGGTGCGGCGGCGACCGAGCGCGCGCAGGTCCGTCGCCACCTTCCCGTACGGGCGGATCTTGACGATCCCCTTCAGGCCCCGGCGCACGGCGTCGGTGAGCTTGCCCTCGTCGAGGTAGAGCACGGCCTCGCGCCCCGTGACCACCAGGTAGCTGATGACCACCGGCGTGGACTCGATGTCGCGGCTGCGGATGTTGCAGAGCCAGGCGATGGCGTCCAGGGCGCCCAGGACGTGGGCGTCGACGTCCAGCTCCTTCATCGCCGCGCGCACCCGCGCCAGCTTCGAGGCCGCCTTCTCGCCCGCGTACTGCGGCCCGTGCAGGCGCACCGGGGCGGCCGACGGCGCGGGCCGGTCGGCCCACAGCCGGTCGACCAGGTTGCGCGGCACGTAGCGCACCTCGATGCCCTTCTCGCCCAGGGCCCGCTCGAAATCGTCGGCCGCGGACATGGACATGACCTGCGGGTCGACTCCCAGGACCTGGCCCTGCTTCAGGTTCCTGCCGGCCCACTCCACGAGCGAAGGCGTGCCGGGCGCGCCGAGCTTCATCAGCGCGACGCCGCTGCCCTGCAGCTGCATCTCCGCCTGCAGCCAGTAGCGCGAATCGGTCCAGAGGCCGGCGGCGCGGGCGGTGACCAGGATGTCGGCGACCGAGCCGGTGAAGCCGCTGAGCCAGGCGCGGCGCTGCCAGCAGGCCGGCACGTACTCGCTCTGGTGGGGGTCGACGCTGGGCACGTAGTAGGCGTCGATCTGCTCCTGGCGCATCAGGGCGCGCAGCGCGGCGATCTTTTCGCGGGTGGTCATCGGACGTCGCCTCCGGTTGGGGATCGTTGCAGGGTCGTCAGTGCCAGGCCGGGGTCGCGCGGACCCCGAGGATCGCGGCCAGGTCGGCCTCGAGCGAGACCGCGGGCGTCTCGACGATGCGTCCGAGTTCCAGGCCGCCCTCGTAGACGATGAAAGTCGGGACGAGTTCCACGCCGTAGCGGGCCCGGTAGCCGGGCGCGACGCCGTGGCTCTCCTCCCAGGCCTTCGCGGCGGGATCGTCGGCGCGCCCGACCGCGAGCATCTCCAGGGACTCCGGCGCCAGGCCGCAGGTCTCCATGACCTTCCAGAAGCGGGGCACCTCGCGGCGCGAGTCGGAGCACCAGGTGCCGAGCACGCAGACGATCCGCAGCTCGCGGTCCAGGCCGGCGAGCGCCTCGACGACGTCGGGCGAAGGCTGGTAGGACGCGGCCTCCGGCTCCAGTTCGGGCGCGAACGCGCTCCAGGCCTCGCGCGTCAGCGGGCCGATGAGGTAAGGGCCCTTCTCGTGCTCGATCCGGGCCGCGGCGGCCGCCGGAGCCGTCGCGGCCGCCAGGGGCTCTTCCGCGACCGCGGCCGGTGACGGGACGGCGGCCGCCAAGACCAGCAACAACAGCACCGCCGGAACGTATCGGGTCATGTCGCGACCTCCCTGAAGAGTCCGGTCGTGGTCTGTTGCGCGGGCCCGCGCCGCATCTGTATAGTGATAGCACCTTCCGGGACGATCCCACAAGCCCGGAGGGCTCCGCCCGGCACCGTGCCCGCAACCACCGGAGTCGAACGTGAGCCGCCGCCTCGCCCTCTTCCTGCTGGTGCTCGCCGTCCCGGCCCTCGCGGCCCGGGCGCGCCCCGTCGGCGGGGACGGCGGCCAGACGGCGCTGCCCACCGGCCGCATCGTGGTCAAGCTGAGCGAAGCCTCCGGCGTCACCTTCGCCGACGCGGGACCGCGGGCCGCGACGCCGGACGCCGCCGACCGCGTGGCGCGCCTGCTGGAGCGGGCGGCCCCCGGGTTCGCCGCGAAGCGCCTGTTCCCCCGCGACGCCGGCGAACTCGCCGCCGAGCGGGCCGCCGCCCGCGCCCGCGACGGCCGCGACCTCCCCGACCTGAACGCCTACGCCGTGCTGGAGTCCCCGCGCCCGGCGACGCGCGACGAGCTGCTGCGGATCGTCGCCGCCCTGCGCGCCGATCCGGCCGTGGAGGCCGCCTACCTCGAGCCGAAGACGCGGCCGGCCGGGCGCGTCGCCGCGGCGGTGACGACCGCCGGCGCGACCCTGGCGACGACCGCGGACTTCTCGGGCCTGCAGGGCTACCTCGGCGCCCCGCCCGCGGGCATCAACGCGCTGGCCGTGGCCTCGCAGCCGGGCGGCCGCGGCGCGGGCGTGCGCGTCATCGACGTCGAGGGCGCCTGGCAGTGGACCCACGAGGACCTGACGGCCCCCGTCCACACCGCCGGCGGCTCCATCCAGGACCAGGAATGGCGCAACCACGGCACCGCCACGCTCGGGGTGATCCGCGGCTCGGACAACGGCCTCGGCGTGCGCGGGGTGGCCCCCTCCTGCCTGATCGGCGGCGTCTCGATCCACGGCCTGAGCACCTCCGCCGCCGTGAGCAACGCCACCGGCGCGACCGCCTACGGCGACATCATCCTGATCGAGCTGCAGGGCGCCGGGACCCAACGCCAACGGCGCCGGCGACTACGGCTACATCCCCATGGAGTACTGGCAGGACACCTTCGACGCGATCAGCATCGCGACGGCCCTCGGCCGCACCGTCGTGGAAGTGGCCGGCAACGGCCTGCAGGATCTCGACGACCCGATCTACGCCGGCCTCTTCGATCCCGGATGGCGCGACTCGGGCGCGATCCTGGTCGGCGCCGGGGAACCGGCCACGCTCGAACCCGAATGGTTCACCAACCACGGCGCGCGGGTCGACCTGCAGGCCTGGGGCGAGCAGGTGGCGACCTGCGGCTACGGCGACCTGCAGGGCTCCGGCTTCCCGGAAAACGCGTGGTACACGCAGTCCTTCAACGGCACCTCGAGCGCGTCGGCCATCGTGGCGGGCGCCGCCGCGCTGCTGCAGGGGATGACGCGCGCCCAGTACGGCTACTCGCTCGATCCGCGGCACCTGAGGGACATCATGGTGGCGACCGGCACGCCGCAGGCCGCCGACCCCGACCACGTCGGCCCGCGCCCCGACCTCGCGGCCGCCTGGGCGCGCGTCGCGACCGGCGTGGGCAACGTGAACGGGCGCATCCTCGACTCCCAGACGATGCTGCCGGTCGCCGGCGTCGGCATCGCCGTCCAGAGCGGCGCCTCCGGTCTGATCTCCGATTCGCTGGGCCGCTACAGCTACACGTCCGAGCCGGGCCCGGAGACCTTCCTGGTCGACAGCTACTACTACGCGCCGCAGAGCTACTCGGCGATCCTGACGCCGGGCGTGGCTCAGGTGCGCGACGTGATCCTGCAGAGGCTGCCCCAGGTGACGGTGTCGGGACGGGTCCAAGGGGAAGACGGCGCCGTGCTCGGCGCGGTCCGCATCGAACTGCTCGGCACGCCGCTCCCGCCGGTGGACACCTTCGGCGACGGCGTCTACAGCCTGCCCGACGTCGCGGCCGGCCGCGCCGGGAACCTGCTCTTCCACCGCAAGCCGGGGTACGGCGCGCGCACATTGCCGATCACGCCCCAGGTCCTGCCCGGCAACCTCCACCCCCTGTTCGCCGAGCTGCCGCGGGCCGACGAGACGTTCACCACGCCCGGCGGCTTCGCGCCGATGAGCACCGCCTGGGCGTGGGGCATCGCCCCCTCCGGACCCGACTCCTGCTTCAGCATGCCCGGCTGCTGGGGCGTGGGCTACTACGGGGACTACGACGACAACCAGTATTCGACGCTGACCTCGCCCGTCTACGCGTTCCCCGGCGCCGGGGAGCTCCACCTGAGCTTCCACATCTGGTGCGACACGGAGCCCGGCTACGACGGCGCCCGCCTGGAGCTCCTGCAGGGCACGGAGTGGATCGTGATCGAACCCGTCGGCGGCTACGACTACGCCAGCGTCGCCGCGCTGGGCGGGGCGCCCGGGTGGTCCGGCCGGCAGGGCGACTGGCGCGGGGTGGTGTTCGACCTCGCCGGCCGCGACCTGTCGTCGTTCCGGTTCCGGCTGCTGTTCCGGGCCGACGAGTCGACCAACTACCGGGGCTTCTTCATCGACGACGTGAGCTTCGACGCGGGCAACACGTTCGTGGACGTCGCCGCCGCGCCGCCCGCGCCGCCGCGGCTCGCGGCCCACCCCAACCCCTTCAACCCGCGCACGACCGTCCGCTGGGCGGCGCCGGCGGCGGCCTGCGCGCGCTCGAGGTGTTCGACGCCAGGGGGAGGCGCGTGCGGAGGCTGGCCGGCGCCGACGCCGCCGCGGCCGGCGGCGAAGTGGTCTGGGATGGGATGGACGACGACGGCAGGGCCGGGGCCGCCGGGGTGTACCTGGTGAGGCTGCTGGACCTTGCGGGCGCGTCCGTCTGCACGCGGGTGACGCTGGTCCGCTAGATCATCTGTCCGCTAGATCATCCTGACGAACCAGTTGCGCGACCGCCTCTTCACCCCGCCGAACCACCAGGCCAGCGGCAGCATGACCGCCAGCAGCCCCGCGAGCCCGACGAACGACTCCAGCACCGCGCCCTTGCGGTACAGGTCGGGCAGCAGCCGCGTGAAGATCGCCAGCAGCGGGATGTGCACGGCGTAGAAGAACAGCGGCACCCGCCCGACGATGGCGAAGGGCCGCAGCGCGCGCGTGCGCAGGCCGATCAGGCAGAACAGGCCCACCATGAAGATCACCGCGCCGGCGAACCACACCTGGTGGCTCAGGCTGGGCGGGTACTTCTGCTCCAGGAAGAACGACCACTCGAAGAACTTCCCGGCCGGGAAGATGTTGGCGTAGGAGCCGCCCCACAGGCGCAGGCCCCAGGCCGCCACGATCAGCGAGGCGCCGAGGGCCAGGCTGCGGCGCGCCCGCTGCGCGCCGTCGCGCCAGGCCTCGAACCAGAAGTGGGCCATGACGCTGCCCAGCGTCGCCAGCGCGAACCAGGGCAGCACGGGGTACTTGTTGAAGTCCCCGGAGTCGATGAACAGCTGCATCGGGACGTGGGTCCAGGACTCGGCGTCGTAGGGGATCCGCAGCAGGAGCGGGTGGACCAGGCTGACGACGACCGCGACCGCCAGCCGCCACTGCCAGCGCCAGCGCACCATGATCGCCAGCAGCAGCATCGAGGTGCCGATCGTCGCGATGATGCCGAAGTGCTCCAGGCGCAGGCGTTCGAAGCCGCTCCAGCTGGCGTTGACCCAGACCAGCTGCACCGCGACCAGGAACAGGCCGCGCTGGATGAAGTCCCAGCGGGCGCGCCCCGGCGACTCCCCGCCCGCGACGCGGCGCCAGTAGGAGTTGTACATCATGGCCCCGTTCATCATCAGGAAGCCCGGCGCGCAGAGGTAGCCCATGTAGCGCAGCGCGAACTGCCCGAAGTTGTCGAAGAACGGGTCCAGGGGATCGAGGCTCAGCCAGGCCGCGTTGAAGTAGTAGTTGCTGTGGCCGAGGGCCATCATCACGCCGATGAGCCCGCGGAACTGGTCGATGAATTCGAAACGCTGCTTGCCGGCCATGCTCGCTCCCGTCACTCGCCGTTGCGGACCACGCGGAACCCGAGGAAGTCGTCCGCCGAGGTCGGGTAGGTGGCGCCGCGCGCCGCGGACCGGCACTCGCGGGCGAAGTAGTGCCAGCTGCCGCCGCGGACCACGCGCTGGTCGCCCGCGGCCGGTCCCGCGGGATCGAACACGGGGCCCTGCGGGTAGTGGCCGTACCAGTCCCAGCACCACTCGCGCACGTTGCCGTGGACGTCGAACAGGCCCAGGGCGTTGGCCGCCTTGAGGCCGACGGCCTGCGGCCCGGCGGCCGCGTTGTAGCAGTACCAGCCGGCGGCCCCGAGCAGCGGATCGGCGCCGCAGGCCTGCTCGACGAGCTCGCCGTTGAACAGCGACGTGGTCGTGCCGGCGCGGCAGAGGTACTCCCACTCGGACTCCGTCGGCAGGCGCCAGCCGTCGGCCTCGCGGTCCCACGTCACCAGCGGCCCGTCGATCGCGTAGGCGGGCGTGCGGCCCTCGGCCACGGACAGGCGGTTGCAGTAATCGACGGCCTCGAGCCAGGTCACGTTGTGGACCGGCAGCTCGTCGCCGACGAAGGTGGAGGGGTTCGCGGGCATGCGCAGGTTCCAGTCGGCCTGGGTGACCTCGCGGGCGCCGGCGACCGGCGCCGCCGACAGCAGGACGTCGTGCTGGACCTCGTCCGTGAAGCGGCCGACCTCGCCGGCGGGGCTGCCCATGACGAAGGCGACGCTGCCCACGAAGGGGCCGGCGGCCGTCGCGAGGGTCACCGGGCGGTCGAGCGCGTCGACGAAGGCGAAGGCGTGCTCGTGGGCGCCGGCGGGCAGCGTCGTCTCGTAGAGGTAGACCGCGCCGGCGGCGGGGCTGCCCGACTCGAGCGTCATCGCGTGGACCGTGCCGTCGATCGTCACGTCGTGCACCAGGGGCGCGGCGTCGGTGTCGTCGACGAAGGTGACGCGGAAGGCGAAGACCGTCGCCGGATCGCCCAGGGCGGGCGCGACGCCGCCCGCGCGCAGGAAGGCGCCCTCGACCGTCGTCGCGGCGGCGGGGTTGGAGAGGGCCGCGAGGTGCCCCTCGTCGTCCAGCGTGCGCAGCGCGAAGTGGTAGGTCGTGGCGGGCGCGAGTCCCGTGACCTCGAGCGTCTGGCGGGTGCCCGGCGCCGCGGGCGCGGGAGCCCCGGCGACCGCGACGGCGGCCTCCCAGTCGGCCTCGTCGACGATCGGCGCCGCGGCGCGCCTGACCAGGTAGGAGGCGGCCGTGCCGTAGTAGCCGTCGTCGCCCACGGCCAGCCAGGAGAGCTCGACGCGGGTGGCCGACAGCGGCGCCGCCGCCAGCGTCGTGACGGCCGCGGGCGGCATGGCGTCGGCGACCAGGGGCGGTCCGGCCAGCACCAGCAGGCCGTCGTAGCGGTCGGCGACCAGGACGTGCCCGTCGGGGCTGATGCAGAGGTCCGTGGCGTAGCTCGTCTTCACGAGACCGGCGTAGACGGGATGCTCGGGGTCGCGGACGTCCACGACGTGCACGCCGCCGTCGGCGGCGCAGAGCAGCGCCCAGCCGCGCGCCACGACCAGCGAGCGGCTGTAGGCCGAGAGGTCCAGCTGGGCGACCTTGACCGGCGTCTCGCCGCCGTCGATGCGGAAGACCGCCAGCCCCTCGACGCCGTCGGCCAGGAAGGCGTAGTCGCCGTCGACGGCGACGTCCAGGGCGTTGCCGGGCGTGTCGGCCCAGCTCACCTGGCGGACCTGTCCGAGGATGCGCACGCGCACGTCGACCACCGCGAGGCCCATCTCGTCGTCGGCGACGTAGGCGTAGCCGTCCTTCACGGCCACGCTCTTGGCGTAGCCCTGGGTGCCGGTGAAGACGCCGCGGTACTCGAGCACGCCGGGGAAGTCGGGGCTGGTCTCGAAGATGCGCAGCCCCTTCCAGCTCTCGGCGAGGTAGACGATGCAGGGGTCGTCGGGGGCCGCCGGCTCCTCGATGAAGACGCGCTGGCCGTCCACGGCGGTGGTGCCCTGCTCGTAGGAGACGATGCCGGCGGGATCGGTGATGTCGTAGGTGGTGATGCCCTCGGTGCCCTCCACGACCAGCGCCAGGTCGGACAGGGTCGCGTTGGCGAAGGTGCGCACGACCTCGATGTTGCCGGCGTACTTGGTGGTGTTGAGGGTCGTGACCAGGACGGGCGCCCCCGGTGCGGAGATGTCGACCACGTGGATGCCCGCCTCGCCGCCGGCCACGAACGCGAAGTCGCCCAGGGCGGAGACCCCCTCGTTGGCGCTCGGCAGCGGCACGCGGCCGATCACCTGGAACGGGGATTCGGGCGACTCGTAGAGGTCGGCCGCGCCGCAGCCGGCCAGCAGGGCCGCCAGGGCGCAGGCGGCCGCCACAGGCACCTGCCGCCGTATCGTCTTTCCGGTGATGCGCATCGTCGGGGCTCCTGTCGGGGTCCGTGCTAGAGTTTGTAGCTCAGCCCGATCCAGTACCGGCGCTGGTCGTAGTCCTTGTCCTCGGCGATGTCCCCCTGCCACGGCGAATCCACCGTGCGCTGGGAGAACTTGAAGCCGAAGACGGCGTCGACCCCGCCGGCCACCGGCCGGTCCAGGGTCAGCTCGAGCGAGTAGACGTTGTCCTTGCGGCCCACGTGGTACGGGTCGGCGTCCAGGCTCTTCAGCGAGGTGTACCAGTAGGCCTGGTACTGGCCGCTCAGGGCCAGGCTCGTGAACGCGCTGCGGGCCCACTTCGGCGACCAGGCCACCTCGACCTGGTAGAGGTCCTGGTCGTACGAGGGGTCCGAGTTGTCGCTGACCTCGAGACTCTCCCCCACCTCGTCGTAGCCGCGCGCGGGCCCGTGCTCGAAGCCGTAGTCGAAGGTCAGGCGCCAGTCGGCGCGGGCCCGCCAGTAGAGCGTGCCGCGGGCGCCCCAGGAGAATATGTCGTTCTCCATGAACGGCTGGTTGTAGTAGCGCAGCGTGCGGCTGAGGTCCAGCTTCCAGGTCAGGTCGCGGCTGAAGCGGTCGCGGTAGACCAGGGCGAACTCGTTGCGCGTGTAGCGGAACTCGTCCCAGACCAGGGGGTGGCTCGGGGCTTCCCAGGGCGGCTCGTCCGACAGCTGCCGGATGTACTGCTCCGGCGCGTAGCTGTAGGACAGCTCGAAGCTGCGGCCGCCGGGCAGGAACTGGCGCACGTACCACGAGTAGCCCGAGTTGGTCTTGATCGACTCCTGCACGTACTGCCACCGTTTCCAGCGGAAACGCAGCCGCGTCTCGCCCAGCGCGACCAGGTCGCGGCGCGCCTCGACCTCGAAGCTCGGGGCCAGGATGTGGCAGTCCTGACGCTCGATCTTGAACTTGTACGGGTCGGTGCCGGCGTGGAACACGTCGAGGTAGTCGTCGGAGTAGCGCAGGAAGTTGTCGTCGTAGATCGTCTCGAGACCGAAGGTCGCGCTCGTCTTCCAGGCGGACGCCTTGCCGTCCGGCGACGCCGCCCCGGCGACGCACGCGGCCAGCAGGGCCGCGAGGGCCCCGCACGCCAGGACGCTGCCCCGGCGACGCCTCATCGCAGGTCCGCCGCCGGGATGCGGACGACGGCCGTCACGCCGCAGACCTCGGGCTGCAGGCAGCGGATCTCGACGCGGTGGCGGCCGCGCGGGATCTGGACGCGCAGGGACTTGCGCTCCCCGGGCATCACGTCCGGCCGCTCGATGTAGGACGCGGCGTCCAGCTTGTCCGCGTCGTAGTGGTGGATGCGGCTCACCTCGCCGTCGACGCGCACCTCCAGGGCGTAGGACTGGCGGCCGCTCATGCGGTGGTCGAAGTCGAGGCGCGTCCACACCACGGCCGTCGTCGGCCCCGCGATCTCGAAGGACAGCGGCCGGTCCGCGTCGAAGCGGTAGAGCAGGGAGCGCACGCCGCTGTCGTACTGCAGGGTCGCGACGCCGGCGTAGCGTTCCGGCGACAGGTTGACGTACTCCTCGGTGACCCGGCTCGACTCGCGGAAGAGCCGCAGCGCGGTGAAGCCGGCGCCGGCGGACGCCGGGGTGACCGTCACCTCGTGCCAGCCCTCGGGGATCGTCAGGTAGGTGTGGTGCAGGGAGCTGGCCGGCGCGCCGGCGCAGGACGCCGCGCCGGTGCGCGGCTTCAGGCTCTGCGCGTCCGCGAGGGCCGCCTGCCCGTCGATCGCGAAGCGCAGCGTGCCGGAGACCGGCCCGGTCTCGCCGGGCGCGAACACGTAGCGCGACAGCACCTTGACGCGACGCGGCCCGCGCACGCGGTACGAGGCCGGCGTCTCGGCGCGCAGCTTGTCGTAGGTCGCCTCGACGCCGTCGATGCGCAGGCAGACCTGCTCGCGGGCGCCCTGGGGCGCGACCGCGCGCCAGCGCACCTCGGCCGACGCGCCCGCGGCCGCCAGCGAAATCAGCGCGATGCAGGCGGCGGCCGCCGCCCCGCGCCGGTGATGGATCGTCACGCCGCACCTCCCGACCGCCGCCGGAAGCGGACCGCTCCCAGCAGGTTGCGCCGCACTTCGGGCGCCAGCACCACGGCGCAGAGGGCGCCGTACAACACCAGGAAGATCGCCACCAGCTCGAGCCGGTAGCCGTCCCGCACGAAGATCTCGCCCTCGCCCGGCTCCGGCAGGTAGTCGGGCGCCACGGGCAGCCCGTACTCGCGGGCCAGCGAAGCGACCTCGAGCAGGTGGATGACCGGCACACCCCGGTCGGACATCAGCGTGAGCGTGCCCTTGCGCGGCCAGTTCTTCGCCTCCAGCGTCTCGGCGAAGCCGCGCGGGATCAGGATGCGGTTCTGGCTGCTGCCGAGGCTGGCCACGCCGCCGCCCACGTTCACGAAGCACTTCGGCACGCGGCCGCGCAGCGCCTCGTCGAAGAAGGACATGCGCTTGGCGATGGCCTCCTCGATGTTCTGCGAACCGAGCAGCGGCACGCCATTGCGCTCGAGCGCCGCCTCGAGCAGGCGCCGGCCCTCGGGGCTGAGGCCCTGCCCCATGTCGTCGCCGCCGCCGAGGGTGGCGGCCGCGGTGCGCACGTGCAGGACGCGCTCCTCGCGCAGGATCCGCTCCATGTCCAGCCAGGTGAACGCGGGGTCGTTGGCGCCCCACATCGAGGCGCCGACCGAGGTGATCACCACCGGCGCCAGCTCCATGGTCTCGATCGCGGCGTACACGGCCACGTTCAGGCCGGGGAACGAGCCGGTCAGCGCCACCGCCACCGGGTCGCCGGGCCGCAGGCCGGCGCGGTGGAACAGCTCCACCACCACCGCCGCCCAGTTGGGGTTCAGGCTGGAGAGCTTGGCCTCCAGGTCGCCGCGGGCGTTGGTGATGAGGCTGAACTTCGGGCCCCACCAGGCCGGTGCCGGCGGGGTCGTTGAGCTTGTCGATCTCCGCGCCTTCCATCCGCAGATGGCGGCGCAGCGTCGTGAACGCCTCGTCGGCCTTCTGCGCCGCGGCCAGCTTCTCGGCGTAGTCGCGCTGGCGCACGGGGCGGCGCGTCAGCTCGAGCGCCCCCTGCAGCACCACCGCCAGCACCGCCAACCCGAACAGGATCAGCGGCCGTTTCCTACCCGATCGCGACATCAATGAGCATGCCTCCGTGGGCCAGCACCAGCACCAGGCGGACCAGGAACGCCGCCATGAGCATGGAGCTCAGGGTTTCGACGATCCCCTGCCGGTGCATCCAGTAGGCGATCAGTCCGGGGATGATGTACCCCACGGACTGGAAGAGCGAGGCGTCGACGCCCGTGCCCAGCGCGGCGTTGAACACCAGCACGTAGCGCGTCAGGAAGCCGAACACGAACCCGGCCAGCACGCAGAAGACCAGCGTGCGTCGCCCGTAGAGCAGCACCACGCGGCCGACCAGGCGCACGGTGCCGTAGGTGCACAGGGCGGCGACGACCGTACCCGCGATGCGCAGCGGCTGGTCGAGGTAGATGGCGATGTAACCGGGGACGATGAGTCCGCCGGCCGCCAGCCCCATGATCTCCGAAAAGACGAGGCTGATCACCAGCCCCAGGCCGATCGCCTGGTAGATCAAGGGCGCACCTCCCGTTCGCGCAGCAGCGCCAGCACGTCCATGCCGATGCCGCCGATGTTGCCGATGCCCACCACCGTCGCGCCGGGCCCGCAGAGGGCGGCCGTGCGCGTCCAGATCTCGGCGGCGCCGGCGCCGCCCAGGTCGACGATGCGCTCGCGCGGGACCGCGCGCATCATGTCGGCCAGCTGCGACGTCCCCTGCCCGATCAGGACGTAGTGGTCGGCCTTCATGCTGGTCCCCAGCAGCGGCGCCAGGTCGCGCGCCCGGCGCATGCGGTCGGCCCGGTTGTTGAACAGGATCACCGAGCGCGATCCGGGGGCGTCGAGGCCCAGCGTGCGCCAGATCCGCGCCGTCGACTCGGGGTCGTTGGCCGCGAACGCGTTGGCGAACACGAGCTCGCCGGCGGGGTCCGCGACGCGCAGGCGCTCCAGCGCGCCCACGTCGGGCCGCACCCCCCACATGCCCTCCAGCGCGCGGCGGCGGTCGACGCCGGCGGCCACGCACACGTCCAGGGCCAGGGCGACGTTCTCCGCGAATTCCACGTAGCGGAAGGGCGCCAGGTCCGCCGGCGTGACCGTCGCGGGGTCGGCCACCCGGCAGGCGCTGCCGCGGCGCCGGGCCGCCTCGGCCAGGTCGCCCGCGAACACGTCCTCGGCCGTGAACAGCGTCGCGCGCGCCGGCACGGTCTGCGACAGGCTGCGCGCCACGTCCTCCAGCCGGGGCCCCTGCACCTCGAGGTGGTCAGAGCGCACGTTGGTGATCACCCCGAGCGTGCTGTTGACGATGTCGCGCTCGCAGGTCCGCTGCAGGTCAGGCCGCACGGCCATGCACTCCAGCACCAGCGCCTGGGCGCCCTCGGCCGCGGCCTGCCGGAAGACGCCCAACTGCTCGCGGATGTTCGGCGAGCCGTGCCGCACCACCGGCGTCTCGGTGCCGTCGGCGTGGAGGAAGCGCGCCGCCGAGCCGGTCGTCTTCGCGCAGGTGCGGATCCCGCCCGCCTGCAGGCCCGCCGCGATGAGGCGGGTCACCGACGACTTGCCGCGGCTGCCGTTGACGTGCACGCGCAGCGGGATGCGCCGCCGCGTCAGGCGGTGCCGCGCCGTCTCCCACACGCCCAGCAGCGTGACCGCCGCGAGCAACAGGACGATGAACCGCACGCCCCCACCTACCTGACGAGCACGAGTTTGCGGGTCACCGAACCGGCCGCGCTCGAGCCGGCAGAAGTAGACGCCGGCGGGCGCGTCGCGCCCGCCCTCGTCGCGCCCGTCCCAGGCGGCGGCGCCGGGACCGGCCGGCCGGTCGCCCTCGACCAGCGTACGCACGAGCCGGCCCGCGAGGTCGAAGACGCGCAGCGTCGCCGCGCCGTCGCGCGGCAGCCCGAAGGCCAGGACCGCGCCGCCGCGCGCGGGGTTGGGCTGGCCGGGCGACAGGAACAGGCCGCCGCCGGCGAAGCTCCCGGTGGCGGCCGCCGTCACGGTCGCCGCCGCCGACCGGTGCCCGTAGGCGTGCAGGGCGATCAGGCGGTAGACCGCGTCCGCCGGCGGGTGCGGAGGCGTCGACGAAGCTGCGGGCCGCCGCCGGCAGCGGCGCCGGCGTCAGGACGACCTCGCCGTCGGCGCCGTCGCGCACCACGAGCCAGCCGGTGACGGGCCGGTCGTCGCCGGGGCGCCAGGCCAGCGCGACCTCGCCCGCCGACCTCTCGGCCGCGAGCTCGGCGACGTAGGGCTCGTGGACGGGAGTCCGGGTCGTCACCAGGACCGCCAGGCCCGGCCCGATCGGGGCGGCGCCGGGGGCGTAGACGTCGGAGTAGCTCAGCTGCACGCCGTCGGTCTCGCTCGGGCTCTCCCAGCCGACGGTCGCGAACTGACGCAGCGTGTCGCTGTTGTGGACCTGCCGGTAGAGGAAGAGCATCTCCCCGTCGCCGCCCGGCGCGGGGTGGACCGCCGGGTCGCGCAGCACCAGCTGGAAGGTCTGCACGTCGTCGATCTCGGGCTGGTAGTGCCGCATGCGGCTCCACTCGATCGTGAACGTGCCCGCGACCGCGTCGTAGCGCGTGAAGACGCCGCCGGTGCCCGCGAGCGTGGGATCGAAGTTGTCCCAGAACGGCGCCACCACCGAGTGGTTGCCGTGGCTGCTGGGCAGCGGCCAGTTGTAGAACTCCAGCTCGCCGTCGGTGTCGAAGCTGATCCAGCCGTTCTCGCTGACGCGGATCTGCCCGTCGAAGACCTGGCCGTAGTAGGTGAAGGCGAAGGGCAGGTCGACCAGCTTCACCTCGTTGTCCACGGCGAAGACCACCGGCACGCCCGCCCCGCCCAGGGCGGGGTCCAGGTGCGTCCAGCGGTAGGCGGGAGCGAGGTCCGGGTAGTCGACGGCGTCGGCGCTGTCCAGCGCCCAGTAGCCGTGCGCGTCGGGGCCGCAGGGGGCGCCGGCGTCGATCTCGCCGACCAGCAGCGTCGCGGGCAGCACGGCCTGGTAGTCGGCCGGCGCGGCGTCGGAGACGACGAGCTCGAGCGCCGCGGCCCGGCCGGTCGGCACCGTCGCGTCCACGACCAGCGTCACCGCCGTCGGCAGGGACACGGTCGCGCCCGCGGCGATGGCCGGCACGTCCGCGTACTGGACGCCGACGGCGCCGATCCCCGCTTCCAGCAGGTTCAGGCGCGCCTGGCCGCCGGGGAACGGGAGGCTCCCCTCGTTGCGCAGGACCACGGTCAGGGCGTTCTCCAGGCCCTGGCGCAGGACCCCGTCGCCGCCGACGAGCAGGTTCTCGAGCCGCAGCGCCGGTCCGCCCACCACGAGCGTGCGCCCGTCGCGGTCGACCGCGCCGTCGTGGGCCGCGTCCAGGAACAGGTTCAGCAGCGCGCCGTCGTCGGCCGTGGTCAGCAGGCCGACGCGGAAGTACTCCTCGCCCGAGCAGGCGTGCACGGCGCCGCCGGCCAGGTCCGGCAGGGCGAAGGTCCCGTGCTCGACGCCGGCGGGGCCGTCGACGGTCAGCGAGAGCGTGATGCCCGTCGCGGTCGCCGTCCCGGTGTTGGTCACCACCGGGAAGACGTGCAGGACCTCGGCGGCGTTGATCACGCCGTCGCCGTTGCCGAAGCCGACGGGGTTCTCCCAGGTCAGGCCCGTCAACGCGAGGCGGGCGGCGGGCTGCGCGACCGCGACCTCGTGCTGCACCGCGAAGCGGTTCGGCGCGGTGACCGTGACCGTCAACGGCGCGCCCTCGGCCAGGGCGGCCAGGGTCAGCCGGGCCACGCCGTCGGCCCCGGTCCAGCCGGCGCCGACCAGCTCGCCGGACTGCGTCAGGCCCACGCGCGCGCCGGCCAGGGGGGTCGTCCCGTCCTGCTCCGCGACGGTCACGTCGAAGCGGCCCGACCCGGGCGGGCAGGCGGCGTCGTGCGTGACCACGGGCTCCGAGACGGGGCCCTTCCAGAAGTTCAGCTCGGGGTCGCCGAGCAGGTTGTAGATGTGGAAGTAGAACTCGACGGACTCCTCGCCCGTGGCCTCGTACTCCAGCTCGTGGGGGAAGTAGGCGAGGAAGCGCAGCTTCCCGGCGAGCATCAGCGACCCGAGGTCGGTGACCGCCGGGTCGGTGATGCGCTCGAAGAACGAGATGGCCATCGCGTCGTTGTAGCGCGTGTGGGACCAGTGCTCGCCGTTGCCGATGAAGGCGACCGCGCCCTTGCGCGTCTCGGGCGTGCCCTGGCGCAGGAACACCTCGCCGAAGCAGGGCGCGTCGGCGGCGAAGTCCCCGTTCAGGCAGACGAAGCTCATCACGACCGGGGTCATCGCCCCGTTGTTCACGTTGGGGATCTCGGTGACCGTGAAGTGCGGCGGCTCCCAGCCGGACGTGCCGTAGGCCCAGCCGCGGTAGACCACCATCGACGCGCCGGCCTGCAGCGCCTGCGTGATCGGGAACACGCCGTTGAACAGCGGCGGGAACGAGACGTGCGTGGCGGCCTGGAAGCCCAGGGACATCAGCTGCCGGCCGCACCAGGCCACGGTGCTGACCGGGGTGTCGGAGCCGTAGTTGCCGGCGACCATGAGCTGGCGCGTCAGCCAGCCCTCGTCCGTGCGGTAGGGGTCGCGCTCGTAGGCCACGCTCTTGTTGACCACCGTCTGCGCTTCGGTGAGCGACGAGACGGGCATGCGGCCGAGCATCAGGTCGGGCAGCCAGTCGCCCTCGTCCATCAGGGCGTAGGGCAGGTCGGTCACGTTCTGGCTGATGCTCCAGGCGGGCACGTCGCCGACGTCGCCCAGGATGAGCACGTACTCGGGCGGCGCGTCCCAGGACGCGTACGCCGCGCGCAGCCAGTCGCGCACCGCGACGTTGGTGGCGCCGGTCTCCTCGGTGGTCGCCAGGCGGACATCCAGGCCCTTGGCGCGCTTCCAGTCCAGCAGGGGTGCGGCGGCGGCGCGTACGCCGGGGTCGTGATCACGACGTAGGTGCCGCGCGACGGCGCGAGGGACTTCCCGGCGGCGTCCGCCGGCAGGCTCCCGCCCGCGCCCAGCGCGGCGTCGAAGCCGGGCGACCGCAGGCGGTCGTCCACGGCCGATGACCAGTCGCCGTCGTGCACGACCTCGAACCGGGCGCCTTCGCCCAGCCCGGCCGTGTTGACCACGGCCACCGGCAACCCGCGCAGCCGGGGCAGCCGGCCGTCGCCCGACACGCTGCCGCCGCCCGCGGTCAGGTTCACCGACCACGTCGTGGCGTCCGGGGGCAGGGGGATCAGCAGGGCCGGCGCGGCGGACGCGTCGGCGGCGGCGGGGAGCCGGGTCACCAGGGTGCGGTCACCGGCGACCTGGATCGCGAAGGGAGATTGCATCTCGTAGGGATCTTGCGCCCGCTGGTCGGCCGCCGCGGCGGTCCCGAGGACCGCCGCCAGCAGACCGGTTCCGAGAGCGAGCGTGAGCGCTGCCCGTTTCATTTGATCAGGATCATCCGCCTCGTGTGCTGCAGGCCAAGAGCCTGGAGTTCGTACATGTAGACGCCGCTCGGCGCGGGCCGGCCCGCATCGTCGCGTCCGTCCCAGACCGCCTCGTGGCGACCGGCGGGGAGATCGCCCAGGGTGAGAGTCGCCACCGTCCTGCCGGAGACGTCGGTGATACGTACGAGGGCGGCGCCGGGCGCGTCAAGCGCGAAAACGATGGTGGTGCTGGGGTTGAACGGATTCGGGTGGTTGCCCAGCAGCCGCGAGCGCGCGGTCGTCTCGCCGACCGCGGTGGCCCCGCAGCGGCCCAGGGGGGCGCCCACCAGTTCCCCGCCGCAGCCGGTCAGGCAGGGGCTGCCGGGCTGCAGGTGGTAGTCGCCCGGCGCGCAGAAGAGCGGGTCGAGCGAGAAGTTGCCGCCGCCGTCGACGCCGCAGAGGGCGTTCCCGCCGGCGTTGCCGTGGATGTCGGTGCAGGAGACCGTCGGGTTGCCGCCGTCGCAGTAGAGGCCCGCGCCGACGGGCGAAGCGGCGATGATGCAGCGGTCGATCGTCGGCGCGCCGCCCCACTGGGCCATGACGCCGCCGGCCAGCCCGTCGGCGCTGGTCTGGTTGCCGGCGATGGTGCAGTTGCGCAGGGTCGGGGACGGGCTGAACAGGGCGTACACGCCCGCGGCGTCGCTGAACGAGCCGGAGCAGACGTTGCCGGCGATCAGGCAGCCCTCGATCAGCGGCTCGGCCGAGTCGACCGCGACGCCGGCGCCCGAGACGAAGCTCTGCGTCACGGTGTTGCCGGTGATCGCGCAGGCCCGCAGGACGCCCGCGGACCCCAGCTGGTAGGCGATGCCGCCGCCGTTGCCCAGGGTGGTGTTGCCGCTGATCGCGCAGCGCTCGATCACGGGGGAGCTGGCGGCGACGAAGATGCCGGCGCCCTGCCCGTAGGCCGCGTTGATCGCGTTGCCGCTCACGGTGCAGTCGGTCAGGTGCGGGTCGCTGCCGTTGCGGATGAACACGCCGGCGCCGCTGGGGGCGTGGTTGTCCAGGATGTCGCAGTCGTCGACGCGGGGGCTGCTCTGCTCCTCGATGGCGAGGCCGCCGCCCTGCTTGGCGGTGTTCGCCACGCAGTCGACGCGGGTGAGCGTCGGGCTGGCGTGGTTGTAGCAGATCACGCCGCCGTCGGTGCACTGGGTCACCAGGACGTCGGTCACGCGCACGTCCGGTCCGACCTGCCGCAGCAGGATGCCGGCGCCGTAGGCCGCGGCGTAGGCGCGGCGGACCTGGAGGTTCTCGATGCGGCAGTTGACGACGTTCTCGACGAAGATGCCGCGGCCCAGCAGCTGCGCGTCGATGATCGTCGCCGCCGTGCCCGCGCCCCTCAGGGTGACCCCGGACTTCATGATGACGCAGGCCGGGGTCGAGCGGGGCCCTCGGTCGGGTGGGTGCAGTCGTAGTAGGTGCCGGCCGCGACCTCCACGACGTCCCCCGCGGCGGCCGCCTGGACCGCGGCGTGGATCTGGGCGAAATCGCCGGGCACGTGGATGACGGCGGCCGGGGCGGCGGCGGCGGCGGCCAGCAGGGCGAGCCCGGCTAAAATGCGCAGGAACCTGGGCATGGGAGTCCTCCCGGGATGGACCGGTGGTGCGGGTGCAGGCGGGGGTGGTCGGGACGCAGGGATCATAGCATACGGCCCCGGCGAAAGCCACCCGGAGTCCCCGGCCCCCAATATTCCATTAGCTCCGGTGAGGCTGCTTGTGGTATCATGATATATAGCCGGTCCCGTCCCGGTATTCCCGACATCCCCAGCGATGGCTCCCGCAACCATCCCGGCCCAACGCGCCCTGGAGGCCTTTCATGCGTCTGTCCACAGGTGTCACCCTGTCGCTGCTGCTGATCGCGGCGACCGCCTTCGCCGTGCCCGCCCCCCGCGAGGTCGTCCTGGACCCCGGCGCCGGCGCGCAGCCCGATCTCGCCCTGCTCGAGGACACGGGCGACGTTCTGACACTCGAACTGACACTGCCGCGCCTGACGGTCGAGGACGTCGCCGCCGGCGGCGACGCCTGGCAGGTGCTGTCGTTCCCCGATGCGGCCCAGGGCGGCGCCGAGGGCGCGCCCGGGATGCCGGTCTTCAGCCGGCTGATCGCGGTGCCGGCGGGCGCCACCGCCAAGGCGCGGATCGTCGCGAGCGAGACGGTCGCGCTCGAGGGCTACCGGCTGCTGCCGGTCCAGGGCCGCGAGGGCGAGCCGTTCGTCTTCGACAAGGACTTCTACGCCCGCAGCGGCGCCGCCGCGCCGACCGTCGAGGTTGGTCGTGCCGGCGTCATGCACGGGCTGACCGTCGCGCCGGTGATCTTCTCCCCGCTCGCCTTCGACCCGGCCACCGGCCGCGTCACGGCCGCCGTGCGCCTGACCGTCGAGGTGACGATTTCCGGCGGCGCCGGCAAGGCCGCCTACCGGGCCGACACCGCCGCCTACGACGAGTATTTCCGCGCCCGGGTCCTGAACTACGGCGGCGCCGACAAGAGCGCCGTCACCGAGATGGGCAGCTACCTGGTGATCTGCCCGAACAACGCCACGGTGATCAGCAACCTCGCGCCCCTGCTGGACTGGCGCCGCCGCCAGGGCTACAACGTCGTGCTGGCGACCACGGCCGAGACCGGCACCACCAACACGGCGATCAAGACCTACCTGACCAACGCCTACAACACCATGAAGCCGCAGCTGGAATTCGTGACCCTGGTGGGCGACGCCAACGGGACCGTGATGCTGCCCTCCTGGACCGAGAGCCTCAGCGGCTACGGCGGCGGCGGCGACCACTACTACTCGATGCTCGACGGCACGGACCTGCTGCCCGACATCAACCTGGGCCGCCTGTCGGTGACCTCGACGACCGAGCTCACCACGGTCGTGAACAAGATCGTCAACTACGAGACCAACCCGCCCCTGACGCCCGATCCGGGCTGGTTCACGCGCGGGTCGCTGGTCGGCGACCCCTCGTCCTCGGGCATCACGACGATCTACGTCAACCAGTGGGTGCGCGACCAGCTGCTGGGGCTGCACTACACCCAGATCGACTCGATCTACGGCGGCAACTACGTCTCGCTGATGACCACGAACTACAACAAGGGCGGCTCGCTGTTCACCTACCGCGGCTGGTACGGCATGAGCGGCATGCAGTCCACCAACCTGCAGAACCTCACCAACGCGGGCGAGCTGGCCTTCGCCGTGATCATGACCTGCGACACCGGCTCCTTCGTGCCCGACACGACCTGCCGCTCCGAGGCCGTCTTCCGCGCCCCCAACGGCGGCGCCGTCGCCAGCGTCGGCACGGCCACGACCGGCACCCACACCCGCTACAACAACTGCATGTTCGCGGGCGTCATCGACGGCGTCCTGAACACGGGCGACTTCCGCGTGGGCCCGGCCCTGAACACCGGCAAGCTGGCCATGTACAACAGCTACAACTGGGCGGAAGCCGACCACGTCGAGATCTGGATGGTGTGGAACAGCCTGATGGGCGACCCCGCCACCGAGATCTGGACCGCGCTGCCCACCTCGTTCTCCGTCGTGCACGCCGCGTCGATCTCGACCGGCGCCAACTCCGTCCGGGTCGCGGTGAACGACGGCCTCTCCGGCCTGCCGGCCGAGGGCGCCCGCGTCGCGCTGTACAAGGGCACGGAAGTGCGCGTCAGCGGCCTGACCGGCCCCGACGGCACCGTCAACCTGCCGATCTCCGGCCTCAGCGCCGGCAACCTGCTGGTCACCGTCACCCAGCACAACCGCCTGCCCTACAAGGGCACCGTCACGGTGGGCGGCGGCGCCAACCAGGTGGGCCTGGCCTCGTTCGCCGTCGACGACGGCGCCGGCAACGGCGACGGCCTGGCCGGCCCCGGCGAGACCGTGGACCTGGCCGCCGTGCTGCACAACTTCGGCGCCTCCGCGGCGACGGGCGTCACGGCCGTCCTGACGTCCGACGACCCCTGGGCGAGCGTCGTGTCCGGCGCCGCGTCCTTCGGCACGATCGCGGCCGGCGGGACGCTGCCGGCGACGTCCCCTTCACCGTCGAACTGGCGCCCGGCGCTCCCGCCTTCTACAAGTGCCAGTTCGACCTGACGGTCACCAGCGGCGCGACGACCTGGACCTCCCTGCTGGAGCTCACGGTCAACGCCGGCGGCTTCGCCTACCTCAGCCACGTGTTCGGCGGCCCCGGCGGCAGCCTGGACCCGGGCGAGACCGGCACCATGACCGTCACGCTGCGCAACACCGGCAACGTCGGCGTCACCGCCGCCGCGGCGACCCTGCTGTCGAGCAGCCCCTGGGTCGACGCCACCGACAACGCGGGCGCCTACGGACCCCTGGCCGTCAACGCCACGGGCAGCAACGCCGGCAACACGTTCACCTTGTCGGTGGCCGCGGACTGCTTCCGCGGCCACCTGGCGACGTTCCAGATCGCGCTGCTGACGGCGGCCGGGGCGCGCGACACCATCGAGTTCACGGCGCCGGTCGGCACGGCGACCGCCAACCAGCCGCTCGGCCCCGACGCCCACGGCTACTACGCCTTCGACAACACCGACACCGCCTATCCCTACCACCCGACCTACGACTGGATCGAGATCGACCCGACCCTGGGCGGCTCCGGCACGGCGATCCCCCTGACGGATTACGGCTGGGAGCAGGACGACACCGAGATCCTGACCCTGCCCTTCGCGTTCACCTACTACGGCGAGGAGTTCGACAAGATCTCCGTCTGCTCGAACGGCTGGCTGGCGATGGGCGCGACGTCCCTGCGCAACTACCGCAACTGGACGCTGCCCTGCCCCGGCTCGCCGGACGCGATGATCTGCGCCTTCTGGGACAACCTGTACGTGGAGTCGGGCGTCGGCGGCGTGTTCTGGTGGCACGACACGGCCAACCACCGCCTGGTCATCGAGTGGAGCCGCCTGCGCAACGACAGCGGCGGCGGCAACGAGACCTTCGAGGTCATCCTCTACGACCCGGCCCACCACGACACCGACACCGGCGACGGGATCATCGAGGTCCAGTACAACGCCGTGTCGCAGGTCGACGGCACCAACGGCTACGCCACGGCCGGCCTGCAGAACCTCGACCACACCGGCGGCCTGCTCTACACCTACTGGAACGCCTACCCCGCCGCCGCGGCGAGCCTGACCACGGGCCGGGCGATCCGCTACGAGGCCCTCGCGGTGCTGCCTTCGGGCACGCTGCAGGGCACGATCAGCAACGCCTCGGCGGGCGACACCCCGGCCAAGGACGTCCAGATCACGGTCCTGGACAACGGCCGCGCCTTCACCTCCTCGGCCCTCGGCGCCTACCTGGGCTCGGTGCCCGTGGGCACCTACGACATCGTGGCCTCGCACCCGAGCTTCGCGCCGGACACGACCCGCAGCGTCGTCATCCTCGAGGACCAGATCACCACGGTCGACTTCTCGCTGACCGACGTGGCCGGCCCCGTCTTCGCGAACACGACGGTCCTGACCGGCACCACCGACACCGCCGGCCCCTACGTCGTCGAGACCGAAGTCTACGACTACAGCGGCCTGGATGAGATCCGCGGCTGGTACCTCACCAGCGCCGGCGGCGGCCTGCAGGAGCTGGACCTGACCCTGGTCGACCCCGCGACGGGCCGCTACCGGGGCGAGATCCCCGGCCAGCCCCTGGGCAGCCGAGTCCGCTACTGGTTCTCGGCCCTGGACGGGATCGGCCTCGGCACCCTCGAACCGGCGGGAGCCCCCGCCGCCGCCACCAGCTTCTGGGTCGAGAGCACCCTGATCGCCGGCTCGGACATGGAATCCGCCGGCAGCTGGACCGCGGGCATGGCCGGCGACAACGCCACCGCGGGCATCTGGACGCTGGTCGACCCCAACGGCATCTACATCAACGACTCGCCCGTCACGCCCGAGGACGACCACACCCCCTCGGGCACGATGTGCTGGATCACCGGCCAGGACGCCGTGGGCGGCGCCCAGGGCGGCGCCGACGTGGACGGCGGCACCACCACGCTGCTGAGCCCCGTCTACAACCTGACCGGCTACAACGACGTCACGGTCACGTACTTCCGCTGGTACACGAACGAGACCGGCCTGAACCCCAACTCGGACACCTGGATCACGCAGGTGACCGATGACGGCATCAACTGGGTGGACCTCGAGAACACCATGACCAGCGACCGCACCTGGCTGGAGGTCTCGGTGCCGCTGGCGGGCCTGATCGACATGACCGCCAACGTGCGTTTCCGCTTCATCGCCTCGGATCTCGGCAGCGGTTCGGTGATCGAAGCGGGCATCGACGACTTCTCCCTCCACGGCCACCAGGGCGTCGTCGACCAGCTGGACCCGACGGTCACGGTCAACGCGCCGCTGCCCGGCTCGATCCACAACGACGGTCAGGCCTTCGCGGTGACCTGGACGCCCTACGACGAGACCGGCCTCTACGCGACCGTGGTGCTCTACTCGGCCGACGGCGGCGCGACCTGGCCGTACATGCTGGGCGTCGGGCGCGCTGTCCTCGCCGCTCTGGCCGACCTGGACCTCGGTGCCGGCCAGCGACCAGGCGCTGGTCAAGGTCGTCTGCTTCGACACCACGCTCAACAGCAGCCAGGACGCCATGAACGGCACCTTCGTGCTGGACTTCCCGACCCCCGTCGACGACGACCTGCCGGCGCGGCTCGCGCTGGCCCAGAACCGCCCCAACCCGTTCAACCCGTCGACCGAGATCCGCTTCTCGGTGCCGCGCACGACCGACGTCAGCCTGAAGGTCTACGACCTGGCCGGCCGCGTCGTGCGCACGCTGGTGACGGGCGAGCTGGCGGGCGGCGAGCACACCGCCGTCTGGCGCGGCGAGGACGACGCGGGCGAGCGCGCGCCCTCGGGCCTGTACGTCTACCGGCTGACGGCGGACGGCACGACCGTGGCCCGCAAGATGATGCTTCTGAAGTAGGAGCGGCCGTTCGTCGGCTCGACGCGGAGATGTCCGCTTGACATGAGGCGCGGCGGATGGCCACCTTCGGCCTTCCGCCGCGCCCTCGCGAAGCGCGCCGGCGCGGGACCCCCGTCCGGGCTGCTCGCCAGCCGGCAAAGGAGTGCAGATGAGGTTGCTGATCGCGGCCGCGCTGGCGGCCCTGGCCCTGCTCGCCGGCTGCTCCCAGGACGAGGTGCACGCCGTCCGCGCGGCGGCCGCCGCCGCGGACACCCGCGCCGCGCTGACCGACGGCGCCTTCCAGGGCGAGCTCGTCTTCTGCCGCCGGATCGGCGCCAAGAGCGGCAAGCGCCTCGAGGTCGGAGACAGCTTCGAGGCCAGCGACGACGAGCGCGACCGCAACATCCACGCCTTCGTCGACCTGCGCAACCTGCCCCCCGGCGTCCACCAGATCCACGTCGTCTGGCTGAAGCCCGGCGGCGAGGAACTCTTCCGCAAGTACGCCGAGGTGGCCGTGGCGCCCGCCGATTCCGGCCGCTGGCGCACGCAGCTCGTCTGGAAGGACGGCAACAACCTGCGCTTCGCCGAGCCGGAGGAGGCCGTCGTCGGCCCCGCCCCCGACGTGACCGTCGCCTCCCGCCTGAACGTGGCGCCCGACCGCAAGCGCGAGCCCGGCGACTACGCGGTCAAGGTCTACTGGAACCGGGAGTTGCTCCTGGAGAAGTCCTTCCGGTACGAAGCGGGAATTTGATGCCGCAGCGACGGATTTTGAGCTTTACATAGCACCCCGACGGGCGTATGATCCGCGTTCGAGACCGCAGAGAGCGATTCGGCCGTTCCATGACCATCCGGTCCATCTCCAGACGCGGCAGCCCAGCGGCTGGCCGTCCCCCGGCGCGGCGCGGCGGTTGCCCGCCGCTGCGGCGCATGCCGTTTTCCACATCCAGACAAGGCGGTCACCCGATGACTCGAGGCTCGCGGCTCGTTCTGCCCGGCACCCTCGTCCTGTTCCTGGCGCTCGGCTCGGCGCTGCCGGCCACCGCCGCGGTCGTCATCAACGAGATCATGTACAACTCCTCCTTCGATCCCGACATCGAGTACGTCGAGCTGACCAACACCGGCCCGGCGGCCGTCAACCTCGGCGACTGGTACCTGCTCGATTCCGACCTCGCCCACCCGAAGTGCTACCTCACGGGCACGCTGGGCGTCGGCCAGTACCTGGTGGTCGCCGCCGACGTGACGCTCTTCGCCGCGCAGTTCCCGGGCGTGAGCAACCTCAACCCGCTCGGCTTCGACCCGGCCGGTCTGGGCTTCGGACTCGGCAACACCAGCGACACGGTCAACCTCTTCGACGACGACGACCTGCTCGTCGACACCGTCACCTACCAGGACCGCGGCGACTGGCCCACTTCCGCCGACGGGACGGGCCTCGCTCGAGCTGGTCAACCCCTTCCTGGACAACACCCTGCCGTCGAGCTGGGACCCCAGCGCAACCGTCGGCGGCACCCCCGGCGCCCTGAACAGCACCTACGCGGCCAACGCCGCCCCCATCTGCCGCGACGGGCGGCGCGACGTCGACCTGCCCGCCGCCGCGGACGCGGTCACCGTCACCGTCACCGCCCTGGATGCCGAGGCCCTCGCCGGCGTGGCGCTCTGGGTGAGCACGGGCGCCGCCTACGCCGCGACGCCGATGGCGGACGACGGCCTGCACGGCGACGGCGCCACCGCCGACGGCGTCTTCGGCGCGACGATCCCGGCCCAGCCCCACGGCACGCTCGTGAAGTACTACGCCGTCGCCACCGACGCCGTGGGACAGACCGACACCTGGCCGGACACCGCGCCCGCGGACTACCGCGCCTACACGGTGGGCTACGTGCCGCCGCGGCTGGTCGTCAACGAGATCGTGGCCAGCAACCTCGCCGGCCCGGTCGACGAGATGGGCGAGCACGAGGACTGGATCGAGATCCACAACCCCGGCACCGCGGCCATCGACCTCGGCGGCATGTACCTGACCGACGATTTCGGCAACCCGGACAAGTGGGAGATCCCGGCCGGGCAGACGATTCCCGCCGGCGGCTACCTGCTGTTCTGGGCCGACGAGCAGACCGTGCAGGGGCCGCGCCACGCCGCGGTCAAGCTGTCGGCCGGCGGCGAAGAGATCGCGATCTGCGGCACCCGGGACCTGGGCAACACCGGATCCACGGCTTCCAAGTTCGGTCCGGTCGCCGCCGACGTGTCGGTGGGCTACCTGCCCGACGACGACGCCAGCATCCAGGCCGGCGTCTTCGTGGCCCCCGAGTACCTGGCCACGCCCACCCCGGCCGCCAGCAACGACGGCGCCGACCTCTACTCGATGGTCTGCATCAACGAGTTCCACACCACCAGCGCCGGCGGCGGCGTCGACGACTGGGTGGAGCTGTACAACCGCGGCGGCTCCCCGCTCGACATCGGCGGCTTCTACCTGTCGGACAACCGGACCGACAACCTGAAGTACCAGATCCCCGCCGGCACGATCCTGGGCGCCGGCCAGTTCGTCTCCTTCGACGAGACGGTTCTGGGCTTCGGCTTCAGCTCGCTGGGCGAAGTCATCGTGCTGACCGCGGCCGACGGCGCCAGCGGCCTGGACTTCCACGACTACGCGGCGCAGACGCCGGACGTCAGCCAGGGCCGCTACCCCGACGGCGCTGGCCTGTGGGCCCGCTTCGCGGCGCCGACCCGCGGCGCCACCAACACCGCCCCGACGGCCGTCGGCGACGGCGGCGCGGCGCCCGCCGCCCGCACCCTGACCGCCCTGCAGGTGGCGCCGAACCCCTTCAATCCCCGCACGGAGATCCGCTTCGCGCTGGGTTCGGAGCAGGTCGTGACCGCGACCGTCCACGACGCGGCCGGGCGGCTGGTGCGGACGCTGCACCGCGGACCGCTGGCCGCCGGCCCCGCGGTCCTGGTCTGGGACGGGGACGACGACCGCGGCGCCCGTGCGGCCAGCGGCGTCTACTTCGCCCGCGTTTTCACGAACTCTTCGCAGGAAATTCGCAAGATGCTCCTGATGAAGTGATACCATTGTTCCGGGCCGGGTTCGCGGGAACCCGGCCCGCCAACGTCCGCCCGCCCGCCGCAGGCGGCCAACCCGACAGAAGAATGGAGTACAACATGCGCAAGGCTACCTTCCTGGCCCTCGCCCTGCTGCTCGCCGCCGGCGCGGCGTTCGCGGCCAACGAGCTGATCGTCACCGAGATCATGTACAACTCGACCGAAGCCACCGACGTCGAGTGGTTCGAGGTGTACAACAACTCGGGCGCCACCCTCGACCTGACCGGCTGGTACGTCCTGGACGACGACCTGGGCCACACGCCGGCGGCGCTGTCCGGCACGATGGCTCCCGGCGAGGTCAAGGTCGTGGTCGGCACGATGGCGACGTTCACCGCGAAGTACCCGACCGTGACGAACTACTTCCCCTCCACCTTCCAGCCCGGCTTCTCGTTCAACAACGCCGGCGACCAGATCAACATCTTCGACGCCGCCGCCCAGCCGGTCTACGCGCTGATCTTCGACGACACCGCCCCCTGGCCGACCGCCGCCGACGGCTCCGGCCCGTCGCTGCTGCTGCTGAGCAACAACTGCGCGGACTTCAACGACGCCGCCTGCTGGACGGTGGGCATCACCGACGGCACCCCGGGCGTGCTGACGCAGACGGTCGGCAACGAGGACCTGTCCTGGGGCCTCGTGAAGGGCCTCTACCGCTAAGGTTCTGGCTCGAGATTGTCCCTCACAGAGGCGAGGCCCCGCGGCCTCGCCTCTGCCGTTCCCTCAGTACGCGTACTTCAGCTCGTGCCGCCGGTTCACCGCCAGCGCCGCCGTCTCTACCTCACGCCCGTAGTACCGGCTCCAGCACGCCGGCAGCTCGATCCGAGTCCGAAACAGCCGCTCCCGCATCACATCCCGCACCCCTAGCACTCGCTCAGCGGCCCCCCGCAGCATCGCCGGCGTCACCGGCGGCCCGTTCTCCCACCGACGCTTGACGTTGTTGCGCCACACCTGCAGCACCGCCAGCTTCTCCGCCGACGACTGCCGGCGCTTCACCCAGGCGATCGTCTCGCGACGGTGCGCGGCGGTGCCGTGGCGGATCAGCAGGTCCAGCAACTTCCTCACAGCGGGTTGTGCTGATCACGATGTTCCTTGCCCGGCGTGATCCGGTGCTCAACCCAGCACGACAACTGTTCCATCGCTCTCGGGTAGGCCGGATGGTCGTCGCTGCGGATCACCACCGACTCAGTTCCCCTGGTCGCCACATCGAGCAGTTCCGTCATCCCCCTGCGGACGGCCTGCGGGTCAGGACGGCCAAGCTTCGCCTCGAGATCGGCCCTTCGTTCCTTCTGGCGCATCGTCATGCGCCCCTTGCGACGCAGGGGGCTGTCGGTGTGGTGCAGGAAGTAGCCGGTCGCAGGGTCGACGGCCACGTTGTGGTGGAAGGGAAAGTACTGACTCCACTCAAGTCTCGAAGCCGTCGACGACGATCTCGGGAGTCGGTCCGATCTGTTCCATCTGACGGGCGTGGAACAGCAGGCAGTGGCGGCCGAGACGGGAGATCTGGCGCTGGACGGTGGCGGGGGCGACGCGTTCGGCTCTGGCGATCTGGCGGTGCACATCGCGCCGACGAGCTGCAGGAACAGCCGGGGCATCAGATCGGGACGTTTCAGCCAGTAGGAGGTGGAGAAGGTCTGAGTGCTGAAGTTGCGTCCGCAGTGGAGACACGTGAACCGCTGGATACGCCTAGGGGCGCAGCGGCGGGAAAAGAAGCCCTTGCGCTTGTAGCGCCAGGCGGCGCTAACCTGTTGGTGAAATCTGGCAGCAGGTTGGGGCAGTGGGGCGGTTGCCAGCCGGGGTGGATGGTCATGCCCCCGGCGCGGCAACGTCCGCGCCAGGGACAATTTCGGGGCCTGCCCGTCGCCACCTGCCGTCAGGGCAGCCTGAACTCGTAGAAGGTCTCGGCGCTGTCGCTCACGACGTAGATGTGCCCGTTCCCCGGATCGACCCCCACCCCCTCGGCCTTCTCCACGTCGATGCCGTAGGTGTGCAGCGGCGTGCCCGACAGGTCGGTTCGGTAGACCTCCGCGCTCTCGTCGCTGACCAGCAGCAGGCCGCCGGCCGCGGCGTCCCAGGCGACGCCGGACAGGTCGGCCGCGTAGTCAATCTCGCGCGAGGACTGCAGGACGCCCGCGGGCGAGACCGCGGCCAGCACCGGCGGGTCTTTCTCCTTCACGACGTGGAATCGGCCCGTGACGGGGCTGAAGGTTAGGCCTTCGAGACCGCTGTTGGCTTCCCCCTCGAGCCCCGCCACGGACACACGTCCCAGTTCGTCGCCTGCGTCGTCCAGGTGGACGATCTCCCGCGAACCCTCCTCCGCCACGTAGAGCGTCCCGTCCGCGGGGTCCTGCCAGACCCCCTCGGGATCGGCGCCCACGTAGGACAGCGTCTGCACGACGACGCCGTCGGAAAGCCGCAGCCGGTAGACCCGGTGGGTCGCGTCGCTGACCGTCCACCAGTGCACGCCGTCGCGGTCGAGGCAGAAGTCCGACGGCTCCGCCACCGCGATGGGCACGGCGCGCACCAGCACCAGGTCGCCGTCCACCGGCGTCGGCGACGCCGACTCGTGGTCGCAACCGGACGCGAGGCCGATCGCGGCCGCGAGCAGCGCCGCCGACGCCGCCGTCCGGTTGCGACGCGACGGCGTCACTTGCCCGGCGTCCCGTTCGAGGCGCCCGGCGTGGGCGTCGTGAACGTCGTCCAGACGTCGCCGCCGTCGGTCGAGCGGCCCTCCGAGACGTTGGTCGTCTGGGGGCCGAAGGTCCGCGTGTCGATCGGGTCCAGCGCCGCGGTGTAGAGCCCGATGGCCTCGCCGCCGCCGCTGAGCTTGGGCACGATGTGCGTCGCGCCTTCCTCCGGCTCGTTGTCGGCCCAGAGGATCAGGAAGCCGCCGGCCGGCACCGTGGTGGCCGCGGCGTCGGTGGCCGGAATCAGGTACTTCGTGGGCTGGCCGAGGTCGTCGGTGACGTACATGCCGCCGAGGTCGACGGCCGTGGCGCCCGCGTTGTAGATCTCGATCCAGTCCTCGAAGCCGCCGAAGGGGTCGGTGTTGCCGGAGTCGTTGCTGGCCAGGTACTCGTTGATGTACAGCTCCGGCACCGCCCCGCCGCCCGCCACCGTGTAGGTGAGGTTGGTCGCGGGCGCGCCGGCCGGCAGCAGCGTGACGTTCTCCTCGTCGTCGACGGCGCGCAGGTAGTAGGTCACCACGGCGCCGGCAGACTGGGCGGGGATGTAGCCTCCCCAGGCGTCCCCCGCCTGGCTCGCGGCGACGGGCAGCGACATGGCGACCTCGGTGAAGGCGCCGCCGTCGACCGCGTAGAAGAGCGCCACCGCTTCGACGGTGCCGTCGTCGGTCACCTCGGCGGTCACCAGGACGGTCTGGCCCGCCGCCGGCGCCGCGGGATCGAGCACGGGCGTGGCGATGACCGGGTCGGTGTTCTGGCCGCCGCCGTCGTTGCTGGCGCCCGGGGTCGGCGCGCTGAACAGGACCCAGGTGTCGCCGCCGTCGGCCGTGCGCCCGTAGGAGACGTCCGAGGACTGGGCGCCGTAGGTGAACTCGGCGACGGCGTCGCCGCTGGGCTCGTAGATGCCGATGTCCTCGCCGCCGGCGCTCAGGTTGAAGCTGGTGTGCAGCGGGCCCTGGTCGGTCTGGCTGTCGCACCAGATCATCAGGAAGCCGCCGGGCTGGATGGTGGTGACCGTCGGGGAGCCGGCCTCGATCGTGAACTTCTGGTGGTCACCCAGGTTGTCGGTGACGCTGTAGCCCGCGAGGTCGATCGCGGCGTCGCCGCGGTTGTACAGTTCGATCCAGTCGTCGAACTCGCCGTGCTCGTCCATGCCCTGGTTGGCGTTGCTGGCCATGAACTCGTTGACCACCAGGTCGCCGCCGCCGGGGGGCGGCGGGTTGGTGGCCTGGTCCATGTCGCAGCCGCAGGCGACCAGCGCCAGCAGCGCCGTCAGCGCGATCGCGGCGCTCTTGAATGCCTTCATGTCGTCCTCCTGTTTCGTTTCCGCCCCGGGCGGTCTAGAACATGATCAGCACGCGGCACTGGTAGAACCGGAAGTCGTCGTTCCCGACCAGGGCGCCCTTGGCGTTCGCGTCGGCGTCGTTGTCGACCAGGACCAGGCTGTTGTAGAAGCGGACGTTCGCGTTGGCGTGCCAGTTGACGCCCAGCGTCAGGGCGGTCGACTCGCCGCCGTGCACGTCGGCGTCGCTCATGTCGACGGCGCTGTAGCGGACCAGGGCCTCCACGGCGCCGCGGCGGCCCTTCGGGACGAGGCGCCCGAACTCGGCGTCCTTCCACTCGTAGGGGTGGCTGTCGTCGGTCAGGAAGTACGAGGCGCTGGCATACCAGCCGCCGAAGTCCAGGTCGTCCAGCGCGCCGGCGCGGTCCACGTTCACGTCGATGACCTCGGCCTGCAGCCGCAGGCGCTTGTCCACGAACGCGGCCTCGCCGCCCAGCAGGTCGTAGCCGTCGACGCTGCTGATGTTGTCCGTGTCGACGTACTTGTAGTTGTTGACGTGGTACTCGTTGCGCGTGCGGAAGCGCAGGCTGCCGGAGTCGAACTGCGGCTGGCGGCGCGAGGCGGCGACGCCCAGGTGCAGCACCGTGTCCTCGTCGCGCAGGAAGTTGGCGTTGATCCGGCCGGTGACGTTCCAGGCCATGTCGTCGGCCTCGGTCTCGTACTCGGTCACGTCCGGACCGAACACGCCCATCGCGACGCGGTAGCAGGGGGCGAAGCGGGCGACCTCGATCCCCATCTTGCGGCCGGGCACGAAGCCGTCGGTGGCCTGGCTGCGCTCCTGGAACTGGATGTTGCGGCTGGAGGTGTTCTCCTCCAGGCCGAAGGGCTCGCGGAAGTTGCCGACCCGCACGTAGCCCTGGCGGTCGAAGAGGTTGTCGTAGCGCAGGTAGGTGTCCTTCATGCCGACGATCTCCTCGGCGAAGTCGACGTCCCACTCCGCGTACCAGTCGCCCCAGAGGATGGCCTTGAACGACAGGCGCGCCCGGCGCAGCTGGACGCCGTCGCCCAGGGGGTTCTTGTCCTCGATGAAGAAGGCGCCGTCCAGGTTGATCCGGCCGTCCAGCCACCACTTGAACTGGCCGTCGTCGGAACCGAAGACCAGGTACCCGTCCTCGCTCGAGGCGTGCAGGGGCGTCGAGGCGGCGCCGGCCGTGCCGGCCGAGATCGCGGCCAGCAGCAGCGCCGTCGCAACCCACAGCAGTTGATACCCTCGTGGCTTCATGCTCGATCCTCCTTGTGCGGTGACTTGGCGCTCCCGGGCGGCGCCGGCTTCGTCAGGTTGCGGAAGAAGACGAGGTACGCCGCGGCCAGCAGCAGCCCGGCGCCGAGCGGCACGGCGCCGCGGCGCGACCGCTCGGCCGCCAGGCCCAGGCGCGCGCGGCCGCCCGGACGCAGGGGGGCGGCCGTCAGGGCCGCCGTGTCGCGGCCGTCCCGCTGCCCGACGGCGTAGGGCGGCTCTCGGGCGAGTCCTGCGGCTGAACGCCGGCTCGGTGCCGGTGACGCGCTTGATGCGGTACTCGGGCGGGAGCGTCAGGACCAGGCGGAAGACGCCTATCGCCAGCCCGGAATCGTTCACGAAGGTGCGGGTCAGGTCGTAGGCCCCGAAGGGTCCCCGCGCCTGCGGCCAGTCCACGCAGCGCGCGAGCCGGCACCGCACCGTCACGGTGTCGCCGGCCGCCGCGGCGTCGCCCGTGCGCAGGGCCAGCAGGCGCCGCCCGGCCGCGACGCGCACCGCCGTCGGGGCGCCCCCGGCGTCCGTCGGGAAGGCCGCGTCGCCTCGCACGACGACGAAGCCGTCCGCCCCCGCGTGGCCGAACGGCAGCAGCAGGTCGGCCGCTCCCGCCGCGCCCAGCACGGCCGTCACCACGAGCGTGGCGGACCCGTCGGCCTCGATCAGGTACCGGTGCTCGAGACCGGCCAGGGTGTCGGCGGCCGCCGGGCCGGCGTCGCCCGACGCCGCGCCGGGCGCGGCGAGGCACAGCCCCGCCAGCAGCGCGATCGCCGGCGGCCTCACCATCGCGGCGTGACTCCCAGCACGCGGAACCAGGTGAAGCCGGCGACGATCAGCAGGATCGTGCCGACGGCGGTCATGACCAGGCCGTACTTCAGGCTGTCGAGCATCGAGTAGTGGCCCGCGCCGTAGAGGATGACGTTGGGCTTGGCGTTGATCGGCAGCGTGATCACCCAGTCGATGGTGAAGGCCGCCGGCAGGGCCAGCCACAGCGGGTCGAAGCCCAGGGTCTGGGCCGTGGCGATGACGAAGGGGATGAAGATGAGCGTCCGCATCGTCTTGCTGGTGAAGAAGATGTGGGAGAACATGTTGATCGCGATCACCACGCAGTAGACCGGCCAGAAGCCCACGCCGGGGCCGATGTTCAGCTGCGTGAACAGCGAGCCCACGAGCCAGCGGGCCGCCCCGGTGTCGTTCAGGGCCAGGCCGCCCGCGTAGGCGCCGCAGGAGAAGATCATCAGGTGCCAGGGGATGTCGGCCTCGTTCCACTTGAGCAGGCCGATGCGGGGCGACAGCGCGATCAGGGCGCCGACGAAGGCCGCCATCACGGCCGTCACCTCGAAGCCGAACCAGCGCAGGTGGAGCTTGTCGGTGACCCAGAGCAGGATCACCAGGCCGAAGATCGCCATGGCGCGCTTCTCGGCGCCGCTGACCGGCCCCATCGCGCGCAGCCGGTCGCGCAGCACCTCGAGGCCGCCGTCGGCCACGGGGCGGGTCTGCTCCGGCGGGACCTTGAAGATCCACCGCGGGCCGATGTACCAGCTGACGAGCATGGCCACGACCACCACCGGCAGGCTGGCGAAGAGCCAGTCCGTGTAGTAGACCCGCTCGCCCGCCATCGACATGATGAAGGCCACCGCGATCAGGTTCGCGTTGCTGCCGGTCATGAAGGCGCTGGACCCGAAGTCGATGGCCTGCAGGTTCTGCAGGGAGAGGTTGCGGCCGAAGTTGTTGGGCGCGCCGCTGCTGGCGCCGTAGATGCCCGCCACGGCCAGCAGGATGGGCAGCATCATCGCCGCGCGCGCCGCCGTCGCCGGGATGAACGCCGCCAGCACCAGGTTCAGGGCGAAGAACGCCAGCAGGATGCGCCCCGACGAGCCGCCCCAGCGCACGATCATGGCCAGGGCCATGCGCTTGGCGAGCTGCGTCTTGACGAGCATCGAGGACAGGACGAAGGCCAGCACGTTCAGCCAGATGACGCTGTAGCCCAGCACGCCCAGAACGTCGTCCTCGGCCCAGGACCCGGTGAAGATCAGCAGGGCCATCAGCGCCAGCGAGGTGAGGTGCGTGGGGATCGGCTCGGTGACCCACCAGACCAGGGCCAGGGCGAAGCAGGCGATCACGGTCTGGCCCGCGCCGCTCAGCCCGGCCGGGCGGTCCAGGTAGTAGAGCGCGAGGAAGGCCAGGATGCCGAGCGGGAAGCCCAGGTACTTCAGCCAGCGCTCGCTGCGCGACGGCACGCGCTCCGCGACGTTGCTCAGACGGTGCCGGCTCAGGTCGAGCAGGTCGTCCAGCCGCCCCGCGGTCATGGTGTCGCCGGTCGTGTTGCCCGCCATGGCGCTCCGTGCCGCCCGGACGCCGCCCCCTACCAGGCGGTGAACGGGTGGGCGATCAGGTTCGAGTTGAAGTAGCGCGGGTCGCCGGTGACCTCGGCCCCGATCCAGTCCGGCAGCTCGATCCGCTGGTCCTCGGACTTGAGCTCGCACTCCGCGACGACGAGCCCGCGGTTGGCGCCCTCGAACTCGTCCACCTCCCAGACCAGGCCGCCGAAGGGGATGCGGTAGCGGACCTTCTCCACCAGCGGCTGCTCGCACAGCTCCAGCAGCGCGGCGGCGTCGGCGGGCGGCACGTCGTACTCGAACTCCAGGCGGGTGGCGCCGACGGTGATGCCCTTGAGGGTCAGGGAGCCCCGGTCGTCCACCGTGCGCACGCGCACGGTCCGATCCTTGACCGTCGACAGGTAGCCCTGCCGGTAGCGCACGCCCGGGGCAAGCGCGCGCCAGGCGTCGCCCTTCACCAGGTACTTGCGTTCGATCTCCTTGGCCACGACGCACCTCCGGTTCAGGCCATCCCCACGGCGGCTTTCATCGCCCGCAGGTAGTTGACGTTCTCGAGGCCGTCCAGGGCCAGGGCGCGCACGGTGGCCGTGACCAGCCGGGGGTCCTCGTGCTCGACGGCCGCGGTCCGCCGCGGGATGCCGTCGAACGTCACGTCGGCGATCTCGACGATGCAGCCGTCGATCAGGAAGCCGTGCCGCTCCTTGACCACGCGGACGCGCCGCAGGTCGGGCGAGGGTTCGACCAGCTCGTCCAGGTACTGCTCGTAGGTGTAGGCGTCGCGCGCGAAGAAGACCGGGGCCTCCACGCCGAAGGCGGCGAAGATCCCGGCCAGGACGTCCGGTCCCAGCGGGAAGGACGCCTTCAGGATCGGGTTCCACTGCTCGAGCCCGTCCTCGTTGACGGCCTGCAGCGTCTTGATGTCCATCAGCCCGTCGCGGATCTTCGTGTTGTTCATGCTCTGCCGCGAGAGGATGTAGTCCTCCTCGCTGCGGCGCACGCGCGCTTAGCCGCGCGCGCGGATCAGGTCCTCGCTGCGCGCGAAGGGGGCCGTGCCGAAGACACGCCACTCCCAACGCGGGATGATCTCGCCCATGTCGCCTCCTGGTTGACCGGTAGGATGCCGGGGTCGCCGGCGCCGGAATCGGGGATCCGTGCAACGGACGTTCCTGATCGTGAAAACTTCGCAAGATGTTGATGTATAATGGAATTAAACGCCAAGACCAGGGCGGGATCCCGCCGTGGCGATATTTCGCCTCGCCAGATGGCGATATATCGCCGATGATCGGCGCCGGGGGCGCGCATGCAGAAGCTGAAACAGCCGCTGATCTGGCTCGTGGCGGCGCTGTTCGTCGGGCTGAACGTGATGGTGCTGGGCAGGCTGCTGGACTTGGGGCCGACGGCGCCCGCGGCCACGGGCGTCCCCGCGGCGGCCGACGCGCGGCCGGTCATCCGCGTGGGGGTCATCTCCCGCTACGCGCCGACGCTCATCTACGACGCCTACCAGCCGGTGATGGACTACCTGAGCGCCGCCGGCGCCCACCGCTACGAGCTGAAGCTCAGCGCCAGCTACGAGGACGCCGCCGAGCAGCTGCGGCGCGGCGAGGTCTCGGCGTCCTTCTTCGGCGCCTGGATCTACGCGCGGCTGGGGCCGTCGCTGGGCCTCGCCCCGGTGCTGGCGCCCCGCGGCGAAGACGGCGGCGCCTCGTCGCACGCGGTCCTGATCGCGGCGGCCGCGAGCCCGCTGCGCTCGGTCGCGGACCTGGCGGGCCGCCGCGTCGCGCTGCCCTCGCGGGACTCGTACGCCGCGCACTGGTTCGCAGCCACGTGCCTGGGCGCCGCCGGCCTCGCCGCCGCCGACCTCGACAGCGTCCACCACTTCGGCTACCACCAGACGGTGGTCTACCGGGTCCTGGACGGCCGCTTCGACGCCGGCGTGGTGAAGGAGAGCGTGGCCCGCGAGTTCGGCGGCCAGGCGATCCGGGTCGTCGCCCGCTCCGGGCCGTACCCGGGCCCGCCGCTGGTGATCCGCGCCGGCGACCGCAGCCCCGCCCTGGCCGAGATGGTCGAGCTGCTGCTGTCGCTCGACCCCGCCGACGCGCGGGACGCCGCGGGTCCTGCGCGGCTGGGACAACGAGTTCAGCCGGGGCTTCGTCGCCGTCGACGCGCGGACCTACGAGCCCGTGGTCCGTCTCCTGGACGAAGGAGGCGACCGATGATCCCCCGCCTGCCGCCGGCCGGCAGCCTGCGCACCCGGATCCTGCTGACCACCGGCGCCACGATCACCGTGATCATGATGGTCGTCTCCTGGGGCATCCTGGTGCAGTGGCGGCAGACCG
>JADJIV010000019.1:0-71687 GCA_016706845.1 bacterium
GAAGATCCGCGAGAAGCGGTCCTTCCATCCCCTGGCCATCCTCGGCTTCGACGACCGTGGGGCGCTCTACCAGCCCCACCTGCTGGACGCGGAACTCCGCCTGCTGACGCGGTACTACCGCCAGCGGGGCTTCCACCAGGTCTCCGTCCAGCTCGATTCGGTGCAGACGGACGTCAACGAGCACGGCGACGTGCTCCACATCAGCATCGTGGAAGGGCCGCAGACTTTTCTCGATGTGGTCGAAGTCGTCATCGCGGACACCGTGGAGCCTGTCGCCGACGGCGAAGCTGCCGACGGCGATGAGATGGACGTTTTGGATCCAGACAAGCTCCTGGCCGATCTCCACTACGTCGCCGGGGTGGCCGCCCCGGCGGACCTCAACGATCTCGGCACCGACATCTACCTCCTGCGCACCCGCCTGTGGGAGCGCGGTCACATGCTCGCGCAGATCCGGCCCGTGATGACGACCTCGGCCACCGCCGACCCCGCGCGCCGGCTGGCGCACCTGGTCTACGAGATCGCGCCCGGCAAGATCTACCGGATCGCCGGCATCGCCGTCGAGGGGCGCCGCCTGACCCGGCTCGACCTGATCGACCGCGAACTGTCGATGAAGCCCGGTGACCTGTTCCGCTGGAGCGAGGTCGAGGCATCCCAGCGGCGGCTGCTCGACACCTCGCTGTTCCGCGACGTGGGCTTTCGGCCGGTCGACACCGACTCCGTCGCGGGCACGACCCGGCTGCTGGTGGAGGTCGTCGAGCGCAAGCCCGCCTACTACGAGTTCGGTCTCGGCGTCGGCTCGCGCGAGCGGATCCGCCTGCTCGTCGCCTGGGGCCACAACAACCTGTTCGGGACCGGCCAGCGGCTGCGCGCGGGCACGCGCACCTCCCTGAACTACGAGGACGTCCAGCGCCTGACCGACGGCCCCGTGCACCCCGAATTGAACTACCGCTACGACCTGCTGCACACCTATCCCGGCGTGCTCGGCCGCCTGCGGCTCGATTCCGGGCTCTACGTCGGCAAGGAAACGCGCGGCGAGTCGGGCCTGAACCTGATCTCCCGCGGCCTCTCGGTCGGCACGCGGTTCGCCAGCGGCCCGCGCGTCAGCCACGTCGTGGAGGCCCGCATCGAGGAAGTCGACCCCTCCCTGCATCCCGACGCCAAGGAGCGACTGCGCGCGGCTTTCGAGTCCAGCGACCTGCGCCCGCGGGACACACGCTCGCTGGGCTGGACCTTCCAGAACGAAGGGCGCGACGATCCGCTGCGGCCGCGGCGGGGCACGACGCAGACGACGCGTCTGGAAGTCGCGGGCGGCCCGCTCGGCGGCGACAACTCCTTCGTGAAGTTCTCGGCGAGCTGGCAGGGCTACCGGTCCTTCCCCCTGGGCGGCGTGCTCGCCATGCGCACCAGCGCCGGGATCGTGCGCCCGTACGCCGGTTCCCGGGCCCGCGGCGCCGACGGCGTGCCCTACCAGGAGCGCTTCTTCGCCGGGGGCGCCACCACGGTCCGCGGCTACCTCGAGCGCAGCCTCGGCCCCCAGATCACGGACCAGGCCGTGCTCGACTCGCTGGAGCTCACCAGCGACGTGCCCCTGGTCGACCAGCCGGCCCGCGGGGGCAACTACATGCTGCTGACGAACGTCGAGTGGCGCTTCCCGCTGCCCCTGCTGCGGTCCTGGCATCTCGACGGCGTGGCCTTCGTCGACGGCGGGAACGTCTGGGAGAACGCCCGCGACATCCGGCTGCGCAGCTTCCGCTGGCGGTCGTACGCCCGCGCGTCGCAGGACGACGCGTCGACGAAGCTCTGGGACTACCGCTACAGCGTCGGCTGCGGCGTGCGGCTCGACACCCCGGTCGGCCCCGTCAGGCTGGACGCCGGCTTCCCGCTGAAACGGGCCCTGCTTTCCGACGCCGTGATCGAGGACAAGGTGATCTACCACTTCTCCCTGGGTTTCCCCTTCTGAGAGAGGGCGATGGTCGCGCGCACGACACGCTGGACGCTCCTGCTGGCCTTGGCGCTGTTCCTGGGCGCGGTGGCCTATGTGGGGACCCACCCGCGCCTGCTGGCGCCGTGGTTCGCGCGCCTGGCGACCAACCACCTCCTGCGCGGCAGCGACGGCAGCATCCGCATCCGCGACCTCACGGGCAACCCGCTGACCGGCCTCGAGCTGCACGACGCCACGCTGTCGCTGCACGGGGAGCGGGGCGCCGTGGTCGTGGTGGGCATCGACACGCTGAAGGTGCAGTACGATTTCCGCGAGCTGCTGCGCGGGACGCTCGGCCTGCGCCGGGTGACCGTCGCCGGCGCCGAGATCCGCGCCCGGCGCGGCACGCCGCGCGCGCCCGGCGAGCCGGCGGTGCCGGGCAGCCCCTTCGACCTGCCGGCCTTCCGCGTGGACGACCTGACGGTGCGCCGCGCGCTGCTGGTCGTGTCGGGGGCGGACGGCCGCGTCGAGGAGCAGATCACGTCGCTGGATTGGCGCGGCGGGGTCCGCGCCGACGGCGGCCTTGTCCTGGCGTGCCGCGACGCCGACATCGACTGGGCCTCGCGCTCCACCCGGCTGCGGGACCTGACGGGCTACGTGGAAGTCGACGATGCGGGCGTCGCCGTGCGCCAGCTCAGCGCGCTGGTCAACGGGAGCCATGTCACCTGCGAGGGTTCCCGCCGGCACGACGGCGACCTCGACCTCGACATCTCCGGCCTGGACGTCAGCGTGTCCGAGGTCGAGAACCTCATCGACATGACCCTGGGCTTCGTCGCCCGCGGCGACGCGCAGCTGCGCCTGAAGGCGCGCGGCGACACCGTGAGCTTCGACGTCGGGTTCACGGGGGAACTCGAGGGCTACCGGCTCGACGACATGCGCGGCCGCGCGGTCCTCTCGCCGACCGAGCTCGTCTGGGACAGCCTGGAAGGCCGCATCAACGGCGCCTGGTTCTCCGGCGGCGGGGTGTTCGACGTCGCCGATCCCCTGGACGTGACCTTCGTCCTCGAGGGCGACGTCGCGGACGTCGACCTCTCGCAGGGCCTGGTGCCGCAGTCCGACCTGCCGCCCACCGGCGGGCGGGGGCGGCTGCACCTGTGGCGGCGCGACGCCGCCGACCTCACGCGGGTGAGCGGCTGGCTCTGCGACGGCTTCCTCGCCGATGTGCCCTTCGACACCGTGCGCGTGGAGATCGACGCCGACCCCGCCGGCGTCAGCTTCCGGACGCTCGACGCCTGCCTACCGGGGCAGCGGGCGCGCCTGACCGGCCGCGCCGACAGCGCCGGCGTGTTCGCGGGCCGGGCGACCGTCGACGTCGCGGACCTCGGCAGCCTGCCGCCGCAGTGGGACCTGCCGGCGCTCCGCGGCAGTCTGGGCGCCGAGGGCGAGGTGACCGGCCGCGACCCCGTCTACCGGTTCGCGGGGGCGGCGACCCTGCGCGAGACCGGCGTGTCGGCCCTGTCCCTGGACAGCTGCCGGGTGAACCTGGCGATCGAGGACGTCCTGGGCGCGCCGGCGGCGACGATCGAGGCGGTCGGCGGCGGACTGGTGCTGGCGGGCGTGCCCATGGGCGCCTTCACCGGCGTCGGCGCGGTGTCGCGCGATGCCATGGTGATCGAGCATTTCCGCTAGGCCCGCGGGGACACGACCCTCGTGCTGCGCGGCCGCGGCCGCTTCCACGACGGCCTCGCCGACTTCGAGGTGCCGCAGCTCGAGATCGCGCTCGAGGGCAGCCGCTGGACGCTGAGCGAACCCGCCCTGTTCCGGACGGGGCCGGGCCGCCTGGAGGTGGACCGCGTGCTGCTCGCGTCGCGTTTCGGCGAACTGGACGCGCACGGCGTCTGGGACGAGACAGCCGGCATGCTCGACGGCGGGATCGCGCTCGAGCGTTTCGACCTGGGCCTGGTGAACCTGTTCCTGCCGGGCAAAGACGTGCTCAACGGCGAGGTCTCCGCGCAGGTCTCCCTGGGCGGCAGCCCGACGGAGCCGCTGGTGGGGCTCGAGGCGCGGCTGACCGGCAGCCACCTGCCGCAGGCGGACCTCGACAGCCTGACGGTCTCGGCGCTGTTTTACGAGGGCAATCTCGACCTGCGCGCCGTGGAGCTGGTCAGCAACTACGGCCGCGTCCACGCCCGCGGCCTGGTGTCCCACCCCGGCGCCGGCCTGCGCGGCTTCTGGGACGGCGCCGCCCTGGACCTCGACCTGGACCTCGAGAACGCCGACTGGGCGTTCCTCGACCAGTTCGCGATCCCCTCGCTGGACCGTCTGTCCGGCGTCTTCGACGGCAGCCTGAAGCTCACCGGCGACACGCGGCGGCCCGTGATCGCGGGCGGGATCGAGAGCCGGCCCTTCAACGTCCACTGGCTGCACCTCGACGAGCTGCGCGGCACGGTCGGCTACGCCGACGGCGTGCTGACCCTGGGCGATCTGGCCGGCCGGCGCGACACGCTCCCGCTGACCGGCCGCCTCGAGATCCCGCTGCAGCTGGACTTCCTCTCGGTCCCCGTCTCGCCGGTCGACGGCCCGTTCCTGATGAGCCTGTCCATCCCCGACGACACCGACCTGACGCCGCTGGCGCGCACCTGCAACGCCTTCGTCGAGTCGGGGGGCCGCGGCGGCCTGACGCTCGTCGTCGAGGGTCCCGCGAACCACCCCCTGTACCACGGCCGGGTCACCCTGCGCGACGGGTCCTGCGTCCTGCGGGGGCTGAGCGAGGTCTACGCCGGCGTCTCCTGCGACGGCGAGTGGGAGGGCGACGTGCTCACGGTCCGCGATCTGCGCGCGCGCGAGGGCGCCCGCGGCTCGCTGGCGGGCGGGGGCACGCTCACCTTCAAGGGGCTGGTGCTGGAACGCTTCGACTTCGCGGTGGACGCCGACCGCTTCCTGGTCGCCTCGATCCCGGACCTGCGCGCCCTGGTGCGCGGGCGCGGCATCTCCCTGACCGGCGTCAAGGTCGGCCCCGACGAGCTGCTCGTGCCGAGTTTCGCGGGCGACCTGGAGATCATCGAAGCGCGCTTCACCGGCGACTTCTCGGAACAGCCGAGCGTGAGCGACCCGCGCGTGGCCACCGTCGCCCCGGACTGGCTGGCGGACCTGCGCCTGCGGGCGCCGCCGCGCACCATCCGGGTCGTCAACCGCACGATGGAACTGTTCCTGAGCGGGGAGGTGCGGCTGCTGCGCGACATGGGCGGCATGAACCTCAGCGGCCATCTCAACATCGACCAGGGGCGCCTGCCGGTGTTCAACAATGATTTCAAGGTCAGCTACGGCGGCCTGGACTTCACGCAGGAGCACGGCGTGATCCCCGAGGTGGGCCTCACCGCCGAGACTTCGGTGCGGCTGCCGGCCGCCAGGGAAGGCGGCTCGCGCCTGCTGGAGAAGATCTACGTCGACGTGACCGGCTCGGCGCTCGCCCCGCAGGTCGACTTCCGGTCCGAGAGCGGGTACGCGCGCAGCAACATCGAGCGCATGCTGCTCGGCCTGTCGCCGAACGTCTCGGACGTGCCCGCCACGTCGGCCGTGCGCCAGGGCACGATGGCCGCCGGGTTCAACCTCCTGGAACGCGAGGTGGCGGCGGAACTGGACCTGGTGGACACTTTCGACATCGAGAGCGGCCGCGTCCGCGAGGACGGCACGACGCAGACGCTCATCGGCGTCGGGAAGTACATCGGGCGCGACCTCTACGTGAAGTTCGCCCAGGCCGTCACGGACCAGGACCGCGAGATCCTCGTCGAGTACCAGATCAACGACCACCTGCTGCTGCAGTCGGAGGTCAGCCGCCGGGCCAACGAGATCCTCGGGGACACGACCTACAACCTGGACCTGAAATACCGGTTCGAGTACTGAAGGAGGGGAGCGGACGATGATGTACAACCGATGCGTCGCCGCGGCCCTGGCCGCGCTGCTCGTCCTGGCGGCGGCGCCCGCGGACGCCTACTACTTCGGGCGCAACAAGGTCCAGACCGCGAACGTCGCGCGCCGCGTCCTGGTCACGCCGCACTTCGAGATCACGCACGCCGCGGACGCCGAGGAGCTGGCCGTGCGCGCCGCCATCGTGGCCGAGCGCACCTACGCCGAGTACGCCGCCCGCCTCGGCCACGAGCCGGAGCGGCGGATCCCCTTCATCCTCTACTCGTCGCACACGGAGTTCGCGCAGACCAACGTCGCCGACGACCTGCTCGGCGAGGGCACAGGGGGCTTCACCGAGCCCGTCCGCAACCGGATGGTGCTGCCCTACGAGGAGTCCCACGCCGACTTCGTGCACGTCCTGCGCCACGAGCTGGTGCACGTCTTCATGTTCGACATGGTCTTCGGCAGCTCGCGCAGCACGGCGTCGCGGTCGCCGTTCTTCCGCATCCCGCTGTGGTTCGCCGAGGGGCTCGCGGAATGGTACAGCTCCGGCTGGGATCCCGGCGCCGAGATGTACCTGCGCGACGCGGCCACCAGCGGCTACCTCTGGCCCCTGGACCAGGTCGGGGGGTTCCTGGTCTACAAGGAGGGCCAGGCCGCCCTGCGCATGATCTCCGAGCGCTACGGCGAGGAGAAGATCCCCGAGATGTGCCGCCTGCTGAACCGCTCCCGCGGCATGGACCGCGTGCTCGACGCCTCGCTGGGGCTCGACATCGAGGCGCTCGACCGGATCTTCGCCCGCTACGTGCGCGGCCTCGCCTGGCCCTCCTACGGCAGCTTCGAGGAGCCCGAGGACATCGCCCGGCGCCTGACCGACCACCGCGAGGACGAGGACGGCGCCAACTTCCGCCCCGCGCTGTCGCCCGACGGCTCCCAGATCGCCTTCTTCTCCGACCGCGACGGCCTGATGAGCCTGTACCTGATGTCCGCGATCGACGGGCGGGTCCTGCGCCGGCTGGCGCGCGGCCAGCGCGCGAGCCGGTTCGAATCGCTGCATCCCTACCGCAGCCGGCCGGCCTTCTCGCCCGACGGGCGCGAGGTCGCCTTCGTGGCGCGCAGCGGCAACGCCGAGACGCTGCACACCGTCGAGGTCGCGACCGGGGCATCCACGCGCGACGTGCGCCTGGGCCTGGACGGGGCCTCGTCGCCGGCCTGGTCGCCCGACGGCCGCCGGATCGCCCTGGTCGGCACCGTGGCCGGGCGCACGGACCTCTACCTGCTCGACCTCGCCCCGGACGGCGGGGACGTCCCGGCCGCCGCGAGCGCGCGCGCGCCGGCCGCCGGCGGCACGGCGCTGCTGCGCCTGACCGACGACGCGGGCGACGAGTCCGGTCCCGCCTGGTCCCCGGACGGCAGCCGCCTGGCCTTCGCCCACAACCCCGTCGCGGAGGTGCGCTACCAGTTCACCGTCGGCGCCGACGGGGAGCGTCGCCTGGACTGGGCCCGCTTCGACGACGGCGACGCGGCCGTGCAGCCCGGTCACCGGCAGGCGTCGCGCCTGGTCCTGCTGGACGTCTTCGCGGACCGGCGCGTCGAACTGGCGGCGCCCGCCGGCAGCTGGCGCGAGCCGGTCTGGATCGCCGACGGCGAGCTGTGCGTCGTGGCCGACGGCGACGGCGCGGAGAACCTGGCCCGGTTGCAGTTGGACACGGCGGGGGAGGCGGCGGCCGAGGTCCGGCGGCTGACCAACGTGCCGGGCGCCGCAGCGCACCCGAGCTACGCCCCGGGGGCGGACCGGCTGGCCTTCGCCGCCTTCCGCGAGGGCGGCTGGGACCTGTTCGCGGTCGACGGCTGGGCGGCCTGGAGCCGGCGCGAACCGTCGGGTACTCCGGCGGGCCAGGTGGCCGTCGCGCCGCCGCCGCCGCCGGACTACGAGCTGTCCTCCGCGATTTCCGACGCCGCAAGCGTAGGTATGATAAAAGATTACCACCCGCGCTTCTCAATCGACATGAGCGATGCGCTCGGCGGCGGCGCGGTGTCGTTCAGCCCGCAGGCCGGGCTGGGGATGGCCAACGTCATCAACCTGAGCGACCTGCTCGGCGACCACCGGCTGTCGTTCCTGGTCAACGTCTACGGATCGCTGTCCGACAGCGATCTCGCGGCGAGCTACGCCTACCTGAAGCGCCGCATCGACGTGGGGGTGGGCCTGTTCCACTTCAAGAACTACTACAACACCGCGGTGACCTCGGTCGGGGAACTGCTGCCCGACGACACCTTCTTCAGCGAGCGCAACTACGGCCTGTTCGCCTCGGCCAGCTACCCCTTCAGCACGTTCCGCCGCGTGTCGCTCGAACTGCAGGCCTTCGCCTCGGAGCGCACCGCGTACAGCCTGGACCCGAGCGGCACGCTGCTGGTCGCCGACGGCAGCCGCACCGACACCCTGCTGCAGCCGACCCTGACCTACGTCCACGACAGCGCCTACTACGGCTGGTACGGGCCGGTCACCGGCAGCCGCCTGCTGCTGCAGTTCGCGCCCTCGCTGGCGATCGGGGGCGGCACGCTGGACCGCCGCACGGCCGTGCTGGACCTGCGCCGCTACTGGCTGCCGGCCCGCGGCAACACGCTGGCCCTGCGCGTGCTGGCGGCCGCCAGCACCGGCGACGATCCGCGCGCCTTCGTGCTCGGCGGCCCGTTCACGCTGCGGGGCTACGATTTCTACGACTACCGCACGACCAGCCACCTGGCCGGCCCCAAGATCGCCATGGCCAACCTCGAGTACCGGCTCCCCCTGCTGGACGCCGTCTACTTCGGCTGGCCGGCGCGCTGGGGCTTCGGGCCGGTGGGGGCGACCCTGTTCCTCGATCTCGGCGCCGCCTGGGACGACGCCTTCAGCCCCTTCGGCGACGACGCCGCCGGGCGCTGGGGGCTGCGCGACCTGCGCGGCTGCTTCGGGATCGGCCTGCGCACCCGCCTGGGCTTCCTGCCCTTGAAGTTCGACTGGGGCCGCCGCACCGACCTGCGCAGCGCCGGCGGTACGGAGTTCCAGTTCAGCATCGGACCCGAGTTCTAGGAGGAGCCCGCGGGGATGGATCTCGACACGCTCAACGAACGGCAGCGCGAGGCCGTGACCGCGCCGGACGGCCCCGTGCTGGTCGTCGCCGGCGCCGGCAGCGGCAAGACCCGCGTCCTGACCACGCGCATCGCCTGGCTGCTGGAAGAGCGGCGCGCCGACCCGTGGTCGGTGCTCGCCTTCACCTTCACCAACAAGGCGGCCCGCGAGATGCGGGAGCGCGTCGACGCCCTGGTCGGCGGCAGCCGCGCCCCGAGCTGGGTCGGCACCTTCCACGCCACCGGCGTGCGCATCCTGCGGCGCGAGGGCGCCGCGCTGGGGCTGGACCCCTCGTTCTCCATCTACGACACCGACGACAGCACGCGCCTGCTCAAGAAGGTGCTCGGCGACCTGGGCCTCGACCCGAAGCAGTACCCGCCGCAGCAGCTGCGGGCGGCGGTCAGCCGCTGGAAGAACGAGGACGTGTCGCCGGCGCAGGCCGCGCGCGACGCGGCCGACTTCCGCGAGGAGAAGGCGGCCGCCGTCTACGCCGCCTACGAGAAGGGGCTGCGGGCCAGCAACGCCTGCGACTTCGACGACCTCATCCTGCGCACCGTCCACCTGCTCGAGGAGCACGAGGGCGTGCGGCTGCGCCTGGCGGACCGCTTCCGCCACGTCCTGGTCGACGAGTTCCAGGACACCAACCCCCTGCAGCTGATCCTGGTGCGCGCGCTCAGCTCGGTGCACGGGAACGTGTTCGCCGTCGGCGACGACGACCAGAGCATCTACTCCTGGCGCGGGGCCTGCATCGAGAACATGCTCGACTTCGAGCAGCACTTCGGCGGCGCCGCGATCGTGCGGCTGGAGCAGAACTACCGCAGCACCGGCAACATCCTGGCCGCCGCCAACGCCGTGATCGCCCACAACGTCCGGCGCAAGGGCAAGAACCTCTGGACGCTCGACGGGCCGGGCGCGCCGCTGGGCATCGAGACCGTGGGCGACGAGGAGGACGAGGCCGACCGCGTCGTCGATCTCGTGCGGGCGCAGACCGCCGCCGGCGGCAACCGCGGCGACGTGACGGTCCTGTACCGCACCAACGCCCAGAGCCGCGCCCTGGAGGACGCGCTGCGCCGCGCGACCGTGCCCTACCAGATCGTGGGCGCCACGGCCTTCTACGAGCGGCGCGAGGTGCGCGACGTCCTGGCCTACCTGAAGCTCGTCAACAACCCGCGCGACGCGCTGTCGGCGCTGCGCGTCCTGAACGTGCCGAAGCGGCGCATCGGCGAGGCCTCGGCGGCGCGCCTGGTGGAGATCGCCGAAGGCGAGGGCCTGTCGCTCGGCGAGGCGGCCGCGCGGCCGGGCCTGCTGGAGGCCAGCCTCAACGCGCCGACCTGCGAGCGCATCCGCGGCTTCTTCGGCCTGGTCGCGGGCTGGCGCACCGCGCTGGCCGAGACGCCGGTGCCCGAGCTGGTCGAGCGCATCGTGGAGCAGATCGACTACGTGCGGCACCTCGAGGAGGACGATCCCCTGTCGGCCCCCGCCCGCAACGAGAACGTGGCCGAGCTGATCAACGGCGCCTACGCGTTCCACGAGCAGAGCGACGGCGGCACGCTCGCCCAGTTCCTCGAGCAGACGGCCCTGGTCGCCGACGCCGACACCGCCCGTGACGACCAGGGCGTCGTGCGCCTGATGACCGTGCACGCGGCCAAGGGTCTCGAATTCCCGGTGGTCGTGGTCAGCGGCGTCGAGGAGAACCTGATGCCCCACGCCTCGAACCTCGACGACGAGGCCGCCCTGGAGGAGGAGCGCCGGCTCTTCTACGTGGCGCTGACGCGGGCCCGCCTGCGCGTCCACCTGCTCCACGCGCGGATGCGCCGGCGCTACGGGCAGCGCGAACTGTGCGCGCCGTCCCGCTTCCTGGACGAGATCCCCGCCGAGCTGACGGCGCGCAGCGGCGAATCGCTGCGGGTCGTGCAGCCTTCGCTGTCCACCTTCCTGTGGGGCAGGGCGCGGCGCCGCCCACGCCCCCGCCGGCCCGACGGCGCGAACCCGCCCCCGGCATCCGCGCCGCGAGCGCGCCGCGGCTGCGCGCGGTCGACTGGCACGACGACGTCAGCCAGGAGGACGTCGTCTTCCGCGTCGGCCAGCGGGTGGCCCACCCCACGCTGGGGGCGGGCGTCGTCGCCCGCGTCGAGGGCCACGGCGAGAGCCTCAAGCTGAGCGTCGATTTCCCGGGCGGGGCCCGCAAGCACTTCCTGGCCCGCTTCGCCCGGCTGCGACCTTTGGACTGATCGGAACAACCCGATTTCATTGCGACAATCCCTCAAGTGGCCGGCCGGAGCGCCGATAGCTGCTGCGTTCACCCGTAGGGCGACGAGTCTAGACAGGATGTCGTGATGAAGCGATTCACCGGTCGGTCTTCGCCGATCTCAGGTACTGGATGATCGGACTGGGCCTCGCCGTGGGGCTCGTGTTCCCGCTCGTCCTGCTGCTGATCGGCGTGTCCCCGGCGCTGGCCCTGCGCTGGCCGACGTTCCTCGGCACGCTGGCCGCAGGCGTCATCGTCGGCTGGCTGAACCACCGCCTGGCTTCGAAAGTCGTGCGCACGAAACTGCAGGTCGTGGTCGGGCGCATGCGCGAGGTCGAGGAGGGCGTCCGCGACGCCTCGTTCAACCGGGACTGGTCATCCTGCAGCGCCGAGCACTGCGCCGTGCCGGTCGACAGCGACGACGAGATCGGCCACACGGCCGAGGCCTTCAACGCCCTGCTGGACGAGGTGATCCACGCCCACAAGATGGAGGCGGCCTCCAGCGAGCTGACCGAGACCCTGTCGACCAAGCTCGAGATCGAGGCGCTCTGCCGCGCCGCGATCGAGCTGGTGCTGGCCCAGACCGGCGCCACCGCCGGCTGCATCCTCGTGCGCGAAGAGGCGGAACTGACGGTGGTCGCCAACCACGGCCTGAGCGACGTGAGCCGCCTGCCCGCGAGCGACCACGTCCGCCGCGCCCTGGACACGCGGCAGGTGCAGATCGTGCGCATCCCCCGCGACATCGCGCTCGAGGGCGTGGTCACCAGCTTCAAGCCGCGCCAGGTGCTGGTCGTGCCGGTGCTCTACGAGGGGCAGACGCTGGGCGCGGTGATCGCCTCGGACGCCATGCTCGGCAAGGACGCCATGTGGCTGGTCCGCCAGTTCCAGCAGGGGATGGGCCTGGCCCTCAACAACGCCGTCACCCACGCCCGGCTGCAGCGCATCGCGGCGATCGATCCGCTGACCGGCGTGCTGAACCGCAGGTTCGGCATGCGCCGGCTGCGCGAGGAATTCCAGGGCGCCGTGCGCCAGGGCACCCCGCTGGGCGTGGTGATGTTCGACATCGACCACTTCAAGCACGTCAACGACACCTACGGCCACCTCGCCGGCGACCGCGTGCTGTGCGAAACGGCGCGACGCGCCCAGGGGGTCCTGCGCGAGAGCGACGTGCTGCTGCGCTACGGCGGCGAGGAGTTCGTGGTCATCGTGCCCGGCGCCGGCGAAGACGCGCTGGTGGCGGTCGCCGAGCGCATCAGGCTGGCCATCGCCGCGACGCCGGTGATCGACGGCGGTCTGGAGATCCCGGTGACCGTCAGCGCCGGCATCGGCAATTCGTGCGGCCGCGAGGAGAAGGAAGAGTCGCTCCTGAAGCGGGCCGACGAGGCCCTCTACGCCGCCAAGGAGGGCGGGCGCAACCGGACGGTGTGCCACGGCCGCACCGCCGGGACACCGCTCGAGGCTGCGCCGACGGCCTAGCCGCCGGCGTTCGGTGCGGGCCGTGGCCCGCGACCTGCGGGGGGCTCTGGGGAGTCCCCCGCTTCTTTTCGGCTCCGGCTTCAGCGTCGCCCGTGGCGGTGACGAACCCGCAGCGGAACCTCAGCGCACGAGCGCCACCTTGACGACGCTGCGCCGGCCGCCGCCGTTCACGGAGAGCCAGTAGATCCCCGACGCCACCGGCCGCCCCTGGCCGTCGTCGCCCCGCCAGCGCCAGGGGTAGGGCTCTTCGCGGGCGGCCAGGGTGCCGAGGTCCCACCGCCCATGCCGCCGGCCGGTCGCGTCGACGAGCTCCACCGCGACGGGCCCGCTCTGCGACACCCGGAAGCTGATCGTCGCGCCCTCGGGGCCCGCGGGGTCCGGGTGCACGTTCAGCAGGCGGACCGGCGGGTCGGGCAGGGGGCGCCGCGCCGCCAGCAACCAGCCGTCGGGGTCCACCTCCAGCCCCTTCCACTCGCCGGGCAGATCGAAGGTCCAGCTCTGTTGCGACGAGCGCAGCCACACGGTGGTGTCCCGCGCGGCGCGGCTGGTCAGCAGGCGCAACGGCACGGCCAGAAGGAAGGGCGTCCGCTGCAGCTGACGCAGGGTGACCGTGACGCGCGTGCCGCCGGCCGAGGTCGGTTCTGCGGACGACGACCACGACAGGTACGGGACGGTGTCGGTGTCCAGCCAGGGTTCCAGGAACGCGGCGGCGTCGAAGGCGGCGTGCTCGCCGACCACGCGGACCAGGTCGGCGGTCGTGGCGTGGCCGTAGGCCCGTTGCGGCGCGCCGGCCCAGTCGCGCAGGAAGTCGAAGAACGCCGGCGTCGCCCATGGCCCCGCGCAGCATGTGCAGCACCCAGGCGCCCTTGTGGTAGATCAGGACGTTGGGCAGGACGGGCTCGGGGTCGGTCAGGATCCCTTCGCCCTCGAACAGGGACGGGTGCTGGCCGGGGCCGATGGTCTGCATGCGCCGACGCAGGCCGGTCGGACCTCCTCGTGCTCCTGCCACAGCGCCTCGCAGTAGGTGGCGAAGCCCTCGTTCAGCCAGACGTCCTGCCAGGCCGCGGGCGTCACCAGGTCGCCGAACCAGTGGTGGGCCATCTCGTGCAGGACCACGTTGCGGAAGCGGCCGTCGCCCCGCAGCAGCGCACTGCCCAGACTCGTGCACGTCTGGTGTTCCATGGCGCCGCCCCACTTGAACTCGACCTGGCCGTAGCGCTCGTCGGCGAACGGGTAGGGTCCGGCGAGGTCCTCGAGGAAGCGCAGCATGTCGCAGGTGGGGGCCAGGTCGTAGCGGGCCGCCGCCTCGTGCCGCGGGAAGACGTGGAAGGTCAGCGGCAACGGGCCGCCGGCCAGCCCGCAGGATTCCTGCCAGGAGACGTAGTCCGCCACGTGCACCGCGACCAGGTAGGTGGCGGTCGGGTAGCCGGTCTCCCAGACGGTGCGGCGCCAGCCGGGATCGGCGGGATCGTCGGACACCAGCAGGCCGTTGGCCACCGCGGTGAGCGTGTCCGGCACCGTCAGCGCCAGGCGCACGGTGGCCTTGTCCGCCGGGTGGTCCTTGCAGGGCCACCAGGCGTGGGCCGACCAGGGTTCGCTCATCGTCAGGATCGTGGGGCCGATCGGGACCTGGGGCGAGTCGCCCTGCACGCGGAACAGCATGCCCGCCGAGTAGGCGCCGTGGCGCTGGGGCTCGCCGTGGTAGCCGATCCGCACCACCGCGCCGCCGGCGGGGCCGGGTGGGGCCGCGATGCGCAGCTCCTCGGCCTCGCGCGTCAGGGCCGCGGGCTGCCCGTCCCAGTCGATGCCGTCCACGACCAGCGGCTCGTCCAGGTCGACGACCAGGGTGTCGGGCGGGCGGCCGGCCGGAAAGGCCAGGGTCATCACCACGCTGCCGGCCACGGTCTGGCCGATCGGGTCCAGGCGCAGGTCCAGATCGTAGTGCAGGACGTCGTAGCCGCGATCGTCGTCCCGGGGCGGGGGTTCGTGGCTCGCCGGCCACCACGACAGCGATCCGGGGCGCTCCCAGTGGGCGGCGTCGGGCGGCGGCTCGGGAGCCGACTGCGGGGCGGCGGAGACGGCGCCGGCGGCAGCCTGCCGCGGCGGCGGGCGATCAGGGCCGCCAGCAGGGCCGCGGGAGGGGCGCCGCAGAAGGACCACGGACTCGCTCTTCCTTCCGGGACCAGGATCGGTTAGGATCACCCCATCTTACGACAGATCGGCCGCCGGACCCAGCCCCGGGTCGGCGGTCACGGGAGACCGCAGCGGTCGTCCCCATGGGGCGGGATTCAGCCCGGGAGGCAGCATGGACCAGGATCAGGAACGCCGGCAGGCAGCCTTGGCGGCCCTCGATCTGGATGAAGCGGCCCGTGCCCGCCTCGTCGAGGAACTGGCCCAGATCGCCGCCCAACTCGACCGGTTGACGGCCATCGTCGAAGAGGAAGTGGCCGAAGAGCGGGCCGCCGCGGCGGGCCAGCTTCCGGCCGGAACCGAGGCCGTCCCGGGCCCGACACCCCCGCAGCTCAAGAAGGACGCAGCCGCGGGCTGACGTCGCCGACCCCACCCCGCCGCTCCGACGGGAAGCCGCGTTCCCCACCGGTGCGATCCAACCTTGTGTTTGCGAATTAACAGGCCGTTGCCTAACGTAGCCACGTTCGGGAACTGCACGAAGCCGACCGTCGCAGCCCTTTGAAAACAAAGTGCTTTCGCTCATCGACCGGGAGACACGAGATGCCTGCTCACGAGCCCGTCGCCCCGCCGTCCTTCCCGCCTCCCAGCCTCGAACAGTGGCGCGCCCTGGTCGACAAGGACCTCAAGGGGGCCCCTTCGCCAAGAAGCTCGTGACCAGGACCCTCGAGGGCATCGAGATCCAGCCTCTCTACACGCGGGCCGACCTTACCGCCCCGGCCGCCGCTGCTGGTTGGCCGGGCCAGGCGCCCTACACCCGGGGCGCGCTCGGTTGCGAAGCGGCGCCCGGCTGGGACATCCGCCAGGAAGTGACGCACCCCGACCCGGCCGTCGCCGGGCAGCAGGTCCGCCAGGAATTGGCGCGGGGAGCCGCATCGGTCCAGCTGTGCCTGGACCCCGCCGGCGCGACGGGCGTCGCGGTCCGCTCGGCCGGCGACCTCGACCTGGTCCTGGCCGGCCCCGACCTCGCAACGACGCGCATCGCCCTGAAATCCGGCGCCCGCTTCGCCCAGGCGGCGCACCAGCTGCGCGAGATCTGGGAACGGCGCGGCGTCGCGGCCGCGGACGCGCGGGCCGATCTGCTGGCCGACCCGGTGGGTGCCTGGGTCGTCAGGGGCGGCGTGCCGGGCGGCATCGAGGCCCTGCTGGCGGACATGGCGCGGCTCGCGGCCGATGCTGCGGCGGGAAACCCCGCAGGTCCGGGCCGTGAAGGTGGCCGGCTGCCCCTTCCACGACGCGGGCGCGGACGAGGTCCAGGAACTCGCGGCCATCCTTGCGGGCGGGCTCACGAGCCTGAAGGCCATGGACGCCGCGGGATTGTCCCTGGCGGCGGCGTCGCGGCAGATCCACGTCTGCGTCGCGGTCGACGGCCAGTTCTTCGGCGACATCGCCAAGCTGCGCGCCCTGCGCACGCTCTGGTCGCGCCTGATCGAGGCGAGCGGTGGCGACGCGGAGGCGCGCCGAGCCCACCTGCACGCGCGCACCTCCTGGCGGATGATGACCGCGCGCGATCCCTGGGTGAACCTGCTGCGCACCACCACCGCCGCCTTCGCCGCGGCGGTCGGCGGCGCCGAGGTCGTGACCGTCCTGCCCTTCGACGCCGCCGTCAACGAGCCCGACGACTTCAGCCGCCGCCTCGCCCGCAACGTGCAGATCGTGCTGCAGCAGGAGGCGTCCCTGGGCCGGGTGCTGGATCCCGCCGGGGGCTGCTGGCACCTGGAGGCGCGGACCGCGGCGCTGGCCGAGCGCGCCTGGGATCTTGTTCCAGGAGCTCGAGGGCCGCGGCGGGCTGGTCGCCAGCCTGCGCGACGGCTGGTTCCAGGAGAAGATCGCCGCGACGCGTCAGGCCCGCGCCCGCGACGTCGCCACCCGGCGGCTCCCCCTGACCGGCGTCAGCGAGTTCCCCCAGCTGGACGAGCGCCCCGTGGCGAGGCCGCGCCCGGCGCCGCCGCCCGGCGGTCCGCCGGCCCCGGCGCCGCTGCAGGACGCCATCACGCCCCTGGCCGCCGTACGGTTGGCCGAGCCTTTCGAGGCCCTGCGCGACGCGGCGGACCGGCACCACGCGGCCACCGGCGCGCGTCCGCGCGCCTTCCTGGCCAACCTGGGCAGCCTGGCCCAGTTCTCCGCGCGCGCGGCCTTCACCCGCAACCTGCTCGCCGCGGGCGGCATCGCGGCCGAGGGGGAGGATGGGTACGACGATCCCGCCGCCCTGGCGGCGGCCCTGCGCGCCAGCGGCTGCCGGCTGGCGGTGATCTGCTCCACGGACGAACTCTACGCCGAACGCCTGCCGGCCGCGGCCGCGGCGCTCAAGGGCGCCGGCGCCGCGACGGTCGTGGTGGCCGGGCGGATGGGCGAAGACGAGGCCGCCTGGCGCGCCGCGGGCGTGGACCGCGCGATCTACCTCGGCTGCGACGTGCTGGAGACTCTCGGCGCCCTGCTGGACGGGCTGGAGGTGCAGCGGGGGCGAACCCCATTTCACCGCATCCCCCTGAGGTCCGGCGCGGCGCGCCGCGCGCCGCGGCCCCCCCCGCGAGAGCCCGGGCGCCCCCCGGGGGCGGCGCCGCCCCCCCAGCGGGCCGGCGCGACGGCGCGGGCGGGCGCCCCGGCCGCGGGCCCCGGCCGGCGCCCCGCCGCCCGCCGCGCGGCGGGCCGCCGCCCTCCGTGCGCGGCCCCTACGCCACGATGTACGTCAACCAGCCGTGGACGATCCGGCAGTACGCCGGCTTCTCCACCGCCGAGGAGTCCAACGCGTTCTACCGGCGCAACCTGGCCGCCGGCCAGAAGGGCCTGTCGGTCGCCTTCGACCTGGCCACCCACCGCGGCTACGACTCCGACCACCCGCGCGTGACCGGCGACGTCGGCATGGCCGGCGTGGCCATCGACTCGATCCTCGACATGCGCAGCTCTTCGACGGCATCCCGCTGGACCAGATGTCGGTGTCGATGACGATGAACGGCGCGGTGCTGCCGATCCTGGCCCTCTACATCGTGGCGGCCGAGGAGCAGGGCGTGCCGCCGGAGAAGCTGGCCGGGACCATCCAGAACGACATCCTCAAGGAGTTCATGGTCCGCAACACCTACATCTACCCGCCCGGCGCCGAGCATGCGCATCGTCGGCGACATCTTCGCCTACACGGCGCAGCGGATGCCGAAGTTCAACTCGATCTCGATCTCCGGCTACCACATGCAGGAAGCCGGAGCGACGGCCGACCTCGAGCTGGCCTACACGCTGGCCGACGGGGTCGAGTACATCCGCGCCGGCAAGGCGGTCGGACTCGACGTCGACAACTTCGCCCCGCGCCTGTCATTCTTCTGGGCCGTCGGGATGAACTACTTCATGGAGGTCGCCAAGCTGCGGGCCGCGCGCCTGCTCTGGGCGCAGCTCGTGCAGGGGTTCGGGCCGCGCAACCCGAAGTCGCTGAGCCTGCGCACGCACAGCCAGACCTCGGGCTGGAGCCTGACGGCGCAGGACGTGTTCAACAACGTGACGCGCACCTGCCTGGAGGCGATGGCCGCCACCCAGGGCCACACCCAGTCGCTGCACACCAACGCCCTGGACGAGGCCATCGCCCTGCCGACCGACTTTTCCGCCCGCATCGCCCGCAACACCCAGCTGTTCATCCAACAGGAGGCGGGCACCGCCGGGTGATCGACCCCTGGGGCGGCAGCTCTACGTCGAGCGCGAGGTCGAGGAGCTGGGCGGCATGGCCCGCGCCATCGAGCGCGGCGTCCCGAAGCTGCGCATCGAGGAGGCGGCCGCCCGCACCCAGGCGCGCATCGACACGGGACGGCAGACCGTCGTGGGCGTCAACCGCCTCGTGCCGGAAGAGCCCGAGCGGATCGAGGTCCTGAAGGTCGACAACACGCAGGTGCGCGAAGCCCAGCTCGCGCGGCTGCGCGAACTGAAAGCCGGGCGCGACCCGGCGGCCGTCGATCGCGCGCTCGCGGACCTGACCGCCTGCGCTGAATCGGGCCGGGGCAACCTGCTCGACCTGTCGGTGACGGCGGCACGCGCCCGCGCCACGGTCGGCGAGATCAGCCTGGCGCTGGAAAAGGTCTTCGGCCGCCACCAGGCGACCGCAACATCATCAGCGGGGTGTACGGCGGCGAGATGGGCGAACGAGACGAAGAACTGCTGCGGGTGCGGCGCCGGGTCGAGGACTTCGCCGAGCGCGAAGGCCGCCGGCCGCGCATCCTGGTCGCCAAGATGGGCCAGGACGGCCACGACCGCGGCCAGAAGGTGATCGCGACCGCGTTCGCCGACCTCGGCTTCGACGTCGACGTCGGCCCGCTGTTCCAGACGCCGCAGGAGGTCGCCCGCCAGGCCGTCGAGAACGACGTGCACATCGTCGGGGTCAGTTCGCTGGCCGCGGGGCACCTGACGCTGGTGCCGGCGCTGCGCGATGAGTTGGCCCTGCTCGGCCGGCCGGACATCCTGATCGTGGCCGGCGGCGTCATCCCGCCCGACGACTACCAGGCGCTGCGCGACGCGGGCGCCGCGGCGATCTTCCCGCCGGGCACGGTCATCACCACGGCCGCGGAGGGCCTGCTCGACCGGCTCGCGGGCGCGGGTTCGTGACGGCGGGCGGGCACCGGGCGGGCGGCCTCGGCCTCGACGAGTTCGAGGCGGGCGTCGTCGCCGGCGACCGCGCCGTGCTGGGCCGCGCCATCACCCTGGTGGAGAGCGGGCGCGAGGACCACCAGCGCCTCGCCCAGGAACTGCTCGCGCGCCTGCTGCCGCGCACCGGCGCCGCGCACCGCGTCGGCGTGACCGGCGTGCCGGGCGCCGGCAAGAGTACCCTCATCGACGTGCTGGGCACGCGGCTGACCTCGCAGGGCCACCGCGTGGCGGTGCTGGCCATCGACCCCAGCAGCAGCCTGACCGGCGGCAGCATCCTGGGCGACAAGACACGCATGGCGCGCCTGGCCGCCGACCCCGCCGCCTTCATCCGCCCCAGCCCCAGCGCCCGCACCCTCGGCGGCGTCGGCCGCAAGACCCGCGAGACCATGCTGCTGTGCGAGGCCGCCGGCCACGACGTCGTGCTGGTCGAGACGGTCGGCGTGGGGCAGAGCGAGACCGTCGTGGCGGAGATGGTCGACGTCTTCCTGCTGATCACGCTGGCCGGCGCCGGCGACGAGCTGCAGGGCATCAAGCGCGGCGTGATGGAGCTGGCCGACCTGGTCGCGGTCAACAAGGCGGACGGCGACAACCGCGCCGCCGCGGGCCTGGCCGCCGCCGAGATCCGCAACGCCCTGCACTTCATGCGCCCGCCGCACCCCGACTGGATCGTGCCGGTGACGTGCGTCAGCGCGGCGACGGGCGAGGGCCTGGACGACCTGTGGGGCGAACTGGTCCGCCACCGCGACACGATGACAGCCAACGGCGCTCTGGCCGAGCGCCGCCAATCCCAGCAACTGCGCTGGATGTGGTCCCTGGTCGAGGATAATCTGCGCGAGGGCCTGCGCCACGACCCGGCCGTGCGCCGCCTCCTGCCCGACCTCGAACGCCACGTCCGCGCCGGCGAGATGCCCCCCGGCCTGGCCGCCCGCCTCCTGCTCGACGCCCGCAGTAACTGATCGCCGCGATCCGTACGCCCCGCTAACACCCCTCCCGCCGCCTGATCACCACGCCCTGCATCCGCAGGGGCGCCGTGTCGGGGTGTCTGGAGGGTTCCCGCGCCAGGAGGGCGCCGGGACCCGGAAGCCAAGCGAGTCGGGCACAGGAGGTGCCCGGCGAGCGTCCCCCGACACGGCGCCCCTGCGGATCATCTGTTGCAACAGGTAATTAGCGTGAGTAGGTTGCAGGCGAGAGGAAGGGGAGTGCTATGGCGAACCGCGCGCTGTTGAGCCGCGACGTGCTGCTGGACCTGATGCGTCTGTACGAGGCGCTGATGGCCGACGTGTCTGCTTTGCTGAAGGAGCACGGGGTCACCGCGCCGCAGTACAACGTGCTGCGCATCCTGCGCGGCGCCGGGTCCCGACGGGTTGACCGGCACCGGCCTCGCCGGCGCGATGATCACCCGCGTGCCGGACGTCACCCGACTCGTCGACCGGCTGGAGAAGGTCGGCCTGGTGCGCCGCGAGCGCTGCCGCGAGGACCGGCGCGTGGTGCACGTGCGGATCGAGCCCGCCGGACTGGCGCTGCTCGCGCGGCTGGACGCACCGGTCCTGGCCCTGCACAGGGACTCGTTGCGGGGGATGCCGTCGCGGGATCTCGAGACACTCGATGGCCGCTGCAGGGCTGCCACCAGGAGGACGACGAGACGCCCGTGACCATCCCGGGGGCTGCCGAGCCTGGAGCCAAAGTTAAGCGTGGGGCCTGTGTGCTTGAGGCGCTGGGCCTCACGCACCCGTTTTGTCCGCGAGCAGCCCTGGGCGGGGGTTGTGACGCACGCCTGGGGTGTTTACACTACGAGCTCGGGGGGGGGGGCGGCGGCCGAGCCGGGGGGTGGGCAGCCCGGTCCCGGCGGCCCTGAGGGAACGGTCTTCGGCGCGACGTGGGGGCGGCCGGCGGAATTCCTGAGCTGACCGCGCGTTGCTCAGAGGTCCGCGATCGCGACCGGACCACGCTGTTGGGCTGAGCGGTAGGACGCCTCGACGAGTTCCATGGTCCGCAACCCCTCGCGGGCCGTGACGGGGGGCACGGCATCCCCGCGAGCCGTGTCCCTCAGCTGCGCCAGGACCGCCGGCAGCGTGGGCGCCGACGCGTCGGCCTCGAAGACCTGCACCTCGCGTCCCCTGATCAGGCGGATCCCCCCGTACTGGTAGTCGGCGAGCAGTTGGCCCTCGGTGCCCACGGCCTCGAGCAGGCAGGCGCGCGAGCGTCCGAACTTGCTCACCTCCAGCGAGACGTAGGCCCCGTCGTCCAGGCGGGCCCGCGCCAGGAAGAAGTCCTCCACCGCCGGGTTGCGGAAGCTCTCCTGCCGGGCGTCGATCTCCGTGAACTCCCGCCCGGTCACGAACCTCACCGTGTCGAACAGATGGACGCCGGTCAGCAGCACCGAGCCGCCGACCGTCACGGACCTGTCTCGCTGCCAGTCCAGGCCGGACGGTTCCAGGCGCTGGGCGATGCGCACGTGGCGGACCTCGCCGAGTTGCGACCAGAGTTCGCGGGCCAGGCGGATCACCGGATTCCAGCGCAGGGTCTGCGCGACGATCAGCCGGGGGCCGGCGCCGAGGTCGTCGATCTCCACCAGGCGGCGGGCCTCGTCGAGCGTGCCGGTCATGGGCTTCTCCAGCAGCAGGGCCTTGCCCGCGGCGCGGACCGCCGCCGCCAGCGCGAAGTGGCTCGACGGCGGCGTGCAGACCAGCACGGCGTCGACGTCGGCCGCGGCGATCAGCGCCGCGGGGTCCCGCTCGTAGCGGCAGCCCAGCTCGGCGGCCAGGGCCGCGGCCGGCGGCCCCGTCGCGGCGGCACAGCGCGACCGGCCGCAGGCCGGGCACGTCGCGCGCGGCGTGGCGCAGGTAGCGGGCGCCGTGCGCGCCGGCTCCGATCACTCCCAGTCGGATCATCGTGCTGTCCCCTTCCGGTTGACCCGCAGCGTAGCGGGGCGCCGCCGTGCCGCCAAGGCGCAAGTCGCGGTCGCCGGCGGGGACGCCCCGAACCCCGCATGTCGCCGCCGCGGGACACCCCGGCGTCCCGGCGCGGGAGGGTGCGGCGGGATCTGCGCGCTGTTGGCGCCCGTGCCGTCGCGCGGCGGCGGCCGCGTCGCCGCGCCGGCACCGTCCTGGCTTGGCGGGTGTCTTTCCCCACACCCGACCGGAAGGAGAACACATGTGGCCTTGGGAGACGGAGAACGGACGTGCGTGGCTGGTGCTCAACGTGGCGCTGCTGCTGCTGCTCGGCGGCGTCTGGGCGGGCGGCGCCCACGGGGCGGTGCTGCTGTCGGAGGTGCTGGCCGATCCCGCCAGCGACTGGAACGGCGACGGGACGCTCAGCAGCCGCGACGACGAGTGGGTCGAGGTCGTCAACACCGGTCCCGACAGCGTGGACCTCGCGGACTACTGGCTGCGCGACGCGCTGGGGGAGGAGGCGCAGTTGCGGCTGTCGGGCGAACTGGCGTCCGGCGCAACGGCCCTGTTCACCGGCGATGCGGCGGTGGCCTGGCAGCAGGCCAACGGCGTCACCGTCACGGGCCTGAGCCTGAACAACGGGGGCGACCAGCTCGAGCTCTTCCTCGGCGACCCGGTGCTGCCCGGCGCCACGCTGGTCGACGCGCTGATCTACCCGGCCCACGCCGGGGTCGATGACCGCGCGCTCGCCCGGATGCTGCCCGAGAACGAGTGGGTGCTGTGCGATGCGCTGTCGCCCTACGGCGGCGCCGTGGAGCCGACCGGGACCGGCTGCCCGCCGACGCCGGGCGGGTGGAACGAGTGCGAGGGGCTCGTGCCCGCCGTGGAGCGCAGCTGGGGCGAGATCAAGGTCGATTACCGGTAGCGCGCGCCTTTCGGCACGTCGCAGGGGCGGGTTCCCGGGGCCCGCCCCGCGGCCTATCTGTCTGCCATTCTAGAAACTGTGCAGCGATTTCGCTTTCCCCGTCCTGCCCTGTTCTGTATCCTGTGCCTCCGGCGTCGGGCGCAACGGCGTGGCAGTCGCGCCGGCCCGCATCCGCCGGCGGGGCCGCAGCCCCTTCTCCGGCAACATTCCCGAACCGCAGCGGCGAGCCCCGACCGGCGCCCGCCCGGAGGCACGATGCTCCTCTCCGAGAATCAGAAGATGATCCGCGAAATGACCCGCGACTTCGCCAAGTCCAGGATCGCGCCCATCGCCGCGCGCATTGACGAAACCGGCGAATTCCCCGCGGCCACGATCAAGGAGCTCGGCGCCCTCGGCCTGCTGGGCCTGAAGGTGCCCGAAGCCGAGGGCGGCTTCCAGGTCGACACGACCAGCTACGCCCTGGTCGTGGAGGAACTCAGCCGGGTCTGCGGCAGCCACGGGCTGACCGTCGCCGCCCACAACAGCCTGGGCTGCTGGCCGATCCACGCCTTCGGGACGCCCGAGCAGAAGCAGCGCTGGCTGCCCGGGGCCTGCCGCGGCGACTACCTGCTGAGCTTCGGGCTGACCGAACCCGGCGCCGGCAGCGACGCCGGCGGCACCGCGTCCACGGCCGTGCGCGACGGCGGCGACTGGGTGCTGAACGGCCGCAAGCAGTGGATCACCAACGCCCACCACGCGGGCGCCGTCATCGTCACCGCCAAGACCGATCCGGCCGCCAGCGGCAGCAGGGGCATCAGCGCCTTCATCGTCCCGACCGGGACGCCGGGCTTCACGGTCGAGAAGAAGGAAGACAAGCTCGGCATGCGGGCCTCCGACACCGCGCCGCTGACCCTCGAGGACGTGCGCGTGCCGGCGGACTCCCTGCTCGGCCAGCAGGGCGATGGCTTCAAGCAGTTCCTCGCGACGCTCGACGGCGGCCGCATCTCGATCGGCGCGCTGGCCCTGGGCCTGGCGGTCGGGGCCTTCGAGACCGCGCGCGACTACGCCAAGGGGCGCATCCAGTTCGGGCAGCCGATCGCCGCGCAGCAGGCCGTCCAGTTCCAGCTCGCGGACATGAGCCTCAAGATCGATGCGGCGCGCCTGCTGATCTACGAGGCCTGCCGCCGCAAGGACGCCGGCGAGCCCTACGCCGACATGGCGGCCAAGGGCAAGCTCTACGCCAGCGAGATCGCCATGGAGGTCACGTCGGCCGCGATCCAGCTGCTCGGCGGCTACGGCTTCTGCCGCGAGTACGACGTCGAGCGCCTCTACCGCGACGCCAAGCTCTGCGAGATCGGCGAGGGCACGAGCGAGATCCAGCGCATGGTCATCGCGCGCAACCTTCTTGATGAATAGTAGTTGCATGAATTTGTTCGAGCGAAAGGCGAGGACATGATGAGCGATCGCGTCGTCATCTGCGGGGCCGTGCGCACGCCGATCGGGCGCTTCCAGGGCGGTCTGGCCTCGGTCAAGGCGAGCCGCCTCGGGGCCGAGGCCATCAAGGGGCTCATCGAGCGCACCGGTTTGGATCCGGCCGCGGTCGATGAGGTGATCATGGGCTGCGTGGTGCAGGCGGGCCTGGGCCAGAACCCGGCCCGACAGGCCGCGATCTGGGGCGGCGTGCCGACCTCGGTCAGCGCCATGACCCTGAACAAGGTCTGCGGCTCGGGCCTGCGGGCCGTGATGTCGGCCGCCCAGGCGATCAGGGCCGGCGACATCCGCTGCGCGATCGCCGGCGGCATGGAGAACATGTCGCAGATCCCGTTCGCCCTGTTCGGGGCGCGCGACGGCCTGCGCCTGGGCCACCAGCAGCTGACCGACCTGCTGGTGCACGACGGCCTCTGGGACGTCTACCACGACTACCACATGGGCATGACCGCCGAACTGGTGGTCGACAAGTATGCGGTCGCGCGTGAGCGGCAGGACGCCTACGCGGCGGAGTCGCACCGCCGCGCCGCCGCGGCGATGGCCGCGGGCAAGTTCACGGCCGAGATCGTGCCGGTCCCCGTGCCCCAGCGCAAGGGCGACCCCGTGCTCGTCGGCGCCGACGAGGGGCCGCGCGCCGACACCACGGCCGCCGCCCTGGCCAAGCTCAAGCCCGCCTTCAAGCGCGAGGGCGGCACGGTGACCCCGGGCAACGCCTCGACCATCAACGACGGCGCGGCGGCGGTGCTGGTCTGCAGCGAGTCCTTCGCGCGGGAGCGGGGGCTGCCGGCCATCGCGGTCATCGAAGCCTACGGCACCGGCGCGGTCGACCCCGAGTGGGTCATGATGGCGCCCGTCGGGGCGGTCCAGGGCGTGGCCCGCAAGGCCGGCCGGGCGGTCGCGGACTACGAACTGGTCGAGCTGAACGAGGCCTTCGCCGCCCAGGCGGTGGCGGTCACCGAGCAGCTGGGCCTGGATCCCGCGCGGGTCAACGTCCACGGCGGCGCGGTGGCCCTGGGACACCCCATCGGCGCCTCGGGCGCGCGCTGCCTGGTGACCCTGCTGCACGCCATGTTGGACCGAGGCGCGCAGAGCGGCCTGGTGGCCCTGTGCCTGGGCGGGGGGGACGCCGTGGCGATGTCGGTCGCCCGCCCCTGATTCACGGCTGGAGATGAACATTCCGGAGGCATGACATGAAGGTAGCAGTGATCGGCGGCGGCACGATGGGCAACGGGATCGTGCACGTTTTCGCCCAGTACGGGCACGACGTCACCCTGATCGATCTGGACCGCGGCGCCCTGGACCGGGCCCTCGGCACCATCGCCAGGAACCTCGACCGGCAGGTCAAGAAGGGCGCGCTCGCCGACGCCGACAAGGACGCGACCCTCAAGCGCATCTGCGCGGCGACGGACCTGGGCGCCGCCGCCGGCGCGGACCTGGCGATCGAGGCCGTGTTCGAGAGCTTCGAGGTGAAGAAGGCGATCTTCGAGCGGCTGGACGCGGTGCTGGGCCCCGAGGCGATCCTGGCCTCGAACACCTCCAGCATCAGCATCACGAAGCTCGCGGCCTGCACGGGCCGGCCCGGGCGCGTGATCGGCATGCACTTCATGAACCCCGTGCCGGTGATGAAGCTCGTCGAGGTCATCAGCGGCCAGGCGACCGACCCGGCGGTGCTGGCGCGCATCATGGCGGTCAGCACCGAGCTGGAGAAGACGCCGGTCGCGGTGCAGGACTACCCCGGCTTCATCAGCAACCGCGTGCTGATGCCCATGATCAACGAGGCCGTGCAGTGCCTCATGGAGGGCGTCGCCGACCGCGACGCCATCGACACGGTCATGAAGCTGGGCATGGCCCACCCGATGGGGCCGCTGCAGCTGGCCGACTTCATCGGCCTGGACGTCTGCCTGGACATCATGAACGTGCTCTACGACGGCTTCAAGGACGGCAAGTACCGCCCCAGCCCGCTGCTGGTGCGCATGGTCGCCGCCGGCCACCTCGGCCGCAAGACCGGCCGCGGCTTCTACGACTACCAGGCCTAGGGGAGGCGACGTGAACTTCGCACTGACCGAGCAGCAGCGGATGATCCAGCAGGCGGCCCGGGACTTCGCGCAGAAGGAGCTGGCGCCGCACGCCGCGCGCTGGGACCGCGACGAGGAGTTCCCCGCCGCGGCGGTGAAGAAGCTGGGCGAGCTGGGCTTCCTCGGCATGAACGTGCCGGAGACCTACGGCGGCGCGGGCTTCGACATGGTCAGCTACGTGCTGGCGATGGAGGAGATCTCCGCCGCCTGCGCCTCGACCGGCGTGATTATGTCGGTGAACAACTCGCTGGTCTGCTGGCCGCTGGAGACCTACGGCACCGAGGCCCAGAAGCAGCGGTTCCTCGTGCCGCTGGCGCGGGGCGAGCTGCTGGGGGCCTACTGCCTGAGCGAGCCCAACGCCGGCACCGACGCCGCCAACCAGCAGACCCGCGCGCGACGCGACGGGGACGCCTGGGTCCTCGACGGGATGAAGAACTTCATCACCAACGGGGCGCACGCCGACGTGCTGATCGTCTTCGCGCAGGCCGACCCCGCGCTCAAGCACAAGGGGATCTGCGCCTTCATCGTCGAATCGAAGTCCCCCGGCTTCGCCGTGATCAGCAAGGAGAAGAAGCTGGGCATCCGGGCCTCGGACACCGCGCAGCTCGCCTTCGACGGCGTGCGCGTCCCGGCGGACCAGCAGCTCGGCGCCGACGGCGCCGGCTTCCGCATCGCCATGTCCACGCTCGACGGCGGGCGCATCGGCATCGCCTCGCAGGCGCTGGGCATCGCCCGGGCCGCCCTGGAGGCGGCCGTGGCCTACGCCAAGACGCGCGAGCAGTTCGGCCAGCCCATCGCGAAGTTCCAGGCCATCCAGTGGAAGATCGCCGACATGGCCACCCGCTACGAGGCGTCCCGCCTGCTGACCCTGCGCGCCGCGGCGCTCAAGGACCGGGCGAGCCCTACGGCGAGCAGGCCGCCATGGCGAAGCTCTTCGCGTCGGAGGCGGCGAGCTACATCGCCGAGGAAGCGGTGCAGATCTTCGGCGGCAACGGCTACAGCAAGGAATTCCCGGTCGAGCGGCACTTCCGCGACGCCCGGATCACGTCGATCTACGAGGGCACCAGCGAGGCGCAGCGCATGGTCATCGCCGGGCACCGGTTGAGGTAGAGGGATGGACTTCACGTTCAGCGAGCAGCAGACGATGTTCCGCGACATGGTGCGCGACTTCGCGGCGCGCGAGATCGCGCCCATCGCCGCGCAGATGGACCGCGAGGCGGACATGCCCGAGGCGCTCATCCAGAAGCTGCGCGAGGGGGGCTTCTTCGGCCTGACCTTCCCCGAGGCGCTCGGGGGGCTGGGCGTCGACACCACGACCTACGGGCTGGTGGTCGAGGAGCTCTCGGCCGCGAGCGCCGGCGTGGCCGTCATGATCTGCGTCCACAACAGCGTGGGCAGCTACCCCATCGCGATGTTCGGCAGCGACGAACTGAAGGCGCGCGTGCTGCCGCGGATGGCCGCCGGCGAGATCGCGGCCTTCTGCGTCAGCGAGGCCGGCGCCGGTTCCGACGCCGCCGCCCTGACCACGGCCGCCGCCCGCGACGGCGACCACTACGTGCTGACGGGCAGCAAGATGTGGGTGACCAACGGCTCGCGCGCCCGCTACTACGTGGTGCTGGCGCGCACCCCCGGCAGCGTCGGCCACGACAGCGTCCATGCCTTCCTGGTCGAGCGCGATGCGCCCGGCCTCTGCGTCGCCAAGAAGGAAGACAAGATGGGACTGCGCTGCTCCGACACCTGCGTCATCGAGCTCGACGCGGTGCCCGTGCCGGCCGCCAACCTGCTGGGCCGGGAGGGCGACGGCTTCAAGGTGGCGATGAAAGCCCTCGACGGCGGCCGCATCGGCATCGCCTTCCAGGCCCTCGGCATCGGCCGCGCCTGCCTCGAGGCTTCCGTGCGCTACGCCGGCCAGCGCATCGCCTTCGGCGAGAAGCTCTGGCACATCCCCACCGTCCGCGACAAGTTCGCCGACATGGCCGCCCGCCTGCACGCGGCCCGCCTCACGGCCCTGCACGCCGCCTGGCTCAAGGACCAGGGCCGCCCGCACACGAAGGAGGCGGCCATAGCGAAGCTGCTGGCCACCGAGGCGGCGGGCCACGTGGCCGACGAGGCCATCCAGATCCACGGCGGCTTCGGCTACACCAAGGACTACGACGTCGAGCGCTACTACCGCGACGTGCGCGTCACGCGCATCTACGAGGGCACCAGCGAGATCCAGCGGCTGGTGATCGCGCGCTCGGTGATCAAGGAGCTGGGCTCCGGGGAACCCGGCGAGGGGGGGGGGGGGGTGCAACCAAGGAGGGGAGAGCAGCCATGTTCAAGGAATTCAAGGAATTCGCCATCAAGGGCAACGTGGTGGACATGGCCGTCGGTATCATCATCGGCGCCGCGTTCGGGACGATCGTCACGTCGCTCGTCAAGGACATCATCATGCCGCCGATCGGCCTGCTGCTGGGCGGCGTGGACTTCAGCAACCTGTTCCTGGTGCTCAAGCAGGGCGCGACGCCGTCGCCCTACGGCAGCCTCGCCGCCGCCCAGGCCGCAGGCGCGGTGACCCTGAACGTGGGCCAGTTCATCAACACCGTGATCAGCTTCCTGATCGTCGCCTTCTCGGTGTTCCTGGTCATCCGCGCGATCAACAAGCTGAAGCGCGAGGAGCCCGCGCCGGCGGCCGCCCCGACCACCAAGGAGTGCCCGCACTGCCTGTCGGCCATCCCGCTGAAGGCGACCAAGTGCGCCCACTGCGCCTCGAACCTCTAGGCCGCCCGCGCCGCTGATCGCTGCCGCCCTCCCCGTCGGGGGAGGGCGGCCTTGCGATTTCAACTGGGCGCGCGGCCGCGGCGGGGCTATCTTCTGGTCCCATGAAGAAGCGCCGCCAGGGTAACCCTCCGAAGAACACCGGCAAGCCGTCGCGCCGCGGCGGCATCAAGCGCCGCCGCCAGGCCGCCCGGCGCGTGGTCGAGACGCTCGACCGTCTCAAGGACCGCGCCACGGCCGTGCGCGGCCGGCGTCGCGACGAAAGCCGTCCCGGCGAGGCCGCGGGCGGCGAGCGGCGCGGGCGCAGCGGGCGCGCCGTGACCTACCTCACCATCCGCGGCAACGAGGAACTGTTCGGCAAGCTCTGCCGCGACGACTTCTCCTACCTCATGGCGCAGCGCATCGCGGCGCCGGCCGCGGTGCGGGAGATCCTGCTGCCACAGTCCGTGGTCGGCCGGGCCCAGAGCGGTCACGGCTGGTTCGTCGACGAGTTCGGCGGGCCCCTGAGCTTCCGCGAGGCGACCTTCGACCGCGTCCTGACCGAGCTGGAACGCGCGTGGCCCGCCCTGCGCAGCGACCGGGTCCGGGCCCGCCGCTCCGCGCTGGTCGACCAGGTCCGCGACCACGTCCTGGCCCGCCTGGACACCGCGACGATGGGCCTCGAGACCGTCGACGGACCGCTGCTGGGCGCGGAGTTCCTCGCCGGGCGAGAGGTCGACACCGCCGCCTTCCTGAAGGGCCTGGTGCTGGCCGGCTTCATGGACGAGGAAGGCCACCGGCGCATGACCCACAACTGGCACCGCCGCGCCTTCGACGGCGAGCTCTACGAACTGGGCGGCGGCGAGATCCGCATCGTGGACGTCGAGCGCTTCCAGCTGACGGGCATCGTGGACCCCGGCCAGCAGGCCTGGGACGACGCGGCCCTGCGCGAGCTGGAGCAGCTCGGGGTCGTGATGCCGCTGGAAGCGGCGGGCGTCTTCGCCTGGCCGCGCTACGACCAGGCCTACTTCCGCCGCCGTCTCGGCGAGGGCGTCTGCGACGACCTGGCGCTGATCCGCATCGGCGCCGAGCACGGGTTCGACGTGCTGCTCGGCGCCTTCGTCATGGACGCGCTGGACACCTACGACAAGCACCTGCTGCGCTACACGAGCAAGGGGTCGGACCAGGCCCTGGCCGAGGAGATCCAGGACCGGTGGCGGGAGCGCACGGGCCGGCCCCTGGCGAGCGGCGAGGAGATCCTCGACCTCATCTGGTTCGCCGCCAAGAACAACGCCCCGCGCACGTCGCTCTCCAGTTCCCACCGGCGCTTCCTGCAGACCGAGGCCGGTGCGCGCGAGCCGACCCTGCTGCACCACTGGAGCTTCCTGCAGGGACGCCCCCTGGCCGACATCAAGCTGGGCTTCGCGCGGGTGCCCGCCCGCGAGTTCTACGAGATCGCGCACCGCAGGCTCGTGGCCGCGGCCTTCCCCTCCACGCTGCCCTCGTTCCACACCCCCATCGACAGCTGAGACCGACGGTTCCGTGCGATTTCCCTGCTGGTTGCCAGGGCGTCCTGGATTCATCTCGGTGACCGGGGACGCGCCCCGGGCACCTCCTGTGCCCGGCGCGCTTGACTTCCGGTCCCCTGCGCCTTCCTGGCGCAGGAGACCTCCAGACACCCCGGTCACCGAGGGCCATGAATACCCAGGACGAGGCATCCCTGCCGATCGTGCAAGGAGCATGACGCGGCCGGAACCGGCGTCTCACGCTTGGCGGAGGATCTCGTAGATCCAGGTCGTGGCAAGGGCGGCGGTGGCGGCGAGGCGCAGTCCCCGTGTTTCTATGGGGGAGAGGCGCGGGGTGACGCGCAGGCGGGGCAGGGCGGTGGCGGCGGCGGCGTAGAGGAACCAGAGGACGAGCAAGGCCGCGCCGGCGGCGACCAGGGGATTCTCGACGAAGGCGCCCGTGAGGTCGCCGCGGCCGAAGGCCAGTAAGGCGCGGGTGCCGCCGCAGGTGGGGCAGGCGACGCCCGTCTTTTCCAGCAGCATGCAGAGGCTGCGATCCGACGGGTGCCGCAACAGTGCGCGCGCCGCCCACCAGGCCGCCACGCCCAACGGCGCGTACACGAAGGCGAGCAGGCGGGGCAGGGCGTCGCGCTCCGCCTCGAACTTCACGCCGCGGACAGCAGGGCGATCAGGACGGCGACGCCCCCGCAGGCGCCGCAGCACAGCAGCAGCGGCAGCAGCACGATCAGCGTCGCGGTGCCGCCGCCGCAGCGGTGCAGGCGCTGGACGCCGACGATCGTCAGCACCAGCGACCACAGGGCGCCCACGCCGTTGCCGCAGACCGGCACCAGCGTCAGGACCGCGGCCGCGCCGCCGTAGGCGACGGCGCGCAGCGTGGCCTCGAAGCCGCGGCCGCCGCGGGCGAGCATCATCACCGCCAGGTGCAGGACGGCCGTCATGACGAAGAGGGAGACCAGGGCCAGCAGCGGGCTCGCCAGCACGCCGGCGGTCTCGAAGAAGCCGGAGATCGCCGCCTCCGCCGCCGAGGGGGGCTCGAAGCCGTCGAGCTGCTCCAGGAGGTCCATCAGGGTCCGGTCGAAGACCTTCGACCACACCCAGCCCACGATGCTCGTCAGGGTGCCGAGGATCACCGCGAAGGTGACCGGCCCCGTCAGGCCCCGCCGCACGGGCTGGCCGTCGAAGAAGGCCCCGGGCGCGGTCATGGACTTGCGGATGGTCTCGAAGAATCCGGCGAAATGACCGTAGCGGGCGCGGTCCTCCCAGGGCGGGAGGTTGTCAGCGACGGACGCTTCGGCCGGGGGCGGCGTGTCGCCGCCGTCGAAGGCGCCGGGGTCGCTTGATAAGTCCGGTTCGAACGCGGGACGGTCGTCGTCGGCAGGCGTGTCGGACATGAGGCCTCCTGGTGCGCAGGGGAAGTGCGTCCGCGCCAGCATAGGCGATGTGATCGGGCGGCTCAAGACTGTGGTGAGCGTTTTTCGGGTGGCGGGGCGGCGGGCCGGTGCTAGACTCCCGAACGGCCGGGCGACCGGCCGTTTCGCCCCTCTACCATCCGACAGGAGACATCACGATGCACTGGGCTGCAGGATCCGGACGTCCGGAGCGGGAGAAGACGGACCTGATCGTGCTGGGCGTGACCCGGCGCCGCGACAAGCCGGACCTCAGGCCGTGGCTGGGGCTCGCCCCCGACCTGCGCCAGCGGTTGTCCGCTCTGTCGTCCCTGGACGCCTTCGCCGCGAAAACCGAGCAGCTGCACCTGCTCGGCGGCGCCGGCACGCGGGCGCCCTGGATCCTGGTGCTGGGGCTGGGCCCCGCCGACGAGCTGAGTCCGCAGTCGCTGCGCTGCGCGCTGGGCGCGGCCTCGCAGAGGGCCCGCACCCTGGGCGCCAGGACCTGCGCGCTGGCCCTGCCCTGGGCGGCGCTGGGCGGCCTGGAGCCGGAGGCGGTCGTGCGCTGCTGCGTCGAAGGCGCCGAGCTGGCGCTCTTCGACGCGGGCGCCTGCAAGGCGCACACCGGGAAGGACCGCAAGCCGGCGCCGAAATCCTGGAAGATCCTCGCGCCCGCCGCCCTGCGGCCGGCCGTGTCCGAGGGTGCGGCCGCCGGCGTCGACTACGCGCAGGGCTGCCTCTTCGCCCGCGACCTGGTCAACCGTCCCGCCAACCTGCTGGGTCCGCGCGAGCTGGCCGCCGAGGCCCGCGCCCTGGCCCGCCGCGAGGGGCCTGACCTGCACGGTGATGGGCGAGGCCCAGCTGCGCCGTCTCGGCATGGGCGGCGTCCTGGGCGTGGCGCAGGGCAGCGCGCGCCCGCCGCAGTTCGTGGTCCTGGAGTACGCGCCGCGCGGCGCGGGCCGGCGCCTGCCCCTGATCGCGCTGGTCGGCAAGGGCGTGACCTTCGATTCCGGCGGCATCTCGATCAAGCCCTCGACCGACATGCACGAGATGAAGGGCGACATGGGCGGCGCGGCCGCGGTGCTCGGCGCCGCGCTGATCGCCGCCCGCCGCGGCCTGCGCGCGCGCCTGCTGGTGGTCGTGCCGGCGGTGGAGAACATGCCCGACGGCGGCGCCATCCGCCCGGGCGACGTGCTGACCATGGCGTCGGGCAAGACGGTCGAGGTGCTCAACACCGACGCCGAGGGCCGCCTGATCCTGGCCGACGCGCTGCACTACGCCTGTAAGCGGAAACCGGACTACGTCATCGACGCCGCGACCCTGACCGGCGCCTGCGTCGTGGCCCTCGGCGACGGGTTCGCCGGACTGTTCTGCAACCACACGGCCCTCGGCGACGCCCTGGACCGCGCCGGCGGCGACACCTTCGAACGCGTCTGGCCCCTGCCGCTGGTCAAGGAGCACCACAAGCTCATCGAGAGCGGCATCGCCGACCTGCAGAACATCGGCGGCAAGTGCGCCGGCGCCAGCACCGCGGCGGCCTTCCTGGCGGAGTTCGTGGACGACGAGACGCCCTGGGCCCACCTGGACATCGCCGGGCCGGCGTGGACGGCCAAGCCCGGGCCGCTGGGCCCGAAAGGCGCGACCGGCTTACGGGGCGCGGCTGATCGCCCGGGCGCTCGAGATCCTGGCGGATCGGGCCGACTGATGACCGAGGCGCTCAGCAGGATTTCGCGGCGCGCGCTGGCGCGCACGATCCTGGCGCTGTCGGTGCCCGCGATCCTGGCGAACGTCTCGCAGACACTCATGGGGCTGGTGGACACCCTGATGGTCGGGCAGCTCGGCGCGGGCCCGCTGGCCGCGGTCGGGGTGGCCACCCTGCTGTTCTCCGCCGCCGCCACCACGCTCAAGGCGACCGACGTCGCGGTGCAGACGATGACCGCGCAGCTCGTCGGCGCCCGTCGCGACGGCGAGGTCGGCGGCGTGCTGTTCACCGCCGGACTGCTGACCGTGGCGCTGGCCGCGGCCGTGACGGTGCTCGGCATGCTGGCGCCCGGGCTCTGGATGGCGCTGGCCTCGACCGACCCCGAGGTCCGACGCCTCGGCGCCGAGTACCTCCTGTGGCGTTTGCCCGGCGCCCTGCCGTTCATGCTGGCCTTCCAGATCCGCGCCGCCTGCGACGGGATCGGCTGGACCCGCGTCGGCATGGCGGTGGGCATCGGCATGAACGTCATCAACGCCCTGCTGAACTGGATGCTGATCTACGGCCGGCTCGGCGCGCCCGAGATGGGGGTCGCGGGCGCGGCCCTGGCCAGCACGCTGGCCAGCTGGCTGGCCCTGCTGGCCTTCCTGGCGGTTCTGGCGGGGCGCGGGCCGCGCCGGCGCTTCCGCTTCCTGGCCCGCGGCAACCTGCGCTGGGACCTGCTGGGCCCCATGCTGAAGATGTCCTGGCCCGCGGCGGTCCAGTCGCTCGGCGCGCTGCTGGCCGTGCTGGTGTTCTTCGTGATCCTCGGCAGCATCGGCACCGTGGCGGTCGCGGCCGGCAACGTCGTGCTGCGGATCGCCGCGCTGTCGTTCATGCCGGGGATCGGCGTCGGCGCGGCGGTGCAGACCCTGGTCGGGCAGTCTCTCGGGCGCGGCGACGTGCGCGGCGCCGTGCGCGCGGGCTGGGGCGGGGTCGCGCTCGCGACGCTGCTGATGGGCGCGTTCGGCCTGGCCTTCCTGCTCGTGCCCGACGCGCTGATGCGCCTGTTCACGACCGACGCCGGCCTGGCCGCCGCCGGCCGGCCCATCCTGCGCCTGATGGGTCTGGTGCAGGTGTTCGACGCCGTGGGCCTGACGCTCGCCGGCGCGCTGCGCGGCGCCGGCGCCACGCGGCAGGTCATGGCGACCGACGTCGTGCTGGCGTGGGGGCTGTTCCTGCCGACCTCCTGGCTGTGCGGCGTGGTGCTGGACGGCGGGCTGGTCGGGGCCTGGATCGGCGTGCTGGTCTGGTTCTTCGTCTACGCGGTCGGCATGACCGTCTGGTTCCTGCGCGGCGACTGGCGCCGCGCCGTTGCGATCAACTGAGCCGAGCGGAGCAGCCCGTGGACGACCTCTTCAGCGCCCCCGCACGCCGCGACGAACGCCGCGTCTACACGGTGGGCGAACTCAACGAGGCCATCGAGGCCGCTTTGAGAGCAGGATTCCCGGGGGCGGTCTGGGTCCGCGGCGAGGTGCGCGGCTTGCGGCGAAATGCCAACCGCCACATCTACTTCGAACTGCACGGCGCGAGCCGGGGCAGCGTCGACCAGATCACCGTGGCGGCCCTGCAGTGGGACCGGCAGAAGTTCGGCCTCGAGAAGTACTTTGACGGCACGGACCCGGGGCTGCAGGTCCGTGACAACATTGAGGTCTGCGTGCAGGGGGGGTCGTCTCCCACCACTCACAGTACGGATTGTCCTTCACGCTCGTCGGCATCGATCCCGCTTTCACGCTGGGCCAGCTCGAAGCCCGCCGCCGCGAGACCCTGACGGCGTTGCAAGCCGCCGGCCTGATGGAGCGCAACGCCGGCCTGTCCTTCCCGGTGCTGCCGCTGCGCGTGGGTCTGGTGACGTCCGTGGGCAGCGCCGCCGAGAAGGACTTCCTGGCCGGGCTCGCGGCCGCGGGCTACGGCTTCACGGTGCTGCGCGCCGACTGCCGCATGATGGGCGAGCAGATGGTCGGGCAGGTGACCGGGGCCCTGCGCGCGCTGGGCGCGGCGGGGGTGGACGCGATCGTCGTGACGCGCGGCGGCGGTTCGAAGGCGGACCTCTCCTGGTTCGACCACCGCGACGTGGCCGAGGCCGTGGCGCGCTGCCCCGTGCCGGTCGTCACGGCCATCGGGCACGAGATCGACCTGAGCCTCGCCGACCTCGTGGCCCACCACCACTGCAAGACGCCGACGGCCGCCGCCCAGGACCTCGTCGACCGCATCGCCGCCGCCGACCAGCGACTGCGCCGGGCGGCCGACGGCGCCGCCCTGCAAGCCGCGCGGATCCTGGGGGACTCGCGCCGGGATCTGACCGGCGCGGCGGCGGCGCTGGGCGCCGCCGTGGTCACGCAGGTCCGCGGCCGTCACGAGCGCCTGGTGCACCTGCGCGGCGCGGCCCTGGGCGCGGCCCGCCGCCGCCTCGAGCGCGCCGGCGAGCGCGCGGCGCGCGTGGGTCTGGCGCTGGAACCGCAGCGCCTGCTCGCGTCGTGGCCCCGGCGCCGGTCCGACCTCGAACGAGCGACGGACCGCCTGGAGCGGGCCACGGGCGCCGTGCTCGCCGTCCGCCGCGCCCGTCTGGACCACCTCGCGCAGAAGGCGCAGTGGCTCGATCCCGCGCGCCAGCTGCGGCGCGGCTGGAGCCTGACCCTGGATGTGCACGGCCGCTTGCTGCGCGACGCCGCCGCCGTCGCGCCCGGGGACCGGCTCGTCACCCGGCTGCAAAGCGGACAGATCGTGAGTATCGTGGAGAGCGCCGGCGACGCCGGCCGGGACTGAGAGGAGAACGACATGCCCGCGAAGGACAAGATGACCGCAACAGAAAAGACGCCCAGCTTCGGCGAGGCGCTGGCCGAGGTCGAGGCCATCCTGGCCCGCCTCGAGAAGGACGAGATCGACGTCGACGAGCTGTCCGGCGAAGTGAAACGCGCCGTGGTGCTGGTCGACCTCTGCCGCGAGAAGCTCCAGCGCACCGAACTGGAGGTCCAGGAGTTCACGGCGCGCCTGCGCGAGGACCGGTCGGCGCCCGCCGACGGGCAGCCCGGTCGCACGTGAACGCCGCCGATCTCCCCCTGATCAGGGTCCGTGACCTCTGCCGCGACTACAGCGTCTCGCGCCGCCGCGAGGGCGTGCGCGGCGGCGTCGTGGACCTGCTGCGCCCCCGCCGCGAGACCTTGCGCGCCGTCGACCGCGTCAGCTTCGACGTCGCGTCCGGCGAGATGGTCGGCTACATCGGCGCCAACGGCGCCGGCAAGAGCACGACCATCAAGATGCTCACCGGCATCCTGACCCCGACCTCCGGCACCGTCGACGTCGGCGGCCTGGTGCCCTGGCGCGACCGCGGCCACTACACGCGCCACATCGGGGCGGTCTTCGGGCAGCGCACCCAGCTGTGGTGGGACCTGGCGGTGGTCGAGTCCTTCCGCCTGCTGCAGAAGATCTACGAGGTGCCGGACGCGGACTACCGCCGCCAGCTCGGCCGCCTGGACGAGCTGCTGGGCCTCGGGGAGTTCCTGCACCAGCCCGTGCGCAAGCTCTCCCTCGGCCAGCGCATGCGCTGCGAGCTGGCGGCGGCGCTGCTGCACGCGCCGCGGCTGCTGTTCCTGGACGAGCCGACGATCGGCCTGGACGTCGTGGCCAAGGAGAGCGTGCGCACCTTCCTGCGCGACATCCGCGAGAGCCAGGGCACCACCGTGCTGCTGACGACCCACGACCTCGGCGACATCCAGCAGCTCTGCCGGCGCGTGATCATCATCGACCACGGCCGCGTGCTCTACGACGGGGACCTCGAGGGGCTGCGGGCGCGGGTCGACGACCGCGTCGCGCTGCACGTCGAGCTGCGCGAGCCGGTCCCGAGCGCCGCCCTGGCCGCCGCCACCGCCGGCCTGCCGGTGCAGTGGCGCGAGGCGGCGGGCCTGCTGCACGTCGCCGACTTCAGCCGGCGCGACGTGCGCGGCGCCGAGGTCATCAAGAGGGTCGTCAACGCCCAGGCGGTCCTGGACCTGCGCCTCGCCGAGCAGAGCATCGAGGAGATCGTGCGCGGCATCTACCGCCGCGGCGACGCCGGGGAGCTGTCGTGATCGGGGCCGGGGCGCCGGCGCTCCCGCGCTGGCGGCGCGGCCGCGCGGCCAGCGTCGCCCTCTACCTGCAGTTCGTGCGGCTGGCCTTCCTGAAGATGCTGGCCTACCGCCTGCGCTACTACACCGGCGTGGTCAGCTACACGGTCTTCGTGGCCGGCAACTACTTCCTGTTCTCCGCGATCTACGCCAGCCGGCCCGAGGGCGCCGAGGCGGCGCGCCTGGGCGGGCTGACGCTGGCCCAGATGATCGCCTACGTGATCCTGAGCTGGGCGGGGCGCAGCTTCACCTTCAACAACATCGACCGCACGCTGAGCTGGCAGGTGAGCAAGGGCGAGATCGCGGTGCAGCTGATCAAGCCGCTGCACGTGCAGACCATGATGCTGAGCGAGGCGCTGGGGGAGGCGGCCTTCCGCTTCCTGCTGTTCACGCTGCCCATCCTGGTGGTGGTCATCCCGCTGTTCGGCCTGGCCCCGCCGCCGCACCCGGCGCTCTACGGCTGGACGCTGCTGAGCTTCCTGCTGGCGCTGGTGGTCAACGCCCAGATCAACTTCCTGGTGGGTTGCCTGGCGTTCTACCTCAAGAACGTCTCGGGCGTGGTGCGCGCCAAGATGATCATGATGGAGTTCCTGACCGGCGTGCTGGTGCCCTTCACCTTCTTCCCCGGCTGGGTGCAGACGGTCGTCGCCTGGCTGCCGTTCCAGGCCGTGAGCTACGTGCCGGTCATGATCTACCTGGGCCAGCGCCCCGGCGCTTCCCTGGCCGGCGCCCTGCTGCTGCAGGCCGCGTGGGCGCTGGGTTTGTCCGTCCTGGGCCGCTGGTTCTGGAACCGCTCGGTCCGTCACGTCACGCTGCAGGGGGGGTGAGATGGAGCCGGCGACGAACGGGAGGCCCCTGCTGCCGCGCCGCGAGGACGGCCTGCGACGCCGGCTGCACGAGCCGTGGCGCCAGGCTGCGATCTTCGTCGCCTACTTCGCGCAGTTCATCAAGTCGCGGCTGGCCTACCGGGTGGATTTCCTGGTCGACATGACGGCCAACCTCATGTCCCTGGGCGTCCAGCTGCTGGTGCTGTCGGCGGTGTTCAGCAAGGTCGAGAGCCTGCGGGGCTGGTCGTACGACCAGGTGCTGTTCATCTACGGCTTCAGCCTGCTGCCGCTGGGACTGTTCAACCTGGTGAGCGTGAACCTCTACGGATTCAGCGAGCAGTACATCATCGAGGGGGACTTCGACCGGATCCTGCTGCGGCCCGTCAACCCGCTGGCCCAGATCCTGTGCAGCAGCTTCGGCACCGGCGGGATCAACGAGCTGATCCTGGGCGGCGCGGTGATGGTCTACGCCGGTTCCCGCCTCGGCCTGGACCTCGGCGCGGCCGGCTTCGCGCTGCTGCCGCTGCTGGCCGTCTCGGCCGCGCTGGTCTACACCGGCGTCTTCCTGGGCCTGACCGCCCTGTCCTTCTGGATGGAGGACCGCCTCGGCCTGGCGCCCCCCGTCTACAACGTGATCCGCTTCAGCCGCTACCCGGTGACCATCTTCAGCCCCCTGGTGAAGCTGCTGCTGACCTTCGTGCTGCCCTTCGCCTGGGTGGCCTTCTACCCGGCCGCCTGGTACGTCGGCGGCGAGCAGTGGGAGCGGGTCGCTCTCTTGACGCCGGCGGTGGGGGGGCTCACCTTCGGCCTGGGCTACCTGACCTGGGTGCGGGGCGTGCGCCGCTACACGAGCACCGGCAGCTGACGGCCGGACCGGAACCCCGGCCCCACTGGCGGGTTCAAAGACGATCGACCTTCACGGGAGGCACCTGCCATGGCGACGAGTCGGAGTGCGGCGGTCCTGTTCGCGTTCGCTTTGCTGGCCGCCTGTCCGCTGCCGGCATCGGCCGCGGACTGGGCAGGGCACTACGGCGACATCCTGCTGAGCTTCACGCCGGGGCCGGAAGCGACGCACGTCGCCCGGCGCGACTCCTGCCCGTGGTGGGCACCATGGTCGATCTCTACGCCGTGCTCGCGGTGCCCGAGATCGTCCGCGCCCGCGGCGAACAGGTGCTGACGGTGGGCGGGCTGGAGCTGAAGCTGACGGCCGACGGCGCTCCCGGCTGGAAGGTCCTGAACCAGGAGATCATGGGGAAGAACATCAACGTGGGGTCGGAGCCGGGCACCGTGACGGCGGGCCTCTTCCCGGGTCTCAGCTTCGACGACGGCAAGGTGCAGATCGTGCACTGGCTCGTGCAGGTCCCCGGCCTGGCCCGGGACGTCGTGTTCCGCCTCGATCCCGCCGGCGCCCGCAGCTGCGAGACCCTGCCCGGCTGCCCCGAGAGCGGCACCTACGCCCTGTGGGCCGGCGCCGTCGCCGCCAACCAGCACGGCCTGCTCTTCAGCGCCGGCTACGTGCCCGCCTACCTGAACCCCACCAACCCCGAACCCGACCTGACCCCCGTGCGCGGCAAGGTCGACTGGCGCGAACGCGGCCTGGTCACCCCCGATTGACCATGTGCTTCCCATCGTGACAGGGGTGTCTGGAGGCCTCCTGCGCCAGGAGGGCGCAGGAGGCCGGAAGCCAAGCGCTCCGGGCACACGAGGTGCCCGGAGCGCGTCCCCTGTCACGATGGGAATCACATCCGGCTGCAGATCTCGATGAGCACTCCGGCCGTGTCCTTGGGGTGCAGGAAGACGACCTGCTTGCCGTGCGCGCCCGGCAGGGGCTCCTCGTTCAGCAGGCGCAGACCGGCGGCGCGGCAGTTGGCCAGGGCCGCGCCCATGTCGTCGGCCGCGAACGCGACGTGGTGCAGGCCGGGCCCCTTCTTCTCCAGGAAGCGGCCGACGTTGCTGTCGGGGTCCAGGGGCTGCAGCAGTTCGACGCAGCCGGCGCCGCCGGCGCGGTCCAGCTTCAGCAGGGCGACCTTCAGCTTCTCGCGGGGCACCTCCTCCACGGCGATCAGCTCGAGCCCCAGCAGGCCGGCGTAGAGCCGGATCCCCGCCTCGAGGTCGGTGACGGCGATGCCGATGTGGTCGATGCGGCCGGCCATGCCGGCGGGCGGGGTGATGTCGCGGATGTCCATCGTGCCTCCCTGGCGGGTGTCCGGCACCAAGATAGCCTCCGCCGCCGGTCTGTAAACCGGATTCCGGCTCGACGCGGGGCCTGTGTAACGCTATCGTTGTTACATACCCTCGCCGGGAGGCATCATGAAGGATCCGCGCCACGCCAAGCTCGCCGAGCAGCTCGTCCACTACAGCGTCCGGGTCCAGCCGGGGGAGGTGGTCTACCTCGAGCTGAAGGGGGTCGAGACGCTCGACCTCGGGCGCGAGATCATCCGCGCCGCCACCGAGGCCGGCGGCGTCCCGTTCTGGTACTACAACGACGAGGACGTCTCGCGCCCCTTCGTGAGCCGCGCCTCGCAGGCGCAGTTCGAGCGCTGGGCGGCCTTCCACAAGCGCATCATGCAGGACGCCGACTGCTACATCGCGGTCCGCGGCAGCAGCAACCCCTTCGACCACAAGGACGTCGACCGCGAGCGGGCCCGCTGGTACGCGCAGGCCTACTGGGACGAGGTGCACTCCGTCCGCGTGAACGAGAAGAAGTGGGTCGTGCTGCGCTACCCGAACCCGAGCATGGCCATCGCGGCCGAGCAGCCGACCGAGGCCTTCGAGGACTTCTACTTCCGCGTCTGCGGCCTGGACTACGCCCGCATGTCGGCCGCCATGGACCCGCTTCACGACCTGCTGTGCCGCACCGACCGCGTCGAGATCCGCGGCCCGGGCACCGACCTGCGCTTCAGCCTCAAGGGGATCGGCGCGGTCAAGTGCGACGGCCACCGCAACGTGCCCGACGGCGAGGTCTACTCCTGCCCGGTGCGCGACTCGGTCGAGGGCACGATCGCCTACAACGCCGCGACCATGCGCGGCGGCGCCCTGTTCCGCAACGTGCGCTTCGTCTGCCGCGCCGGGAAGATCGTCGAAGCGACCTGCGACGGCGACGTCGCGAAGCTGAACGAGATCCTGGACACCGACGAGGGCGCCCGCCACTTCGGCGAGTTCGCCCTGGGCGTCAACCCGCACATCACCGCGCCCCTGCTGGACACGCTCTTCGACGAGAAGATCGGCGGCTCGTTCCACCTGACGCCCGGACAGGCCTACCCGGCCACCGACAACGGCAACCGCAGCGCCGTGCACTGGGACCTCGTCTGCATCCAGACGCCGCAGTGGGGAGGGGGGGAGATCCTCTTCGACGGCGTGAGGGTGCGCCGGGACGGGCGCTTCGTCCTGCCGGAGCTGGCGGGATTGAACCCGGAGAACCTGACCGGGGAAGGCGACTAGCCGCCAGCCGCGGGCTCGATGACCATCAGCACGTCGCCCGCGTTGACCGACTGGCCGACGCGGACCGCCACCTCGGTCACCGTGCCGGCCACGGGCGCCGCGATCTCGTTCTGCATCTTCATGGCCTCGAGCACCAGCAGCGGTTCGCCGGCGGCGACCCGGCGGCCGGCCTCCACCTGCAGCGCCACGACCAGGCCGGGGATCTCGGCCCGGACCGTGCCGCTGCCGGCGGCCTCGGCCACCGAGGCCAGCGCCAGGGCGTGCAGCTCGTCCATGACCGTCAGGTCGAGGTAGCGGCCGTTGACGGTGGCCTCCAGCGCGCCGTGCCCTTCGCGGCCGCCGCGCGGCGAGATGTCGATCAGATGCATGCGGCCGTCGACGCGCAGGCTCAGCGCGCGCCCGTTCTGCACGAAGCAGGCGTCGACTTCGCGCAGCTCGCCGTCGTCGATCTGCACCGCGAGCCGGCCGTCGGCGTCGCGCGCGACCACGGCGGTGAACTGCTCGCCGCCGTGCCTCAGGATGTAGCGCTTCTTCATCCACACGGCCGCACTCCTAGCGGTGGTTGGTCATGGCCCGCAGCGCGCTGCGTCGCCAGTTGCCGGGGCCGGCGTCCGCGCCGTCGGGACTTTCAGGACGGACCGCCAGTTCGCGGCGCCGCGCCTCGTACAGGGCGGCCGCGGTCAGCAGCGCGGCGCGGTCCTCGTCCGGCAGCGGATCCTGGAACTCGGCGGGATCGAAGCGCTCGTCGATGAAGTTCGTGGTGTAGGTGCCGTCCAGGAACTTCGGGCGCTCCAGCGCCCACAGGTGGAACGGGATGTTGTGGCCCGGGCCGTGCAGCGTGAACTCCTGCAGGGCGCGCCGGCCGCGGGCGATCGCCTGGGCGCGGTCCTCGCCCCAGACCACCAGCTTCGCCAGCAGCGGGTCGTAGTGGACGGGCACGTCGAAGCCCTCGTAGATCCCGCTGTCGACGCGCACGCCCGGCCCCGTGGGGGTGACGTGCGAGCTGATGCGCCCGATGGCGGGCATGAAGTTGCGGGCCGGGTCCTCGGCGTAGATGCGGAACTCGATCGCCCAGCCGCGCTGGCGCAGGTCCTCCTGGCGGTAGGGCAGCCCCTGGCCGCGGGCGATGCGGATCTGGGCGCGCACCAGGTCGGTGCCGGTCACCATCTCGGTGATCGGGTGCTCCACCTGCAGGCGGGTGTTCATCTCCAGGAAGAAGAACTCCCGCTGCGGCGACAGGATGAACTCCACGGTGCCGGCCCCGAGGTAGTCGACCGCGGCCGCCGTGCGCACCGCCGCCTCGCAGATGCGCTCCCGCAGCTCCGGGGTCAGGCTCGGCGACGGCGACTCCTCGATGACCTTCTGGTGGCGGCGCTGGACCGAGCACTCGCGCTCGAAGAGGTGGACGGCGCCGCCGCGGCCGTCGCCGAGCACCTGCACCTCGATGTGCTTGGGATCTTCCACGTAGCGTTCCAGGAAGACCGCATCGTCGCCGAAGGCGCTGCCGGCCTCGCCCATCGTGCGCCGCAGCGCGGCCGCGAGGTCCGCCTCCTCGCGCACCACGCGCATGCCCTTGCCGCCGCCGCCGGCCGCCGCCTTCAGCAGCACCGGGTAGCCGATCGCGCGGGCGGCCGCGGCCGCGGCCACGGGGTCGCGCAGCGCGGTCCCGGTGCCGGGGATCACCGGCACGCCGCTGTCGATCATCCGCCGGCGGGCCGCCAGCTTGTTGCCCATCAGCTCGATCGTCTCGGGCCGCGGCCCGATGAAGATCAGCCCCGCCTCGCCGCAGGCCCGGGCGAAGGCCGCGTTCTCGGACAGGAACCCGTAGCCGGGGTGCACGGCGTCGGCGCCGCACGCCAGCGCCGTCGCGATCAGCCGGTCGCCCCGCAGGTAGCTCTCGGCGGCGGGCGCCGGGCCGATGGGGTAGGCCTCGTCGGCGGTCATCACGTGCAGCGCCGTGCGGTCGGCGTCGGAGTGGACGGCCACCGCGCGGATCCCCATCTCGCGCAGGCCCTGGATGATCCGCACGGCGATCTCGCCGCGGTTGGCCACCAGGACCTTGGTGATCTTCGTGCGGCCCACGGCGCCTCCTACAGGGGGATGTTCCCGTGCTTCTTGGGTGGCAGCAGCTGCTTCTTGTTGCGCAGGGTGTGCAGCGCCGCGATCAGCAGCGGGCGCGTGTCGCGCGGCTCGATCACGTCGTCGAGGTAGCCCAGGCCCGCCGCGATGTAGGGGTTCGCGAAGCGCCGCTCGTACTCCTCGACCAGCTCGCGGCGCAGCGCGTCGGGGTCGTCGGCCCGGGCCAGGCGCTCGCGGTGCAGGACGTTGACCGCGCCCTCGGGGCCCATGACGGCCAGCTCGGCGGCCGGCCAGGCCACGTTCCAGTCGGCGCGGATGTGCTTGCTGCTCATCACGTCGTAGGCGCCGCCGTAGGCCTTGCGGGTGATGACCGTCAGCTTGGGCACCGTGGCCTCGCAGTAGGCGTACAGCAGCTTCGCGCCGTGCTTGATGATGCCGCCGAACTCCTGGTCGGTGCCGGGCAGGAAGCCGGGCACGTCCTCGAAGGTCACCAGCGGCACGTTGAAGCAGTCGCAGGTGCGGATGAAGCGGGCGGCCTTCAGCGAGGCGTCGATGTCCAGGACGCCGGCCTGGACCTTCGGCTGGTTGGCGACCACGCCGACCGGCAGGCCGTCGAGGCGCGCGAACCCGCAGATGATGTTCGCCGCGTAGCGCGGCTGGATCTCCAGGAAGTCGCCGTCGTCGACGACCAGTTCGATCACCTCGCGCATGTCGTAGGGCTTGCGCGGGTCGTCCGGCACCAGCGCGTCGAGCCGCTCCTCGCGGCGGCCGGGCAGGTCGGCGGGCGCGCGGCGCGGCGGCTCCTCGAGGTTGTTCTGGGGCAGGAAGCCCAGCAGGCGGCGCGTCATCAGCAGGCAGTCCTGGTCGCTGGCCGCCATCAGGTGCGCCACGCCGCTGCGCGAGGTGTGCGTGGCGGCGCCGCCCAGCTCCTCGCTGGTCACGTCCTCGTTGGTCACCATCTTGATGACGTTCGGGCCGGTCACGAACATGTAGCTGGTCTTGTCCACCATCAGCGTGAAGTCGGTGATCGCCGGCGAGTAGACCGCGCCGCCGGCGCAGGGGCCCATGATGGCCGAGATCTGCGGCACCACGCCCGAGGCCATGGTGTTGCGCCAGAAGATCTCCGCGTAGCCGGCCAGCGACTTGACGCCCTCCTGGATCCGCGCCCCGCCGGAGTCGTTCAGGCCGATCACCGGGCAGCCGTTCTCCAGCGCCTGGTCCATCAGCCGGCAGACCTTCAGCGCGTTGGACTCGCTCATCGAGCCGCCGAAGACCGTGAAGTCCTGGGCGAACACGTACACCTGGCGGCCGTCGATGCGGCCCGTGCCGGTGATCATGCCGTCGCCGACCGGCAACTGGTCGGCCAGCGAGGGCTCGCGGTGGGTGACGAAGACCCCCGTCTCCAGGAACGACCCCTCGTCTAGCAGCAGGTGCACGCGCTCGCGTGCGGTCAGCCGGCCCTTGGCGTGGATGCGGTCGATCTTGTCCTGGCCGCCGCCGAGCTGCGCCTGCGCCCTCAGCTCCCGCAGCTGTCGCAACCGATCAACTGAACTCTCGGACATCGCGCGTCCCCCGTCGAAGGTGCCCCCGGATGCGGACGGCGGAGCGTACCCCAGTCCCGTGTTCTCGGTCAACCTGCGAAACCCTGAAGATATCCAGCAACGCCCCCAATGCACCCTGCTTCCCGCCGGAAGACCGACTCGCTCCCGCGTCCCGATCCTCTTCGTTCCGGGTATGGACACCCGACGCTTCGGGGGACGCGCTCCGGGCACCTCCTGTGCCCGGAGCGCTTGACTTGCGTCCTCCGGCGCCCTCCTGGCGCCGGGGCCTCCAGACACCCCCGAATGGTCGGGTGCACGTACTCGGAACGAGGTGATCGGACGGCGGGAGGATGTCGGTCATTCGGCGGGAATCAGGGTGTATCAGGGACTCTGGCCGTCTGCTATGATCCGGAACGGCAACATCGGCCGCGGCCGGCCAACATCGAGGAGCGACCATGTCCTACCAGACTCTCTTGCTCGAGATCGACGACTGCGGCATAGCAGTAGTGACGGTGAACCGGCCCGAGAAGATGAACGCGCTCAATGCGCAGGTGATCGAGGAGTTGCGGTCGTGCTTCGGCGAGCTGCGGCACAACGACCGGGTCCGCGTGGTGATCCTGACCGGCGCGGGACCGAAGGCCTTCGTCGCCGGCGCCGACATCGGGGAGCTGGCGGCCGCTACGGGACCGGAGCTGGAGCGCCTGTCGGAGCGCGGCCAGTCCGTGATGTGGAGCATCGAGCACCTCGGCAAGCCCGTGATCGCGGCCGTCAACGGCTTCGCCCTGGGCGGGGGCTGCGAACTGGCCCTGTGCTGCACGTTCCGCTACGCGGCCGCGAACGCCAAGCTCGGGTTGCCCGAGATCACGCTCGGCCTGATTCCCGGTTACGGCGGCACGCAGCGGCTGGCCCGCCTGGTGGGGCAGGGCCAGGCCATGGAGATGATCCTCTCGGGCGGCATGATCGACGCGGAGGAGGCCGTGCGCATCGGGCTGGTCAACCGCGTCCTGCCGGCCGACGACCTGATGAAGGCCGCCCGCGCGGCCGCCGCCTCGATCGCCGGCCGCTCGGCCGCGACCGTCCGCTACGCCCTGAAGGCGGTGGGCGAGGGGGCCAACATGGGCCTGGACGAGGGCTGCCGGCTCGAGGCGGCGCTCTTCGGCGTCGTGGGCTCCCTCGCGGACGCGGGCGAGGGCTGCCGGGCCTTCCTGGAGAAGCGCAAACCCGAGTTCCGGGACCGATGATCGACCGTCCCCGGGGCGCGGCCCCGCCCCCCGGTGCCCCGCCTGGACCCCCCGCGAGCCCCTGCCAACCGGCAAACAATCCTTCCGCATCCCCGGCCCGTTGACTATGTTACGGCCGTACCGCACCCCTGTCCCTTCGAGGAGGCGAAGATGAGCGACTCCGTCCAGGCGACAGCCCCCTTCATCGAGATCGACGCCGAACTCTGCAAGGGCTGCAAGCTCTGCATCGGCGTCTGCCCCAAGGGCGTCATCGACATCAGCGAGAAGCTGAACGGATCCAGCTACCACCCGGCTTACTACCTGGGACGGGACTGCACCGGTTGCGCCCTGTGCTTCTACGCGTGCCCCGAACCGGCGGCGATCAAGGTCGTCAAGCCCTGACCCCCACCCGCGGGAGGCGGACGATGTCCAGGAAGTTCATGAAAGGGAACGACGCGATCGTCGTCGGCGCCCTGCAGGCCGGGTGCCGGGCCTACTACGGCTACCCGATCACCCCCGCCAGCGAGATCGCCCACGCGGCTTCCCTGCACTTTCCGGCCCTGGGCGGCACCTTCATCCAGGCCGAGAGCGAAGTCGCGGCCATCAACATGGTCTACGGCACCGCGGGCATGGGCATCCGCACCATGACCGCCTCGTCGAGCCCCGGCTTCTCGCTGAAGCAGGAGGGGCTGAGCTACATCGCCGGCGCCGAGCTGCCGTGCGTCGTGGTCAACGTCTCGCGTGGCGGGCCCGGTTTGGGCAACATCGCCCCGGAGCAGGCCGACTACTTCCAGGTCACCAAGGGCGGCGGCCACGGCAACTACCGCCTGATCGCCCTGGCGCCCAACTGCGCCCAGGAGATGTGCGACCTGACGGTCCTGGCCTTCGACCTCGCCGACACCTACCGCAACCCGGTCTGCATCCTGGCCGACGGCTTCACCGGCCAGATGATGGAGCCGGTGACCGTGCCGGTGGCCCGGCCGGTGCCCTTCGACCACACGTCCTGGTGCGTGCGCGGCGACGCGGACACCCACCGCAACCTCATCAGTTCGATCTACCTCGAGTCCGCGGACCTGGAGCGCCACAACCTCAAGCTCGACGAGAAGTACCGGCGGATCGCGCGGGACGAGGTGCGCTTCGAGGAGTACCAGGTCGAGGACGCCGACCTGATCGTCGTCGCCTTCGGCATCGTCTCGCGCATCGTCTACTCGACGGTGGACCAGGCCCGCGCGCAGGGCATGAAGGTCGGCCTGCTGCGGCCGATCACGCTGTGGCCGTTCCCCAGCGCCCGGATCGCCGAGCTGGCCGCGCGCGACGTGCGCTTCCTCTCGGCCGAGCTGAGCACCGGCCAGATGGTCGAGGACGTGCGGCTGGCCGTCGAGGGCCGCGCGCCGGTCCACTTCTACGGCCGTTGCGGCGGCATGGTGCCGGGCTCCGAGGAACTCCTGGCCGAGTACGGCAAGATCCTGGAAGGAGGCCGGTCGTGAAGATCACCGAGAAGCCCGTCGCCTTCTATCCCGAGTTCGTCCGCAAGAGCGGGCCGCACAAGGAGACCACCCACTACTGCCCCGGCTGCGGGCACGGCAACATCCACAAGATGATCGCCGAGGCCATGGTCGACCTGGGCATCAACGAGCGCACGGTGTTCATCTCCCCGGTGGGGTGCTCCGTGTTCGGCTACTACTACTTCGACTGCGGGCACATGCAGGCCGCCCACGGCCGCGCGCCGGCGGTGGCCACCGGCATCAAGCGGGCCAACCCCGAGGCGATCGTCATCTCCTACCAGGGCGACGGCGACCTGGCGGCCATCGGCACCGCCGAGACCCTGCACGCGGCCAACCGCGGCGAGAACATCACCGTCTTCTTCGTCAACAACGCGATCTACGGCATGACCGGCGGCCAGATGGCGCCGACCACGATGATCGGCCAGAAGACGGCCACCACGCCCCGCGGCCGCATCGAGACCGTGCACGGCAACCCGATCCGCGTGGCCGAGATCATCGCCACCCTGCCGGCGGCGACCTACGTCGAGCGCGTGGCGATCGGCGACTCGAAGCACATCATGAAGGCCCGCAAGGCCATCCGCAAAGCCCTGACCAACCAGGTCGAGAACCGCGGCTACAGCTTCGTGGAGATCCTGTCGACCTGCCCCACCGGCTGGAAGATGGACGGTCCCGACGCCCGCGACTGGCTCGTCGAGGAGATGACCAAGGTCTTCCCGCTGGGCGTCTTCAAGGACGAGTCCGACCACCGCGAGGGGGCCTGGCACCGCCAGGTGGAGCCCTTCGAGCCCGCGAAGCGCGATGCCTACCTCGGCGCCGGCGAGGCCGAGGCCAAGGCGGAGAAGCTGCCCCTGCCCGGCGAGCTGCACTGCAAGTTCGCCGGCTTCGGCGGTCAGGGCGTCCTGACCCTGGGCCTGTTCCTGGCCCAGGTCGGCATGCGCGCGGGCCTGCACGCCAGCTGGATCCCATCCTACGGGCCCGAGATGCGCGGCGGCACCGCCAACTGCTCGGTCAACCTGTCCGAGCGGCGCATCGGCAGCCCGCTGGTCGACCGGCCCAACCTGCTGGTCGTGATGAACCAGCCCTCGCTCGAGGCCTTCACCGGCGACGTCGTCCAGGGCGGCACCGTCATCGTGGACACGTCCATCGTCGAGAAGTGCCCCGAGTACCCCGGCCGCCGCGTGGTGCGGATCCCGGCCACCGGGATCGCCGACGAGGTCGGCACGCCCAAGGTGGCCAACGTGGTGCTGCTCGGCGCGATCTGCGCCGCGACCGGCGCGTTCCCGCTGGACTTCGTCGCGCAGTCCCTGCGCGAGACCGTGAAGAAGAAGGACCTGGTGGAACTGAACCTGGCCGCGCTGAGCCGCGGCTTCGAGCACGTCCGCAACGCGGGCTGACCGGCGTCGCGGGCGGATCTCTCGGCGCCGCCCCCGGCTCTGCGGGGGGCGGCGCTGTCGCGAAAGGCGGGACGATGATCATCGGCGTACCCCGGGAACTGGCCCCGGACGAGAAGCGGGCCGGCCTGGCGCCGGCGGCGGTGCTGACCCTCGCGCGCCAGGGCCACGACGTGCTGGTGGAGCGCGGACGCCGGTCTCGGCAGCGGCTTCACGGACGAGGACTACCGCAAGGTGGGGGGGCGCATCGCCGGCGACACCGAAGAGGTGTACCGGCGCGCCGGCCTGCTGGTGAAGGTGCAGGCGCCGACGGCGGGCGAAGCGGCCTGGTTGTCCGAGGGCCAGACGCTGCTGGGATTCCTGATGCTGCCCGCCTGCGAGCCCGGCCTGCTGGGCGCGCTGCGCCGCGGCGGCTGCAGCGCGGTCGACACCGCGGCGATCACGCGCGACGACGGCTCGACGCCGGTGCTGGCCAGCATGTCGCGCATCGCCGGCCGCATCGTGCCGCAGCTGGCCGCGCGCTACCTGCAGTCCGATCACGGGGGCAGCGGCATCCTGCTGGGCGGCCTGGCCGGCGTACCGCCGGCCGAGGCGGTCGTGCTCGGCGGCGGCATCGCGGGCCGCAACGCCGCGCGCGCCCTGCTGGGCTGCGGCGCCCGCGTGACGCTGCTCGACGTCGACCTCGAGCTGCTGCACGACCTGCACTGGCGTTTCGAAGGCCGGGTCACCACCTACCCCGCCAACGAGTACACGCTCGCCAAGGTGCTGCGCTACGCCGACGTGGTCGTCGGCGCCGTGCGCTCGCCGGGCGGCCGCGCCCCGGTGCTCGTCGACCGCCAGCTCGAGGACCGCGTCCGCGACGGCAGCGTCGTGATCGACCTGGCGATCGACCAGGGCGGCTGCTTCGCCGCGAGCCGGCCCACGCGCCTGAGCGACCCCGTCTACGTCGTGGACGGCGTGACCCACTTCTGCGCCCCCAACACGCCGAGCCTGGTGGCGCGCACCGCGACCTACGCCCTGGGCAACGCCCTGCTGGACACCGTGGCGCTCATCGCGGCCGAGGGGCCTGCCCGCGGCCATGGCGGCGGACCCCGCGCTGGCGCGGGGAGTCGGCCTGATCGACGGCCGGGTCGTCGACCCCACGCGTGGCCGGGCGCACGGGCTGCCCTCGAGGGCCGCCGGACCGGAGGCAAACCGTGAGCTGGATGGAGCAGTACCGCCGCAAGCGGACCGACGCCGCCACCGCCGTGTCCGCGATCGCTTCGGGACAGCGCGTCTACCTGGGAGCGGGCTGCGCCGTGCCGCACGCGCTGGTCGAGGCGCTCGTGGCCCGCGCAGGCGAGCTGCGCGACGTCGAGATCCTGCACATCCTGACGGCGGGGGAGGCCCGCTACGCCCAGCCCGGCATGCAGGACAGCTTCCGCTGCACGGCCATGTTCGTGGGCCCGAACGTGCGCGAGGCCGTCAACTGCGGTCGCGCCGGCTACATCCCGGTGCACCTGCACGAGGTGCCCGACCTGCTGCGCGGCCTGCATCGTCCCGACGTCGCGCTGGTGCAGGTCTCGCCGCCGGACGAGCACGGCTTCTGCAGCTTCGGCGTCGAGGTAGGCATCACCAAGCCGGCCGCGCTGGAAGCAGGCATGATCATCGCCGAGGTCAACCGGCAGATGCCGCGCACCCTGGGCGACAGCTTCATCCACGTCTCGAAGCTCGAGCTCTGCGTCGAGGTCGACCGCCCGCTCGACGTGTTCCCCACCATCCCGATGGACGCCGTGCAGGAGAGCATCGGCAGCCACGTGGCGGGCCTCGTCGAGGACGGCGACTGCCTGCAGATGGGCATCGGCGGCCTGTCGGCGGCCGTGCTGCACTGCCTGCGGGGCAAGCGGGACCTGGGCGTCCACTCCGAGATGTTCTCCGACGGGCTGCTCGATCTCATCGACGGCGGCATCGTCACCGGCGAGCGCAAGACCTTCCACCCCGGCAAGGTGGTGGCGGGCTTCGTGCTCGGCACCCGCCGCCTGTACGACCACGTCCACGACAACGCCCAGATCGAGCTGCACCCGACCGACTACGTCAACAACCCCTTCAACATCGCGCGCAACGACCGCATGGTCGCCATCAACTCGGCCCTGCAGATCGACCTCACCGGCCAGGTCTGCTCCGACTCGCGCGGTTCGCAGATCTACTCCGGCTTCGGCGGCCAGGTCGACTTCATGCGGGGCGCCGCCATGAGCCGCGGCGGCAAGCCCATCACGGCCCTGCCGGCGACCGCCCGCGGCGGCACCGTGTCGCGCATCGTCCCGGTGCTGAGCGAGGGGGCGGGCGTGGTGACCACGCGGGCCGACGTGCACTACGTCGTGACGGAGCACGGGGTGGCCCACCTGCACGGCCGGGACCTGGCCGAGCGGGCGCGGGCGCTGATCGCCGTGGCTGCCCCGGAGTTCCGGGAGGGGCTGACGCAGGCCGCCCGCGAGTGCGGTATCTTCTCGCGTATCTTCGGGTTGCAGCCGTAGTCCTCCCGGCGGCAGACACATCGTCCCCGGCTCTTGACAGTTTGTCCTTTCGACGACAAACTGTCCTGGCTAGGCAGCCACCCCGGCCGGGAGCATCACCATGATCGACACCGTCCAGCACACGCCCGCCGCCCCGGAATTGGCCACCATTCTAGTCGTGGATGACGAGCCCGAACTCTGCCAGGCGCTCGGCCGCCTGCTCGGGCGCAACGGGTACCGCACGCTGACCGCCGGCAACGGCGAGGAGGCGCTCGAGATCCTGCGCCAGGAACCGGTGCCGCTGGTCCTGACCGACCTGATGATGCCGCGCCTGAACGGCGTGGACCTGCTCAAGGCGGTCAAGATCATCGCGCCGGCCACCGAGGTCGTCATCGTCACCGGGCACGGCACCATCGAGACCGCTGTCGAGGCGATGCGGATGGGCGCCTACGATTTCATCGAGAAACCCTTCACGGCTTCGCTCACCCTGAACGTCGTGCGCAAGGCGCTCGAGAAGCAGCAGCTCATCGCCGAGAACCGCGAGCTGCGGCGGATGCTCTCCGAGGACACCGGCCGCGGCGACATCGTGGGCATGAGCGAGGTCATGCGGCGGGTCCTGGACACCGTGCGCCAGGTGGCTCCGAGCAAGGCCACGGTCCTGCTGACCGGCGAGAGCGGCACGGGCAAGGAGGTCGTCGCCGCCTCCCTGCACCGCTGGGGCGACCGCGCCGGGCGGCCGCTGGTCAAGGTCAGCTGCGCCGCCATCCCCGAGACGCTGCTCGAGTCGGAGCTCTTCGGCTACGAGAAGGGCGCCTTCACCGGCGCCACGGGCCGCCGCCGGGGCCGTTTCGAAGCGGCGCACGGCGGCACCCTGTTCCTGGACGAGGTCGGCGAGCTGCCCATGTCCGTCCAGATCAAGCTGCTGCGCGTGCTGCAGGACGCGACGTTCGAGCGTCTCGGCAGCAACGATCCCATCGTGGTGGACGTGCGCCTGGTCGCCGCGACCAACGCCGACCTGGAGGATCTCGTCGCGCGCGGCCTGTTCCGCGAGGACCTCTACTACCGGCTGAACGTCATCAACATCGACCTGCCGCCGCTGCGCGCCCGCACCGGGGACGTCGTGCTGCTGGCCGGCTTCTTCCTGAAGTTCGCCGGCGAGAAGAACGGCAAGAAGATCGACGGCTTCACGCGCGCGGCCCTGGACGCGCTGCAGCGCTACTCCTGGCCCGGCAACGTGCGCGAGCTGGAGAACTGCGTCGAGCGGGCGGTGGTCCTGTCCAAGGGCGGCCTCATCGACGTCGACGTGCTGCCCCAGGCCGTCCGCGCCGGCAAGCGGGTCATCGAGACGGTCAGCTTTCCCGTCGGCACCACCCTGCACGACGCCGAGATGGAACTGATCCGGGCGACCCTGGAGAGCACCGGCGGCGACAAGGAGACGGCTGCCCGCATCCTGGGGATCGCCTCGCGCACGATCTATCGAAAGATCAAGTAGCGGCCGGCCGCGGGGCCGCCGGATGCCTTGACCCCCTTCCGGGGCCGGACTATATTGGCCCCGATCCTGCAATAGCTTCCAATCCCCGGCTCGACGGCCTGCAGGCGGCGACCCGGCCGGGGCTTGTCCTACCTGGTTCTGGCGAGAGTGGCGGAACTGGCAGACGCGCAGGATTTAGGTTCCTGTGGGAAACCGTGGGGGTTCGAGTCCCCCCTCTCGCACCAGTGACGCGCATGTGCCGCGCAGGCCCCGCGCCCGACCGTAAGGACGACCGACATGACCACCGACACCGCCCAGAGCCCGTTCACCCTCTCGGTGCAGGCTCCCGAGACCTGGAAGCGCGTCATCGGCGTGGAGATCGACCGGACCTGGTTCGACGGCGAGTACGCCCGCAACCTGGGCGTCGCCCGGCGGGCCCATGCCCGCCCCGGTTTCCGCAAGGGCAAGGTGCCGCTGGCCATGGTCGAGAAGGACCTCGGCGGCGAGGTCCGCATGGAGACCGTCGAGCAGGTGCTGCCGCGGGCCTACCGGGCCGCTGTGCTGGAGCACAAGCTGGTGCCGGTCGCCGACCCCGAACTCACCGACCTCAAGCTCGAGGAGCAGGGCCCCGTCCTGATGGAGCTGAGCGTCGAAGTGCGGCCCGACGTCGTCGCCCGCGACTACCTCGAGCTGCCGCTGGTCCGCAACGAGGCCAAGCTGGCCGACGGCGCCGTGGACGAGGCCCTCGAGGGCCTGCGCGAAGGCCGCGCCGTCTGGGAGCGCGCCGAGCGGACCGCCGCCCCGGGGGACCGCCTGAAGACCGACATCGTCCCGCAGGCGCAGGACGGGGAGCCCGACCCCGCCGGACCGGTCCGCGACTACGTGTTCGAGCTCGGCGCCGAGGGCAACTTCGCGGAGTTCGACGCCGAACTCACCGGCGCCGCGGCCGGGGACGAGCGCCGCGTGACGGTCACCTACCCCGGGGACTACGGCAACGAGCGCGTGCGCGGCCGGACGGTCAGCTACCTCGTGACGGTCAAGGAGGTCCAGGCCCGCCGGCTGCCCGACCTGGACGACGCCTTCGCGTCGGCGCTGAAGGAGGGGCAGACCCTGCTCGAGCTGCGGGTCGCCCTGCGCAACGAGCTGCTGGCCGAGGAGACCAGGCGGGCCGAGCAGCTCGAACGCGAGCGCATCGTCGACCTGCTGATCGAGCGCAACCCCGTCGAGCCGCCGCCGAGCCTGGTCGAGGAGTACCTCACCGCCGGCGTCAACGAGATGAAGCAGCGCAGCGCGTACCTCGGGCGCCCGGTCGACGAGCAGGACGAGCAGCGCTACCGCGAGTCGGGCCGCGCCTGGGCCGAGCGCTCGCTGCGGGCGATGCTGATCCTCGAGGCGATCCGCCGCCAGGAGGAGATCGCGGTGACGCCGCAGGAGGTCGAGGCGCGGATCGCCGCCATCGCCGCCGAGAACGGCTTCCCGGCCGAAGACTACCTGGCCTACGTCAGGCAGCACCACGAGGACGAGCGGATCGAGCAGGACCTCGCGGAGCAGAAGGCGTTCGACTTCCTGCGCGCGCGGGCCGCGTATCGCCAGGACTGAGCCGGCCGCCGCGGCCGGGGTGGACGGAACCCTTACGGAGGAACCGAGATGCTGATTCCCTACGTCGTGGAACAGACCAGCCAGGGCGAGCGCTCCTACGACATCTACTCGCGGCTGCTCAAGGACCGCATCATCTTCCTGGGCACGGCGATCGACGACAACGTCGCCAACGTGATCATCGCCCAGCTGCTGTTCCTGCAGGCGGAGGACCCCGACCGCGACATCTTCCTGTACATCAACAGCCCCGGCGGCAGCATCTCCGCCGGCTTGGCGATCTACGACACGATGCAGTACATTTCCAACGACGTGGCCACGATCTGCATGGGCCAGGCCGCCAGCATGGGCGCCGTGCTGCTGGCCGCCGGCGCGGCGGGCAAGCGCTCCGCGCTGGTCAACTCGCGCATGATGATCCACCAGCCCCTGGGCGGCAGCCAGGGCCAGGCCAGCATGATCGAGATCTACGCCAAGGAGATCCTCTACATGAAGGAGCTCCTGTACGGCCTGATGTCGAAGCACACCGGGCAGACCGTCGAGCGGATCACCCACGACAGCGACCGCGACTTCTTCATGTCCGCCGTCGAGGCCCGCGCCTACGGCCTGGTCGACAAGGTGATCGAGAAGCGCGCCGAGATCGTCAAGGACTGAGGACCGACGGCCCGCGGGACACGCGCGCAGGAGGCACCATGAAGCGTCGCCAGACCGGTTCGCCACAGATGATCAAGTGCTCGTTCTGCGCCCGAGGCCAGGACGAAGTGGCGAAGCTCGTCGCCGGCCCGGCCAACGTCTACATCTGCAGCGAGTGCATCAAGCTGTGCAACGACATCCTCGAGGGCGAGCTGCTCGACGACGCCCCGGAGACCGCGCAGACCCACGCCAAGCCCCACGACATCAAGGCGCACCTCGACGAGTACGTCATCCGCCAGGACGACGCCAAGATCAGCCTCGCGGTGGCGGTCTACAACCACTACAAGCGCATCAACCAGCGCCGCATCGGCGACGACGTCGAGGTCGACAAGAGCAACATCCTGCTGATCGGCAACACGGGCACCGGCAAGACCCTGCTGGCCCAGACGCTGGCCCGCTTCCTCAACGTGCCCTTCGCCATCGCCGACGCCACCACGCTGACCGAGGCCGGCTACGTGGGCGAGGACGTGGAGAACATCCTGGTGCGGCTGCTGCAGGCGGCGGACTACAACGCCCAGGCCGCCGAGCAGGGCATCATCTACATCGACGAGATCGACAAGATCACGCGCAAGAGCAGCAACCCGTCGATCACCCGCGACGTCTCCGGCGAGGGCGTCCAGCAGGCGCTGCTGAAGATCCTCGAGGGCACGGTGGCCAACGTGCCGCCGCAGGGCGGGCGGAAGCACCCGCAGCAGAAGTACATCGAGATCAACACGCGCAACATCCTGTTCGTCTGCGGCGGCGCCTTCCAGGGCCTCTCCGACATCGTCAAGCGCCGCATCGGGCAGAACGTGCTCGGCTTCGAGCGCGCCGAGAACCGCGACCTCAAGGCCACCGGCGACGAGATCCTGGCCCGGGTCGAGCCGGAGGACCTCGTCAAGTACGGCCTCATCCCCGAGCTGGTCGGCCGCCTGCCGGTGGTGACCTCCCTGCAGGATCTCGACCGCGAGGCGATGATCCGCATCCTGCGCGAACCGCGCAACGCCCTGGTCAAGCAGTACCAGAAGCTGCTGTCCATGGAGGACGTGGAGCTGGTGGTCACCGACGACGCCATCGAGGCCATCGCCGACCGCGCCATCACCCGCAAGACCGGCGCCCGCGGCCTGCGCTCCATCATGGAGGCGGTCATGCGCGACGTCATGTACAACGTCCCGAACATGGACAACGTCCGCCAGGTGGTGATCTCGCGCGAAGTCGTCGACGGATCGGCCGAAGCGGAGATCCTCGGCCACGACACGGACGCCGACGCCGACGCCAAAGGCGCCTGACCGCATCCCTGTTCCGAGCCGAGGGGCGGCGCGGGCGGCCGTGCGCCGCTCCGCCCGCCGCCGACGCGTCCCGCACCCGCGACCAGGAGAGACATGAAGCGACGCGAAGCCGAACCCGCCGCCACGCCGCCCGTCCTGCCGGAGCGCCTGCCGCTGCTGCCCCTGCGCGACGTGGTGGTGTTCCCCTACATGGTCACGCCGCTGCTGGTGGGCCGGCCGCGCTCGGTCGCGGCCCTGGAAGCCGCCATGATGCGCGACAAGTACATCTGCGTGGCGGCGCAGCACGAGCCCGAGGTCGAGGACCCCGTCCAGGACGACCTCTACGCCGTGGGTACGGTCATCAAGATCCTGCAGATCATCCGCACGCCCGACGACACGCTCAAGATCCTGGTCGAGGGCGAGGCCCGCGTGCGCATCACCGGCTTCAGCGACGGCGACGACTTCGGCGAGGTGACCGTCGAGGCCATCCCCGAGAGCTGCGACGACGGCCCCGAAGCCGAGGCCCTGAGCCGCTCCATCAAGGAGCGCTTCAAGGAATACGTGCGCCTGAACAAGCGCCTGCCCGACGAGGTGCTGCTGTCGGTGCTGAACATGGAGGAGATCGCCCGCATGACCGACTCCATCAGCGCCTACATCGTGGGCAAGGTGCCCCTGAAGCAGGAGCTGCTGGAGGAGCCCGGGCTGGTCAACCGCATGCGCCGCGTCAACCAGATCCTGGCCGACGAGCTGGAGATCCTCCAGATCGAGCAGCGCATCGACACCGAGGTCCAGAGCCAGGTCCAGAAGAACCAGCGCGAGTTCTACCTCAACGAGCAGCTGCGGGCCATCCGCAAGGAGCTCGGCTACGGCGCCGACGAGGACAGCGAGGTCGAGGAGTACGCCGAGCGCCTCGAGGCCAGCGACCTGCCCCCGGAGGTGCGGGAGACGGCCGAGCGCGAGATCGGCCGGCTGGCCAAGATGCCCGGCATGTCGCCCGAGGCGGCCGTGGTGCGCAACTACCTCGACACCCTGCTGGAGCTGCCCTGGAAGAAGCGCTCCCGCGACCGGCTCGACACCCGCCTGGTGCGCAAGCAGCTGGACGCCGACCACTACGGCCTGGAGAAGGTCAAGGAACGCATCATCGAGTACCTGGCCGTCCTGAAGCTCACCAAGAAGCTGCACGGCTCGATCCTCTGCCTGGTGGGGCCGCCGGGCGTCGGCAAGACGAGCCTGGGGCGCAGCATCGCCGAGGCGATGAACCGCCGCTTCGTGCGCATCTCCCTGGGCGGCGTGCGCGACGAGGCCGAGATCCGCGGGCACCGGCGCACCTACATCGGCAGCAAGCCCGGCCGCATCATCGAGTCGCTGCGCAAGGCGGGCACCAAGAACCCCGTCTTCCTGCTGGACGAGATCGACAAGATGGGGGCCGACTTCCGCGGCGACCCGTCGTCGGCCCTGCTCGAGGTGCTCGACCCCGAGCAGAACACGCACTTCAGCGACCACTTCCTGGAGGTGGACTTCGACCTCTCGGAGGTCATGTTCATCACCACCGCCAACTCGCTGCACTCGATCCCGGCGGCCCTCGAGGACCGCATGGAGATCATCCGGCTGCCCGGCTACCTGGACCACGAGAAGCTGGCCATCGCCCGCGACTTCCTGGTGCCGCGGCAGATGCAGCGCAACGGCGTCAAGAGCTGGAAGGGCGGCTTCAGCCCGCGCGCGCTGTCGGTGATCATCGACGGCTACACCCGCGAGGCCGGCGTGCGCCAGCTCGAGCGCGAGATCGCCTCGATCTGCCGCAAGTCCGCCAAGTTCAAGGCGGAGCGGGGCCGCTTCCCGGCCCGCGTGACCCCACCTCGCTGCAGAAGACGCTCGGCACGCCCCGCTACCGCCGCCAGGTCGTGGAGGGCGAGCCCGAGATCGGCGTGGTCACGGGCCTCGCCTGGACCGTCGTCGGCGGCGAGACCCTGCCGATCGAGGCGGCCCACATGACCGGCGCCGGCAAGCTGAAGCTCACGGGCAACCTCAAGGAGGTCATGAAGGAGTCGGCCGAGACGGCGCTCAGCTTCGCCCGCACCCGCTGCGGCAAGCTGCCCGCGACCTTCATGCAGAAGAACGACCTGCACATCCACGTGCCCGAAGGCGCGGTGCCCAAGGACGGCCCCAGCGCCGGCATCGCCATGGCGACAGCCATCGTGTCCCTGCTGCGCGAGATCCCCGTGCGCAAGGACGTGGCCATGACCGGGGAGATCACCCTGCGCGGCAAGGTGCTGGCGATCGGGGGCCTGCCCGAGAAGGCCGTCGCGGCGATGCGCGCCGGCTGCCGGGTCCTGATCATCCCCAAGGACAACGAGAAGGAGTACCTCGAGCTGCCCCAGACGATCCGGCGCCAGCTCCAGGTGCACCTGGTCGAGACCATGGACGAGGTCCTGGACCTGGCCCTGGTCGGGGGCCGGCCGGGCGATTCCTGCCGCGACGCCCGCAAGACGGCCGCGGGCAAGTCGGCGCCCGGCGCCTCCCACTGACAACCGCGGGGGGCGCGACGTGCGCGTGGAGTTCATCACCAGCGCCCCCAACCTGGCCGGGCGCCCCGAGCTGATCCTGCCGGAATTCGCCTTCGTCGGGCGGAGCAACTGCGGGAAATCGTCCCTGATCAACCACGTCCTGGCCCGCAAGGCCATGGCCAAGATCAGCGGCAAACCCGGAAAAACCCGTTTACTGAACTATTTCCTGGTCGAAGACACCTACTACCTGGTGGACCTGCCCGGCTACGGCTTCGCCCGGGTCGGCAAGGACCTCCGGGAGGAGTGGCTGCGCCTGATGCGGGCCTATCTGTTCGCCGGGGACCGGCCCCTGGCCGTCCTGCAGCTGCTGGACGTCCGGCACCGCCCCACCGAGGAGGACCGGCGCATGACGGCCTGGCTGCGCGAGGCGGGGGTGCCGTTCGCGATCGCCGTGACCAAGATCGACAAGCTGGGCAAGACCAAGCTGCCGGAGCGGTTCCGCGACATCGCGGAGACCCTGGAACTGGACCCCGCGACCCCGTTCTTCCCGACCTCGGCGGCCGCGGCCCAGGGGCGGGACGAGATCCTGGGCTGGTTCGGGGCGATGCTGGAGGGGCGGGACTGAGGCCGGGCGCGGGAACCCTGCCCGCGGCAAGGCGTTGACAGGCGTTACGACAGGGTGTTATCATGATGGCCGAGGGGAGGCACATGGCGCGTCGGCTAACGATCGGCTCCACCGTCGTCACGCTGGTGATCCTGTCCGTCTCGACCGCTTCGGCGACCGAAACGTTGATGGGCCAGCTGCCGCTCAGCGCGCCGTTCTCCTGCCTGAACTGCCACGTCACGGCGACCCCCGTAGCCGCCGACGCGGCGCTGAACGACTTCGGCGCGGATTTCCGCACCTACGACTTCACCTGGGATGCCGACCTGGCCGGCCGGGACTCCGACGGGGACGGCTGCACCAACGGCGCCGAGGTCGGCGATGTCGACGGCAACCGGCAGCCGGACGGCAGCGTCCGACGCAGGAGTCCAGCAATCCCGGCGCGTCCGACTGCTCGGCCAGCAACCTCGAAGAAGCGACCTGGGGCTACCTGAAGGCCATGTTCACGGGCCGCTAGGCCCGGGGCGCGCCAGGCAACACGACGGTCTCGAACCTCGAGACTCGTTTTTTTTTGCGGGTCCGGCGCGCGCCGCCGGCCCGGGCGAGGACGGGTGGCGTGGACGAGCGAGCGACGGGCAACCGCGTGATCATCGGCGGCCAGTGGGGCGACGAGGGCAAGGGCAAGATCGTCGACGCCCTGGGCCGCGGCGTCGACTGGGTCCTGCGCTACCAGGGCGGCGCCAACGCCGGCCACACCATCGTCAGGGGCGGCGAGAAGATCGTCCTGCACCTGGTCCCCTCGGGCCTGCTCAGCGAAGGCGTCCGCGGGTACCTGGGCAACGGCATGGTGGTGGACCCCTGGGCCCTGCGCGACGAGATCATGGAGCTGGAGGAGCGCGGCGTGACGGTGCGCGGGCGGCTGTTCATCTCCGCCGCGGCCCACCTGCTGATGCCCTTCCACCGCCGCTACGACGAGTGCCTGGAGAGCAAGCGCAAGCGCCGCAGCATCGGCACCACCGGGCGCGGCATCGGGCCGGCCTACGTGGACAAGGCGACGCGCCAGGGCCTGCGCATGGGGGACCTGCTGCTGCCCAAGGAGAACCTCGAGCGGCGCGCGATCGAGAAGATCCTCGAGGCCAACGAGGCGCTCGCGGCGCTCTACGAGGCCGAGCCCCTGTCGGCCGCCAACATCGCCCAGGAACTCGTCGTGCTGGCGCGCAGCTTCGCGCCGATGATCGTGGACGGGCACGAGGCGCTCGCCGGCGTGCGGCTCGGCCGCGAGACCGCCCTGTTCGAGGGCGCGCAGGGCGCCCTGCTGGACCTGGACCACGGCACCTACCCCTTCGTGACCTCGAGCAACCCCTCGATCGGCGGCGCGCTCACCGGCACCGGGCTGCCGCCGCACTGCCTCGGCGAGATCCTGGGCGTCTACAAGGCCTACTGCACCCGCGTCGGCAACGGTCCCTTCCCCTGCGAGCTGCTGGCCGAGGAGGGCGAGGCGCTGCGCCTGCTGGGCGGGGAGTTCGGGGCCACCACCGGCCGGGCCCGGCGCTGCGGCTGGTTCGATCTGCCGGCCGGCCGCTACACCGCGGAATTCAACGGCATGACCGGCATCATCATCACCAAGCTCGACGTCCTGGACACCCTGCCGGAGATCAAGGTCGCCACGGGCTACACGGTCGACGGCGGCGCGCTGGACCGCTTCCCGGCCCAGGGCGACCTGCTGGCCCGCTGCAAGCCGGTCTACCGGACGTTCCCGGGCTGGCAGACGCCCATCGGCGCCTGCCGCAGCCTGGCGGACCTGCCCGCCGCGGCGCGCCGCTACCTGGAGTTCCTGGAGCGGGAGCTGGCGACGCCCGTGGTGGGGATCTCGGTCGGCCGCGAGCGCGACGAGATGATCTGGACGCCGGGCGGCGTCACCGCCTGACCGCGCCCGCGCTTTGACACCCCCGCGGGGTTCCGCTATCTTCCGGACAGGGCGGCCGCCGGGCCGCCCGCCCGCTTCCCGACGGGCCGCTAGCTCATCTGGCAGAGCACCTGACTTTTAATCAGGTGGTACCTGGTTCGAGTCCAGGGCGGCCTACCATCCCGCGCGCCCGCGCCGAAACGACAGGGGCCCCGCCGCCGGCGGGGCCCCTGCTGCTAGCCGATGATGTCGACGGCGGCCTACTGGGCGTAGGTCTTCGTCCAGAGGGCGTCGAAGTCGGCGATGGTCTTCTCGAAGACGTCGAGCATCGTCAGGATCGGCGCCGGGGTCTCGAGGTCCACGCCCGCGTTCTTCAGCAGCGTCAGCGGCGGGGCGCTGGAGCCGCCCTTGAGCATGCCGTCGATGTAGCGCGTGGCGGCGGGCTCGCCCTTGGCCATGATCTGCTGGGCCAGGGAGATGCCGCTGGTCAGGCCGGTCGCGTAGGTGAAGACGTAGAAGTTGTAGTTGAAGTGGGGGATGAAGGCCCACTCCACCTCGTCGTTCGGTCCCAGCTCGTAGTTGGGGCCGTAGTACTTCTGGATCAGCTCCTTGTAGAGGCCGTTGAGATAGTCGGCGGTCAGGGTCTCGTCGCCCTCGGCGTACTCGTGGTAGCGCAGCTCGAACTCGGCGAACAGCGTCTGCCGGAAGACGGTCAGGCGGATCTTCTCGAGGCGCTCGTTCAGCAGCATCAGGATGCGCTCGGGGTCCTTCTCCTGCTTCAGCATGTAGCTCAGCAGCACTTCCTCGTTGCAGGTCGAGGCGACCTCGGCCAGGAAGGTCGTGTAGTCGGAGTACACGGGCGGCTGGTACTTGCTGGAGTAGTAGGAGTGCAGCGCGTGGCCGAACTCGTGGGCCGTGGTGAACACGGCGTCGAGCGAGTTGTCGAAGTTGTGCAGCACGAAGGGATGGATGTCGCGGGCGACGATGCCGGTGCTGTAGGCGCCGGTGCGCTTGGCCTGGTTCGGGAAGACGTCGATCCAGCCGCTGGCGGGGTCGGTGCCCGTGGCCAGCAGGCCGACGTACTCCTTGCCCATGGGGGCGAGGCCCTTGAGGATCAGGTCGCGTCCCTGCTCGTAGGTGTAGGCGACCTCGACGTCCTCCAGCATGGGGTTGTAGAGGTTCGGGAAGGTCAGCGGCCCCTCGATGCCCATGACCTTGCGGCGCAGGTCCACGTACTTGTGCATGGTGCGCGCGAGGTTGGCGTTGATCGTGTCGATCAGCATCCGGTAGGTGGCGGTGCTGATGTTGTCGCCCTTGAGCGCCGCCTCGAGGCAGCTGTCGTAGCCGCGCAGTTCCTTGGTCAGCAGGTGCGACTTCACGACGCCGTCGAGGGTCGCCGCCAGCGTGTTCTCGTACTGGCGGAAGGTCGTGAAGAAGGCGTCGGACGCCTGGCGGCGCACGTTGTAGGACGCGCTCGAACGGGCCCGGCCCCAGCCGGCCAGCGTCAGCGGCTCCATCGAGCCGTCCTCGCGGATGACCGCCGGGAACTTCATGTCGATGTCGCGCAGCTTCTCGCTGACCTCGGCCGAAGCGCCGCGGACCTGGCCCGCCATGGACAGGACGCGCTCCTCGGCCTTGCTCAGGGAGTACTGCTTCATGCGGAACATGTTGTCGAAGTAGAACTGGTAGATCTTCAGCTCGGGTTTCGCGGCGATGTAGCCGTTGATGACCGACTGGTCCACCTCGAGGATCTCGGGCTCCATGTAGGAGACGACGCTGCCGAACTCCTGGAACAGGAAGCCGACCTTGCCCTGCATCTGCTGGTTCCCGGCGTTGGACAGCTCGGGGTCCAGCCGCAGCTGGGTGTAGGCGTAGAGCTTGTAGAGCCGCTGCCCCAGGTCCTCGGTCGTCTTCAGGGCGCCGTAGAGGCTGTCGGCGGACTCGCCGAGGTGCCCCTCGAACTCGCCGAGCGTCGGCACCAGCGCCTCGACGGCCGCCAGCTCCTTCTCCCAGGCTTCGACCGACGGGAAGACGTGGTCGTAGCGCCACTGGTACTGCTCGGGGATCTCGCTGCGCGGCGTCGCGGGGTCGGGATCGTAGGCCGTCGCGGGCACGGCGAGGGCGATCAGGGCGAGCGCGAGCGCGGCGAGCGCCGTCTGCCGGCGAACCGTCCGGTGCATGGGAAACCTCCTGGATGGGGTCGGGAGCGGCCCGGCCGCCCACGGGCGGCCGGGCGCAGGGTGATGGCGGATCAGAATACGGTCCTGCCGGATCCGTCGACCGGGGGCAGGGCCTTGCCGGCGTTCTCCGGCACAGGTACGGTCATGCGGGTCCAGTTGTTGCCGTCGAAGTGGTAGATCGCGCCGTTGTAGCCGGTGACGAAGATGTCCGAGCCCGAGGAGCCCCAGATGTCCGTGAACCAGCCGCTGGTGGACAGCACGGTGCTCGACAGGGCGCCGTTGCGCGAGATCGTGGACACCTTGCCGTAGGGCGTCGTGAGGTAGAGCGTGCCGGCGGGGACGTCGAGCCAGAGCCCGGAGACACCCTCGGGGTACGTCGAGGGGTAGGCCTGGATGCCGTTGGGGCGGCGCATCAGCTTCCACTCCCTGACGCCGTCGAGGTTCTCCGAAAGGTAGAAGAGCTTGCCCGACTCGCTGGCCATGTAGTTGTCCAGCAGCACGTCGCTGGCGCTGGCCGCGCTGATCAGGTTGTACAGGGGGTCCTCGAAGTTGCCCCAGAGCCAGCGGTGGTCGTAGCCCTCCTGCTCGTTCTCCATGATCACGATCGCGTGGTCGCCGCCGATGGCGTACGGCGTGACCCGCGTGACGGTGTTCCAGTCCAGCGAGAAGACGAGCGTGTCGGTGGGGACGCCCGTGGTCGCGTAGCGGTAGGCCCGGTTCTCCTCCGCCGTCCAGCCGGCGCCGCTGCGGCGCAGGACCGTGCCGTCCTTGCCGACGGCGAAGATCTCGCCGTAGGGCCCGCGGCCGATGTCGAAGAGGTCCCGCCCGGTGCCGCTGGCCTGGCGGCTCCAGCCGGCGCCGTCGTAGTGCCAGATCGCGCCGTTGTGCCCGCAGGCGTAGACGTCCGTGGCGGAGGCGCCCCACACCGCGGTGAGGGTCGTGTCCGGCACCGAGGTGAGCGTCCAGTCGCCGTCGTAGTGCAGGATGACGCCCGGCTGGCCGACGACGAACACGTCCTGCGGGCCCGTCCCCCAGACCGACATCAGCCGGAAGGAGGGGGTCGGCTCCGGGAAGGGCAGCTGGGTGACGGTCGGCGGGTCGTCCTCGCCGCAGCCGATGAACGCCAGGCTCGCCAGCGACAGCACAGCCAGCGCGATCAGGACGCGGAAAGCCGCCGGCGACCGGGGCGCCGCGGCGCCGCGGCGATCGCTCGAAGTTCCCTTTGTCATGTCGCTTCGGTCCCTCGAGGCTGAGTGGGGTGGGATGCCGGAAAGCCGCCACCAATCGCCCGCTGGCGGCCCGGCGGCCCATGAATATTAAGCATCCGGGGGGGGGTTGTCCATAAGGACTTGCCCCGCCGGGCGCCCGTGGCGATGATGGCCGGGTGACTCCGGACGCCAGCAGGAGGGACTCCCGGCCATGAACGCTCCCCCCCAAGCCCCGGTGCCGACCGGCCAGGAACTGATCGAGGCGATCGGGGAGCTGCGCCGCGGGCTGAACGCCGTGATCCTCGCCCACTACTACCAGCACGGCGAGATCCAGGACCTGGCCGATTTCGTCGGCGACAGCCTGCAGCTCAGCCAGGAGGCGGCCCGGACCGACGCCGAGGTGATCGTCTTCGCCGGCGTCCACTTCATGGCCGAGACCGCCAAGATCCTCAATCCGACCCGCCAGGTCCTGCTGCCCGACCTCGCGGCGGGCTGCAGTCTGGCCGACGGCTGCCCCCCGGACGAGTTCGCCGCCTTCCTGGCGCGCTACCCCGGGCACGCCGTGGTGAGCTACATCAACTGCTCCGCCGCGACCAAGGCGATGAGCGACATCATCTGCACCAGCAGCAACGCCGTGCGCGTGGTCGACTCGATCCCCCGGGACCGGCCGGTCGTCTTCGCCCCGGACCGCCACCTGGGCGCCTGGGTCTCCAAGCAGCTCGGCCGCGACCTGGTGCTGTGGCCCGGCAGCTGCGAGGTCCACGAGCAGTTCAGCGAGCGCCGCCTCGTCGAGTTGAAGACCCTGCACCCCGGGGCCGCGGTCCTGGCCCACCCCGAGTGCACCGAGGCCCTGCTGCGGCACGCCGACCGCATCGGCTCGACGACCGCCCTGCTGAGCTTCGCCGGCGAGTCCCGGGCGACCGACATCATCGTCCTGACCGAGCCGGGGATCCTGCACCGCATGCGCCGCGAGAATCCCGGCAAGACCTTCTGGACGGTGCCGGGCGCCGACGAGTCCTGCAGCTGCAACGAGTGCCCCTACATGAAGCGCAACACGCTGGAGAAACTCTACCTGTGCCTGCGGGACCGCGCGCCCGAGATCGTCGTGCCCGAGGACCTGCGGGTCGCGGCGCTGCGGCCCATCGAGCGCATGCTCGCCCTGGGCTGATGGGAGCCGCGATGCCGGTCCGCACAGCCCGTCTACCTGGACCACCTGGCGGCCACGCCCGTGGATCCCGCGGTCCTGGACGCCATGGTCGACACCCTGCGGGACCACTTCGGCAACGCCTCGAGCGGGACGCACGCCTTCGGCTGGTCGGCCAACGCCCTGGCCGACCGCGCGCGCGAGGAGGTCGCCGCGCTGGTGGGCTGCGAGCCGCGCGAGGTGGTGTTCACCAGCGGCGCCACCGAGTCCAACAACCTCGCTCTGCGCGGCTCGCCGGACGTGCGGGCGCAGCCGGGGCCGCATCGTCTCCACCCTCGAGCACTCCTCGGTCGACCGCACCCTCGACGAACTCGCGGCGCGCGGCTGGCAGGTCGTGCGCGTGCCCTGCGGGCCGGACGGGCTGGTCAGCGCCGACGCGATCGGCGCCTCCCTGACCGCGGACACGCGGCTGGTCACGATCAACGCCGCCCAGAACGAGCTCGGCACTCTGCAACCCTGGCCGCAGATCGCCGCCGTGTGCCGGGAGCGGGGCGTCGTCTGTCACGTCGACGCCGCCCAGGCCGTCGGCAAGGTGCCGCTCGACTTCCGCGCCGACGGCATCGGACTGCTCTCGGTCTCAGCCCACAAGATGTACGGCCCGAAAGGGGCCGGGGCCCTGATCGTGCGGTCCGGCGATCCCCGGGTGGACCTGAAACCGCAGCTGACAGGCGGCGGCCAGGAGCGTGGCCTGCGCGCCGGGACGCTGAACGTGCCGGCCGTGGTGGGGATGGGCGTGGCCTGCCGCCTGGCGCTGGCGCGGCGCGAGCGGGACGCCGCGCGGCTGCGCGAGCTGGGCGCCCGCCTGTACGCGCGCCTGGCCGACCGGATCGGCGACCTCGTCCTGAACGGCGACGCCCGCGCGCGGCTGCCGGGCTGCCTGAACCTGATGGTCCCCGGGGTGCCTGCCGGTGAACTGATGCGCGCCGTCCCGACGCTGGCCTTCTCGGCCGGCGCGGCCTGCACCAGCGGCGAAGGGAAGCCGCCGGCGGCGCTGCTCGCGCTCGGCCTGGACTCCGACCGCGCCCGCAGTTCCATCCGGTTGAGCCTGGGCCGCGGCACGACGGAAGCGGAAGTCGACTACGCCGTCGACCGGCTGGCCGACGCGATCGTCGCCATCCGCACGGAAAAGGGGACGGCCTAGGCCGTCCCCTGAGAGATCCGTCCCCGCGCGGCGGAACGCTCAGCCGACCAGCGATAGCGAGATCCGCTTGCGCTGCACGTCGACCTCCACGATGCGCACCTGCACTTCCTGGCCCTCGCGCACGACGTCGCTCGGATGGCTCACCCGCTCCTGCGACAGCGCGGACACGTGCACCAGTCCGCGCACGCCCGGCAGCAATTCCACGAAGGCGCCGAAGTCCGCCATGCCGGTCACCACGCCGGTGACCCATTCGCCCAGCTTCAACTGCGCCTCGACGCCCTGCCAGGGATCGCCCGCGAGCGCCTTGATGGACAGGCTGACGCGCTCGGTCTTGCCCTCGCCGACGTGCTGCAGGTCGGTGACCTTGACGGTGACCGTCTGGCCCTCCTGCAGGACCTCGGTGGGATCGGCGATGCGGTGGTGGCTGATCTCCGAGACGTGGACCAGCCCCTCGACGCCGCCGATGTCGATGAAGGCGCCGTAGGGCATCAGCCGGACGACCTTGCCGTCGCGCACGTCGCCCACCGCGAGGGTCTTGCGCGTCTCCTTGCCGCGGCGCGCCTTCTCCTCCTGCAGCAGGGCCCGCCGTGAGACCACCAGCCGGCGGCCGCCGTCGGCGAACTCGATGACGCGGAACTCGAGGCTGCGTCCCACCCACGACGGCGGGTCGTTGACGAACTGGTCGTCGATCTGGGAGATGGGGCAGAAGGCGCGGTGGCCGCCGAGGTCGATGACGAAGCCGCCCTTGTTGGTCTCCTTCACCGCACCGGTCAGCGGCACGCCGCTCTGCAGCGCATCCTCGAGGAAGCGGGTGTCCTTGCCCTGGGCTTTCTGCTTCAGCGCGAGCCGCTGCTCGGCTCCCTTGCCGACCACGTAGGCCGTGATCGCGTCGCCGACGGCGAACCTGAGCCGCCCCTCGGCGTCCTGCAGGTCGACGGTGCTGATGGGCAGTTCGCTGCGTCCGCCGTAGTCGACGAAGCACTCCTCGTCGCCGATCTGGACGAGCTTGCCCGTGACCTGCTCACCGGTCTTCGGTTCAGGGGTCTGGTCGTGGGTCCGCTGCTCGCTCTCGGCGAACAGACGGGCGAAGTCCTCGCCATTGTCGGGGGCGTCTTCGTGCTGGAGGTCGTCGGTCATGCTGGTCTTCCTGGTGGTTTGCGGGTCGGTCGGCGGGACGCCGCGAAGGGTACCAGCAAACTATAGCACAGACGAACCCGCCGCAGCCAACTCCCAAAGGGCGGCGCAGAGGACCCGGAAGATGGCGAAGCGCGGGGGGGGATGGGGGAGGGCGCCGGCCCTCCCCCGGGCAGGCTACCGGTAGAGGCTCTTGACGGCACCCCAGCTGTCGGATTCGTTCGGGACACGGGACGTGGAGTCGCTCGGGTCGGTGCAGTCGAGGATCTCCTGGGCGTTGCTCACGGTGTCGTTGTCGGAATCCATCGCGCCGTAGTTCGCCCAGTTGGTGGTGTAGTCGGCGCCGTAGCTGTTCATGTTGTCGGCGTCCGGGGACCCGTTGGGAAAGTGGCACAGCGTGCAGTTGCTGGCGGCGCTGCGCAACGTCGCGCACGCGTCGGGGTAGGCGTTGAGCCAGGCGTTCTTGCGGCCGCTGGTGGCGCCGGCGTCGGTCACGGACAGCAGGGTCAGGGCCAGGCAGGAAAGCAGAATCGAACGTCGCATGTCGACCTCCGGGTGTGTGGGTGCCAGGGGCCCTGCTATAATCATACCGAAATACAGGTAGTTCCAGAAATTAGTCAACGTTTGTTGACGATGGAAGTCGGTCGGGGTCAGCCGTGGCGGAGCGCATCCCATGAATAGAGGCCCAGAGCGGCCCAAATGGGCCCGAAAGCGACGGCGTGGGCGCCGGTGAACGGTTCGTGGAACAGGATAACCGCCAACAGGAATTGCAGGGTCGGGGAGAGGTATTGCAGGAAGCCGACCGTGGCGTAGCGCAACCGCCGCGCCGCCTCGGCGAACCAGATCAGGGGCAGGGCGGTCACGATCCCGCCGGCGGCCAGCAACAGGGCGGTGCCGGCGCCGCCGTGCAGGAAGGCCGTCCCGGACCCTTCGCGCACCAGCAGCCAGGCTAGGGCCGCCGGCGCCAGCAGCAGCGTTTCCGCGGCCAGGCCCAGCGTCCCGTCGGGGCGGATCGGTTTGCGTAGCAGCCCGTAGAGGCTGAACGTGCCGGCCAGGGCCAACGAGACCAGAGGCAGGCCGCCCAGGCGCACCGACAGCCACAGCACCCCGAGGCCGGCCAGCAGCACCGCCGCGGCCTGGAGGCGGCGCAGACGCTCCCGCAGGACGATCACGCCCAGCAGCACGTTCAGCAGAGGGGTGACGAAGTAGCCGAAACTGGCCTGCAGGACACGGTCGTTGGCCACCGCCCAGATGAACACCAGCCAGTTGGCGGCGATCAGCAGGGTGGTCAGTCCCAGCACCGCCAGGGTGCGCCGGTCACGCAACAGTTTCCCCACAAGGGGATGCGACCGCGCACCGCCAGCAGTGAAGCCAGCAGGACCAGGGACCAGAGCACCCGGTGCGCCAGGACTTCCGGGGAGCGACGTGGGACACCGCCTTGAAATAGAGTGGCACGAAACCCCACCACCCATAGGCGGCCAGCCCGTAGGCGATTCCCGTCCGTTGCCCATCGTCGTGCTTCATGGCGGGCAAGATATCATCGCGGCTGAAAATGCCTACGGGAATTCGTCATCGGCGATCCCAAGGTGTGGAATATTGCATGAATTAATTGAATTTTAACTTTCCATAATGTTCGACTCACGATACAATTGATCACATCAACGGGGAGGTTCCGTGGGATGGGTCGAGCGAACCGAGCTCATCTGTCCATTTCACCGCAAACGCCCAGGAGGCGCTCCATGACCCGGATGCTGACGAATGTTCTCGTGCTCGCCCTTATCGCGCTGGCCGTGCCGGCCCTCGCCGTCTCGCCCGACGTGCGGATCAGCCAAGCCTACGGCGGCGGCGGCTCGGGCACTGCGGGCCCGACCTTCAACCAGGACTACGTCGAGATCTTCAACGCCAGCGGCGCCACGGTCGACATCAGCAACTGGACCATCGAGTACGGCTCCAGCACCGGCAGCTGGGGCAGCTCGGCCGGTAACATCTTCACCTTCCC